>DASWNZ010000046.1:0-33668 GCA_036398975.1 Longimicrobium sp.
GCCACACCGTTCTTTCAGTTTTCTCTATGGCTCGGTGCGCATCTGTTCTTTTCTCTCCTGCGTCTCTGCGCCTCTGCGTGAGACTTCGGTTGCGGGCTTTGCTCGAACCTGTATGACGCAATGGTATCATGGCCAAACCGCCCAAGCCCCGCCGCCCGCCACCCGCGGCGCCGCCCGCCCCAGCCGCACCCCGCGCCCCGCTCTCCCCTGCGAGGCGCCGGCTCTTTACAGGCGTGATGCTCGCGGTGCCGCTGCTCTTCTTCCTCGTGCTGGAGGGAGGGCTGCGCCTGGCGGGGTTCGGCGACTCGTACCCGCTCTTCGTGAGCGCGCCCAGCCAGCCGGACTACCTCTTTCCGAACCCGGAGGTGGCGCGACGCTACTTCCGTCCGGGGAGCATCGTCCCGCTGCCGCAGATGGACTTCTTTCGCGCGCAAAAGGCGCCGGGCGGCTTCCGCATCTTCTTCCAGGGCGAGTCCTCGGCGGCGGGCTTTCCGTACCGGCACGGCGGCGCGCCCTCGCGGATGCTGGCCGAGCGGCTGCAGGCCACCTTTCCCGATCGCGACATCGAGGTGGTCAACACGGCGCTCACGGCCGTCAACTCGTACACGCTCCTCGACCAGTCGCGGGAGATCATCGCGCAGAAGCCGGACGCGGTGATGATCTACACGGGCCACAACGAGTTCTACGGCGTCTTCGGCGTTGGCTCGTCGCAGTCCGGCGGGCGCTCGCGGGGGCTGGTGAAGGCTTATCTCGCGCTCCGCCCGCTGCGCACCGTGCAGCTACTGGCCCGGGCGCTTTCCCGCGCGCCGGCGGCGGACGCTTCCGCGCGCTCGGTGATGGAGCTGATGGCGGGCGAGCAGCTGATTCCCTACGACTCGCCGCGCTACCGGGCCGGGCTCGCGCAGTTCCGCGCCAACCTGTCCGAGCTCCTGGCGCGCTACCGGGCGCGCGGCATCCCGGTGCTGATCGGCACCGTGGCCAGCAACGATCGCGGCCAGCGCCCGTTCGCCAGCGCGCTGCTGCCGGGCACCGACCGCGCCGCATGGGAGCGCGCCTACCGCGCCGGCGTGGAAGCGATGGCGCGCGGCGACACCCCCGCCGCGGAGCGCGCGCTGCAAGCCGCCGTGCGCATCGACAGCACCGCGGCCGACGCCTTCTTTGCGCTCGCCCGTTGCGCCGAGGCCCGCGGCGACGTGGCGGGGGCGCGCGCCGCCTACCGCGCGGCGCGGGACCGCGACCAGCTGCGCTTCCGCGCGCCGGAGGACGTCAACCGCATCATCCGCGAGGAGGCCGCCCGCCACGGCGCCGTCGTCGTGGACACGCGCGGGGCCCTGGAGCGCGCATCCCCCGGCGGCGTGGTGGGCGACGCCGTGATGCTGGAGCACCTGCACCCCAACGTGCAGGGCTACTTCGTGATCGCGGACGCCTTCTACCAGGCGCTCCGGGCGAAGGGGATGATCGGCCCCTGGACCCACGCCGTTCCCGCCGCGCAGGCCCGCGCCGCCCTCCCGCTGACGGCGGTGGACTCGCTCGTGGGCGTCTTTCGCGCGGACCGGCTGCGCTCGGGGTGGCCCTTTCAGCCCCGCGGCGCGCGCGTAACGCCCCTGGCCGACACGCTCCGCCCGCGCGCCATCGAGGAAGAGCTGGCGCTCGGTCTGGTGCGCGAGACGATGTCGTGGCCCGAAGCCACGGACCGGCTGCGCGACACATACGAGCGCGCGGGCAACCGAGAGGGTGCGCTGCGGGCCGCGCGCGCCATGGCCCAGGAGTTCCGGGCCGACGCGGAGCCCGCGTTCGTGGCGGGGCGGCTCGCTTTCGTGCTGGGCCGCTACGACGAGGCGCTGCGCTACGCCCGCGCCGCGACCGAGCGTGGGGCGACGGCGCAGTCGGAGCAGCTCCTGGGCTACATACTCCTGCGCCGCGGCGACCACGTTGGCGGTGCGCGGACCCTGCGCCGCGCCGCCGCGCTCGACCCGGCGGACCAGGGCCTGGCCTTCGCCGCCAACGCCGCCGAGGCGATCATATGGCTGGAGAAGGGCCGCGCCCGCACGCCCCGCGACCCCGAGATCCTCTTCGGCCTGGCGAGCGTGTACGCCGTCACGCAGCAGTTCGACCGCGCGCGCGAAGTGCTCGCGGTGCTGCGCGAGGTGGAGCCGGGGCATGCGGGGGCGCGGGAGCTGGCGCAGCGGCTGCCGTGAGTGGGAATGGGGAATGGGGATGACCCGGGGCGTTGGTATTCGGGCGCGCTCCTGCTACTTTGGGCGCGCGTAACCAGACGGATCGGTCTGGTGCGCATGACGAACGAAAACGGGACGCTGCCGGGATATGATCTGGGATTTTCTGAACGAGAAGCTGGCGGAGGCCTTTGCCGCGGCCGGGTACGGCGAGGTGGCGGCGGTCGCGGAGAAGTCGCGGCGGCCGGAGGCGGGGCAGTTCCAATGCAACACCGCGATGTCGCTGGCCAAGGCCGCGCGTCAGGCGCCCGTCGCCATCGCCAACGCAGTGGCGGCGAAGCTGGAGTTCCCCTTCGACCGCGTGACGGTGGCCGGGCCGGGGTTCATCAACTTCTCGCTGTCCGACGAATACCTCGCGCGCCAGGCCGGGGCGCTGCTCGACGATCCTCGGCACGGCGCGCCGCGGGTGCAGCCCATCAAGCTGATGATGGACTTCGGCGGGCCGAACGTCGCCAAGCGGATGCACGTGGGGCATCTGCGCTCCTCCATCATCGGCGATGCGCTGCAGCGCTGCGCCCGCTTCGTGGGCCACGACGTCACCAGCGACGTGCACCTGGGCGACTGGGGGCTCCCCATGGGGATGCTCGTCACCGAGATTCGCCGCCGCTGGCCGGAGCTGCCGTACTTCGCCCCCGGCGGCCCCACCGGTCCGGTCGAGGACGGGATCACCGTGGACGTCCTCAATAAGCTGTACCCTGAGGCCGCGGCGCGCACGAAGGCGGACCCCGCCGCGCTGGAGGAGGCCAAGCAGGCTACCACAGCGCTCCAGACCGGCGACCCCGGCCTGCGCGCGCTCTGGCGGCGGATGGTGGACGTGTCGGTCGCGTCCGTGCGTGCCGACCTGGACCTGATGGGCGTCACCTTCGACCTGTGGGAAGGCGAGAGCGACGTCCGCGACCGGCTGGACGGGATGCTGGAGCGCCTCACCGAGATGGGCGTGGCCCAGCTTTCCGAGGGCGCGCTGGTGGTGCAGGTGGAGCGCGAGGACGATTCGGAGCCGGTGCCGCCGCTTCTGCTGGTGAAGGGCGACGGGAGCGTCACCTACGGCGCCACCGACATCGCCACCATCGAGCACCGCGTGGAGCTTCGCGACCCGGACGTCATCTGGTACGTGGTGGACCAGCGGCAGCGGCTCCACTTCGTGCAGGTTTTCCGCGCGGCCGAGGCGGCGGGGATGGTGAAGGAGGGGCGCCCCGTGCTGGAGCACCTGGGTTTCGGCACCATGAACGGGCCGGACGGCAAGCCTTTCAAGACGCGCGCGGGCGAGGTGATGAGCCTGCGCGACCTGCTGGAGCTCACCATCGCCGAAGCGCGCAGCCGCCTGGGCGAGATCGCGCTCTCCGCCGACATCACGGACGAGGAGCGGGAGACGATCGCCAAGCGCATCGGTCTGGCCGCCATCAAGTTCGCGGACCTGCGCAACCACCGCACGTCGGACTACATCTTCGACGTGGCGCAGTTCTCCTCGTTCGAGGGGAAGACGGGGCCGTACCTCTGCTACTCCATCGTCCGCTCGCGCTCCATCCAGGCGAAGGCGGCGGCGGCCGGCTTCGAGGCGGGCGATCTGGTGCCGCCGAGCAGCGACGAGGAGCGCGACGTGTGCCTGCGCCTGCTGGACTTCGGGCGGGCGGTGATGGCCACCTACGAGCGGCGCGCGCCCAACGCCCTGTGCGAGCACGCCTTCGAGCTGGCGCAGAGCTTCAACGCCTTCTATCACGCCCACCACATCCTCTCCGAAGAGGATGCGGCCCGGCGCGCCTCCATGCTCACCCTCACGCGGCTGGTGAGCGATCAGCTCGTGCTGGCGCTGGGGATTCTGGGGATCGAGGCGCCGGAGCGGATGTGAGGAGCCCTCACCCCCGTCTCGTTACACTCGACTGCCCCCTCTCCCGATAGCAGGAGAGGGCTGCGCCCTCCTGTCATCGTGAGAGGGGGCTGGATTTGCGCTCCTGCCGCGAACGTCGCGGTGGGGGCGTTTTTCGTTGCGTCAGCGGGCGGGGGGGAGGGTGCCGCAGTCGACGCGGATGGCGCGGACGTGCCAGTTCTGCGTTCCGGCTTGCGCCGTGCCGGCGACCTCCGTTCCGCGGTCGTTCAGCTCCATGGTGCCCTCGGTCGCGCCCTCGTTCCAGCGGAGGCGGATGGAGGAGCCACCGCGGACGGACTGCCAGCGTACCGGACGCCAGGCGCCGCTCTCCTCCACGATCCGTCCGTCGTACCAGTGCGCCCCCACCGCCTCTCCTCCCCGGTCGCTGAGCACCAGCCACTGCCCGGAAAGCCGCGTGGCGGATCGCGACAGGAGCGGCGTCGAGGAGCGGTAGCAGCTGTGATCCCCGCTCGGCTGCGGGACGTCCGAACGCGGCGGCGGCGACCCGCACGCGCCCACCAGCGCGAGCGAGGCCAGGGCGATGCGATGGAGGCAGTTCATCGGGCTCGGCGGGTCGAAGGTGTTCCGGAGGGGAGCAGTGAATCGGATGCCATGGAAGAATCCGGCCGCTGGGCCAGGGCTGCTTGTGATTGGTCCACGTGGGCGCGATATGAGCGGCCGATCGACCTCGCCCGCACCGATCTCGGCGCGCGGGAGGTGGAGGAGCTGCTGATGAGGATCGAGTACGCGCTTCCCGTATGATCGCCTGGCGGATCACCAAGACGCGGCATCCGCCCTACGATGGAACGGGTGCGCACGACTGGGGCGGCCGCTGGAACTCGCGGGGTCGCCGCGTCATCTACGGCGCGGAGTCGTTCGCCGGGGCCATCCTGGAGATCCTGGCGCGCACGCTGAAGCCGCGCACCCTTCCCGGTCCCCACCACGCCGTCCGCATCGACGTTCCGGATGACCTCCTGGAGCGCCTGGACCCGGCGGGCCTCCCCGGCTGGGACGCCAGGCAGTCGCCTGCCGCGGCCGCGTTCGGCGACGCCTGGTACGACCAGAGGCGCTCCGCCGGACTGCTGGTGCCCGCCGTTTCGTCGCGCCCCGTGGGACTAAACTTGATGATCAATCCGGAGCATCCTGAGGCCGCGCGGATCACGGTCTCCGAGCCCTTTGCCGTGCCCTGGGACGAACGGCTGTTCTGACCCGAGCAGCCGACGGGTTCCAACGTCTCCCTTCCGGATGCACGCTGTACTCATTATCCGTAAGAATGCGCGCGGTCCGCGACTCCTGCATCCCATTCATCGGAGGGCGATTCATGGCGAAGACGCACGTGATTCTCAGCGCGGGGCATCGGAACACGACCAATGGCGGCTCGGCGGGGGAGGCGGCCCTCACGCTGGCGTATGCGGACGCGTACGCGCGCATCCTGCCGGAGAAGGGATTCACCGTGCACTACGTGCAGCGGCTGAAGCCGGCGCGGGGGAAGCCGGACTGGTTCGCCGGAGGGCTGGGCGACGTGGCGAAGAAGGTGGCGTCGATCGCGGAGTCGCTCCCCGCGGGCGATCCGGTGGTCATGATCGACGTGCACATGGAGTCGCCGAACGCGGGGAAGGGGATCTTCGCCATCGTGCCCGACGGAGCGGGGCTCGGCGATACGCCCGCCAACTCGCCGGACAGCTGGGCCAACAACAAGAAGACGCGCAAGCTGGGGCGGCTGATCGTGGAGGAGATCAGCGAGGAGACGGGGATCCCCATGCGCTTCTCGCGCGAGCTGGGGCTGATGTCCGAGAAGCAGACGGGGGTGGCGACGGACTCCACGCCGGCGCGCCTGGCGATGTTCCGCAACACCGCGACGCTGTGGGACCGGATGGAGCGCCTTGTCCTGGAGCACGGCAACCTGGGCGCGGACAAGGCGCTGCTGACCGCCCCCGGCACGCCGGCCAAGTGCGCCGTCGCGATGGCGCGCGCCCTCGCGGCGCACTACGGGACCGCGGAGCCCCGGCCGCCCGCCCCCTTCGCCGCGGTCGTCGCGCCGCCGCCCATCGACGGTGCGGACCACGTGGTGAACGGGCGCGAGTTCCTGGCCTGCCGCCGCCGCGTGGCCATCGCCCGCGCCGGCGTCCCCGCTCTGCAGTTCGCCGATCCAGGGGCCCCCCGCGTGCGTGCCGACTTCCTCAAGGGCGAGGAGTTCGAAGCCGCCTTCCTCGTAGAATCCACCGCCTTCGACGGCGACGCACGCTGGTGGGTCGCGGTGGACGGGGCGCGCGTTCCCGCTGCGGGGACGGTGCAGAAATTTACTCGGGATTGGTGAGAGACAGCGGGTGCGTTAGTGCGTGAGTGCGTTAGTGCGTCGGGTTTGTTGTCATCCTGAGGGAGCCGCCCCGCAGGGCAGTGCAGCGGGCCTCGGGACTTCCTGCGGCGACCAAAGGATCTAGCCGGCGCGGCAGGAGGACGGCCGGCGAGCACGAGCCCCTCGCCACGCGCAGTAGATCCTTCGCTCCGCGCCAGAGTCTGGACCACGGTCGAGGAAGGTGAGGCGCGTCGCTCAGGATGACAGAAATGGGGGGCTGCAGTCGCCTGACTGTGGTCCCCTGATCCTTTGTTGCCCCTGAAGAGCTAATGCTGGGTTAATTGACTTAGCCTCGGCGGGCCGGCACTTTACAGGTGTAGATTGCTTCTCTCCGCGGCGGCGTTCGATGACCGAGTCTCCCCACCTGACCGAGCTTCAGCTTGCGATCCTACGCGTCCTGTGGGAGCGCGGGGAGGCGGGGGTGCCCGAGGTTTACCGCGCGTTGTGGGACGAGCGGCGGCTGGCGCAGTCGACCATCGCGACGATGATCGGGCGGATGGAGAAGCGGGCGATCCTCACGCGCCGCTGGGAGGACCGCCAGTACCTGTACCGCCCCGCCGTCACCGAGGAGGAGGTGCGGCGCTCGATGGTGGCCGGACTGACCTCGCTCCTCTTCGGCGGGAGCAGCGCGGCACTCGTGTCGCACCTGGTGGAATCGCGTGAGATTGCGCCGGGCGACCTGGAGTCGGTGCGGGCGCTGCTGGATTCGATCGAGGAGGACGATGACGGGGCTCGGTAGCGGCGCGCTCTCCGCGCTCGTGGGGTGGCTGCTGACGTACGCCATCCACAGCACCCTCCTGCTGGGCGGCGCGTGGCTCCTTGCCCGCGGCCGCTTCATCGGCGAGCGCGGGGCGGACCTCCTCTGGAAGATGGCGCTGGTGGGAGGGCTCGCCACGGCGACGGTGCAGAGCGTGGCGGATCTTGGGCCGTCCGTCGGCATCCCCTCCGCCGCGGCGGCGGTGCGGATGCGGCGGGTGGAGCTGACGCAAATTCGTCCGGGTGGCGGGCCGCCCATCGTCCGGCGCTGGAGCGGGCCGGTGCAGGTGGGGCCGAGGGCGCCGGCCGGGGTGGTCGCGGCGCTGCTCACCGCGGCGTGGGCGCTGGCGGCCACCGTGCGGTTGGGGATGCTGGCCCGGGCACACCTTCGCCTGCGCCGCTGCCTCGCGGGACGCCGCGCGCTCCCGCCGGGCGAGCTGACGCGACTGGCGGAATCGCTCGCGGGTCCGGGCGTGCGGATCACCGTGTCCGACCTGCTCCCGGCGCCGGTGGCGCTGGGGCGCGCGGAGATCTGCCTTCCGCGGCGAGTGCTGGACGAGCTCACGATCGGACAGCAGCGGAGCATCGTGGCGCACGAGGCGGCGCACCTGGTCCGCCGCGATCCGCTCTGGCTTCTCCTGCTCGGGATGGTGGGGGCGGTCTTCTTCTTCCAGCCCCTCAACGCCCTCGCGCTGCGCCGCTATCGCGAGGGCGCCGAGTTCCTGTGCGACGACTGGGCGGTGAGGGCGACGGGGAGGCCGCGCGAGCTGGCGCGCTCCATCGCCTCCATCGCGGGGTGGCTCTCAGCGCCCGCGGGGGAGGTGCCGATGGCCGCCATGGTGGAGCACGGGTCGCCGCTCGTGCGCCGCGTGCACCGCCTGGTCCGTGCGGAGCGCTCCGGTGAGGACGTCCGCGGGTGGAGAGCGGGTGCCATCGCCGCGCTCCTGCTGCTGGGCGCGGTGCTGCTGAGCGCCCCGCACGCCTTCGTCCGCCAGCCCACCCCGAAGCGCGTGACGGCGCGGCAGGAGATGTTCGAGGAGCTCACGCGGACCGGCCAGCTCCTTCGCCACGTGCGCACGACCGGCGACAGGCGGCTCTTCGATTCGATCCCCCCGGCGCGCTGACCCGCGCCACTCCGGCAACCATCCGTGCGCCTTCGGGATCTACACTTGTAGATCGACCTTCGAAAACCTCCACATCAGACGAACCGATGACGATTCGATTCAGCGCCCCATCCGCACTGCGGCGCATCCTTGCCAGCGCAGCGCTGGCGCTCCTGGGCACCGCGCCGCTGCACGCGCAGGGCGCCGCGCTCCCCGAAACACCGGCCGGCCGCCGCGCCGCCGCGCTGCTGGCGGAGATCCGCGAGGTGCGCGAGGAGCGGGTGCGCGCCTTCGTGGGCGAGCAGATGATGGGCGAGCTCCAGCAGATCCCAGTCGAGCGGCACCTGGCGCAGTTCCGCCGCATGTCCGCCGACTTCGGGACGGCGGGGGTGGAGGCGGTGCGCTCCGTTTCTCCCACCCGCGTGGAGGTGAGGGTGCGAGGCGTAGGCGGACCGCTCATGCTCTCGCTGGAGGTGGAGCCCGACGCGCCGCACCGCATATCAAACCTGCGCGTGCAGGCGGCGGGTGACGGCGCGCCGGAGCCGCGACCCACGGGTCCGCTCACGGACCAGGCGCGCATGGCGGTGGTGGACAGCGCGGCGGGGCTGCTGGCGCGCTTCTACGTCACGCGCGACACGGCCGAGATGATCGGCGCGCGGCTGCGCGAGCGCGCCCGCTCCGGCGCGTACAACGGGATGACGGACCGGGCCGCGTTCGCCACGGCGCTTACGGCCGACATCCTCGCCATCCACCCCGACCAGCACCTGCGCGTCGTCGCCGGCCCGGCGATGGGGGCTCCGCAGCGCCGCGCGCCGCAGGCGGACTCAGCGGCGGGTCGCTTCCGCTTCATCACCGACGCGCGCGTCCTGGACGGCAACGTCGGTTACCTGAAGATGAGCTCATTCCCCGGCCCGCAGGAGGCGATGGACGAGATGGCGGCGGCGCTGCGCACGCTGGAGCGCACCGACGCCATGATCATCGACGTGCGCGAGTCGCGGGGAGGGAGCGCGCAGCTCGCCAACTTCCTCATCAGCCACTTCACCGCGCCCAACCTGCTCTCGCTGGCCGTCTTCGACCCGGCGAGCGGCGACACCACGCTCCGCCGCACCCTCCCCGAAGTGGCCGGGCCGCGCCGGCTGGACGTGCCGCTCTTCGTGCTGATCGACAAGGGATCGCGCTCGGCGGCGGAGGACGTGCCGTTCGTGCTGCGCAACCTGGGGCGCGCGACGCTGGTGGGTGAGCGCACGGCGGGTGCGGGGCGCAACAACCGCTTCTTCCCGCTGGGTGAGGGAATGAGCATCTCGATATCGGTGACGCGCGTGTGGGACCCCTGCACCGGCGCGGAGTGGGAGCGCACGGGGATCGCCCCTGACATCGCCGTCGCCCCCGCCGAAGCGCTGAATGCCGCGTTGCGCGCCGCCCGCGATCCGGCGCGCCGGCCATCCGCGACGGTTCCACAGGCGCAGTGCCGGCGCGGATAAACCGCAACCGCGGCCTCACACAGAGCCACAGAGGGAACGGCAAGAACAGCGGAACAAATTCTCCGCGGCCTCCGGTTCCTCTCCGTCCCTCGGTGTGAGGCTGGCCTTCTTGCGTCGGATGAACCAGGGGGATAGAATGCGTTTGAGAATCGTTCTCAACCTTATTCAGATCCACCTGACGACCCGATGCGACAGATCACCCTTCTCGGGGCGGCGTGCCTGCTGTGCACCGCCCCGCTCGCGGCCCAGTCCGCCTCTTCCACCGCCTCGCCCGCCGAGGCCCCGGCGAGCATCCGCTTCCAGATCCCGGCGCAGCCGCTCGCCGATGCCCTGCGCGAGTTCGGGCGCCAGGCCGGGGTGCCGGTGCGCGCCGACCTGGCCGCGGCGGCGGGCGTGCGTTCGCGTTCCCTCGCCGGCGCGTACACGGCCGAGGAGGCGCTCGGGCGGCTGGTGGAGGGCACGGGGCTGAGGGGCTTCATCGCCGAGAACGGGATCGCGCAGGTCACGCGCGGCGGAACGGCGGCGTACACGCTGACGCCGCTGACCGTCGTCGGGATGCGGAACCGCGGGTATGCGGCGGCGCGCACCAGCAGCGCCACGAAGACGGAGACCCCGCTTCGCGACGTGCCGCAGTCGGTGAGCCTGGTTACGCGCGAGCTGATCGCCGACCAGGCGATGCAGGGGATGGGCGACGTGGTGCGCTACCTTCCCGGGATCACGATGGGGCAGGGAGAGGGGCACCGCGACGCCCCCACCATCCGCGGCAACAGCTCCACTGCGGACTTCTTCGTGGACGGCGTGCGCGACGACGCCCAGTACTTCCGCGACCTGTACAACGTGGAGCGGGTGGAGGCGCTCAAGGGCTCCAACGCGATGATCTTTGGACGCGGCGGCGGCGGGGGCGTGCTCAACCGCGTCAGCAAGGAGGCGCAGTGGACGCCCGCGCGCGTGGTGACGATGGAGGGCGGTTCCTTCGACCACCGCCGCGGGATGGTGGACCTCGGCCAGGGGCTGGGGAGCGCGCTGGCGCTGCGCTTCAACGGGATGTACGAGAACTCGGGCGGCTTCCGCGACCAGGCCTCGCTGCAGCGCTACGGCATCAACCCGACGCTGGCGTTCGCGCTCGGCACGCGCACCACCTTCCGGGCGGGGTACGAGCTCTTCAGCGACCGCCGCTCGGTGGACCGCGGCCTGCCGTCGTTCAACGGGCGCCCGTCGGACGCGGACATCACCACCTTCTTCGGCAACCCGGACTCCAGCTACTCGCGGATCAGGGTGCACTCGCTGGGCGGCCTGCTGGAGCACCGCACCCGCGGCGGGCTTACGCTGCGCAACCGGACGCGCTACGCCACCTACGACAAGTTCTACCAGAACAGCTACCCCGGCGCGGTGAACACGGAGGGGACGCAGGTGGCGCTCTCCGCGTACAACAACGGGACGGACCGCGCCAACCTGTTCAACCAGACGGACGTCATCGTGGAAGCCGCCACCGGGCCCGTGCGCCACACGCTGCTGGCGGGCGTGGAGATCGGGCGGCAGCAGACGGAGAACTACCGCGAGACGGGCTACTACAACGACAACGCGACCTCCTTCTCAGCCCCGATCGGCGAGCCGACGGTCGCCACGCCCATCACCTTCCGCCAGAGCGCCACGGACGCGGACAACCGCGCGCGCACCTCGGTGGCCGGCGTGTACGTGCAGGACCAGGTGGAGCTTGCGCGCTTCCTCCAGCTCGTCGGCGGGGTGCGTTTCGAGCGCTTCGACATCAGCTTCGTGAACCACCGCAACGGTGAGGTGCTCGACCGCCGCGACGACCTGGTGTCGCCGCGCGCGGGTCTGGTGCTGAAGCCGGTGCACCCCCTGTCGCTCTACGGCACGTACAGCGTGTCGTACCTGCCGAGCTCGGGCGACCAGTTCAGCTCGCTGACTGCGACGACGGAGACGCTGGAGCCGGAGCAGTTCACCAACCGCGAGGTGGGCATCAAGTGGGACGTGCGCCCCAGCTTCGCCCTGACCGGCGCCATCTACCGCCTGGACCGCGACAACACCTCGGCCCCCGACCCGGTCGACCCCAAGAAGACGGTGCAGACGGGCAGCCAGCGCACCACGGGCTGGGAGCTGGGCGCGTCCGGCGACGTGACCTCGTCGTGGCAGGTGGTAGCCGGCTTCGCGTCGCAGGACGCGGAGATCACGAGCACCACGAGCGCGGCGAAGGCGGGCCAGCGCGTGGCGCTGGTGCCGCACCGCACCTTTGCGCTGTGGAACCGGGTGCAGCTCATCCCCGCGCTGGGCTTCGGGGTCGGCGTGGTGCGCCAGTCCGAGATGTTCGCGGCCATCGACAACACCGTGACCCTCCCCGGCTTCACCCGCGCCGACGCCGCGCTCTTCCTGCGTCTCGGCGCCCGCGCCAGCGCGCAGCTCAACGTCGAGAACGTCCTGGACGAGCGCTACTACGCCACCTCGCATGGCAACAACAACATCATGCCCGGCGCGTCGCGGACGGTGCGGGTGTCGGTGAGCACGCGTAGATAAACAGAAGTGCGTTAGTGCGTTAGTGCGTGAGTGCGTTTGGATCCAGCGCACTTACGCACTCACGCACTTTTTTTCTCTCTAGTTCTTTCCTCCACACCGAAATGCGCAGCTTCCGCAACTTCATCTTCTGGTGCCACCTCGTCGCCGGCGTCTTCGCGGGCGTGGTGGTGCTGGTCATGTCCGTCACGGGCGTGCTGCTCACGTACCAGCGGCAGATCACCGTCTGGGCGGACATGCGGACGCTGGAGGCGGCGCCGCCGTCGGCGGGGGCGCAGCGGCTTGCGCCGGCGGCGCTGGTGGAGCGGGTGCTGCGCACGGAGAAGGGGAAGCCGACCGCGCTCACCTGGCGCGCGGGCAGGGACGCGCCGGTGCAGGTGGCGTTCGGACGGGAGCGCACCGTGTTCGCCAGCGCGTACACGGGCGAGGTATTGGGGAAGGGCGGGGCGGGGGCCCGCGCCTTCTTCCGCAAAGTCACCGACATCCATCGCTGGCTCGGCGCGGGAGAGGAGAACCGCGCGCTCGGCAAGATGGTGACGGGCGCCAGCAATCTCGCCTTCCTCTTCCTGGTGGTGAGCGGCTTCTACCTCTGGTGGCCGAGCGAGTGGAGCCGCCGGATGCTGCGCGGCATCACCTGGTTCCGCCGCGGGCTGCGCCCCAAGGCGCGCGACTTCAACTGGCACAACACCATCGGCTTCTGGTGCGCGGTGCCGCTCTTCGTGGTGGTGCTCTCCGGGGTCGTGATCTCGTACCGGTGGGCGGGCAACCTCGTGTACCGCGCCGCCGGCGAAGCCCCTCCCCCGCCTGCGGAGGGCGGCGGCCGTCCGGGTGAGGGCGTGCCGCCGGCCGTCGCGCTCGCGGGCGTGGATGCGCTCTGGCCGCGCGTGACGCAGCGGGTGCCGGGGTGGCGCATCATCACCCTGAACCTCCCGCGCAAGCCGGACGCGCCGTTCGTCTTCAGCATCGACCGCGGCAACGGCGGCGAGCCCCACAAGCGCGCGCAGCTCACCCTGGACCGCGCCACCGGCCGCGAGACGAAGTGGGAGCCCTTCGCCGCCACCTCGCCCGGCCGCCGGATGCGCTCCATCCTCCGCTTCGCCCACACCGGCGAGGTCCTCGGCATCCCCGGCCAGACCCTCGCCGGCCTCGTCTCCCTCGGCGCCGCCTTCCTGGTGTGGACGGGCCTGTCGCTCAGCCTGCGCCGCTTCAGCGCCTGGCGCGGACGGCGGCGTACCCGCCCCGTCACGGCGCGCGAACGGGTGAAGGCAGAGGCGGCTTGAGGTGCGGAGCCGAAGCGCGTGGATCTCAGGCGTTCGCGTTCTCGAGCTGATACAGGTGCTCGCGCGTCCAACGCGCGATCCGCTGCACAGCTCTCTCGAATACGTCCAGGTACTCCGCTCCGCGCGCCTCGGAACCTGAGTCCAGCTGTGCGGACAGGTAGCGCATCCGTGGAGCGTGCACCTCCATGAGATCACGTGCGCGGCTGCTGGCGACGTAGCAGGACCAGCCGTTATCCGAGGCCTCGCGCTCCCAAGCGCCCGCGGCTGCCAGGAATGCGAACGCGACCGACCAGAATCGCCATGGCGGAACGTCGCCGCCGCCTGCTCCAAATAGCGGCATCCAGGCTTCCGGGTCCGCGCGGTACGCACTCGGTGTACCCGCCACGGTGCGGATGAAGCGCGCGAGGGCCATCTCGTCTGCGGCGGTGCGGAGCGCGCGGTCGGAGTACCCGGTGGCCACGGTGAGCGCCCTGAGATCCGCGGATGCGCCATGGATGCCGAGCAGATAAGTCAGAAGGTCGGCCTTGGCGCCAACGCCTATCCCCGCCCGCAGCCGGAGCATGAGTGCGGGGCCATCCAGCAGCCGCGGCACGCCGAGCTCCTTGCCGCGATCTGAAAACCCCTCCGCTCCCGCGTGTGCCAGCCAGCGCCGGTCGCCTGCATCGGCAGCGTGCCGGGCGAAGTAGCCGACCTCTTCCTGTACCTGCCCCGGAAAGTGCTTCGCCAGCGCCTTCAGACGCTGGATGCTCACCAACGACGAGCCGGTGCGGGCCCACCCTGCAAGCAAGTCGTCCAGCCGCCGCTCCCGGTGCCGAACGGCGATCGATGCGAGGATCAGCGCCTCGGGATCCACGATCATCCAGACGCGCGGCTTCCCCGCCGGCACGGCGACGGCGGTGATCGCCGCCCACTGTGCCCACGCAGCCTCGACCACGGCCTCCTCGGCCGCGGCGCCGATCCTACGAACGACGTCGCTGCACATGCTCGATCACCCGTGAGATCATGGCCGTGAACCCCTCGTGCGCATCCTGAGTCGCAACCCACTCGGCGGCCTCGTGGAGCTCCCCGTCCGTAGGCGCGAGCGCGAGTAGGTCCTGCACGTGGACGCTGCCGGTCCCGCCGTCGACGGCCGCAAACAGCTTGAGCGCGATCAGCGTGTGGCGACTCACCAGGCCCACCTCGAGCCCGCCGTAGACGCGCCACGTGATGCCTTCAAGGATGCGCGGCGGCAGACCCTGGCTCCACTGCGCGCCCACCTCGCCGTTCATCCAGTTCGCGGGAAGCCCCAGGTCTCGCGCAACAGTGCGGATCGCCCGCTGAAGGCTCTCCGGAAACGGCTCGGCGCGTGCGAGCGAAAACTCTCCGTCCGGACCACGGTGGGCGCGCGCGATCACATCCACGTCGCGTGTGGAGCGATGCACTACTCCCAGAAGGTTCAAGGTCGCGCCACCCACCACGATGATGGCGATGTGTTCTCCGTCCACCTCGAGCAAGCCGCCGGCGGCAGAAAGCGCTTCTTCGATAGGAAGCATGTGCAGGCCCCCCTTCACTTTGAATATTATCTACCGAGTCCATGAAGATAATCTTCAACCGCGCTTGGTGCAATCATCTGTAGAACTCAGAGGGGCTGGTGTCACGTGGCACACATCTGGCCCTTCGTGAGCCGCTTTCCTGAAAGGCTTACGAAAAGGGTGGCGATGCTTGATAAGCGACGGTGGATGGCGGCGGGGATAATGGCGGTGCTCGCAGCGTGCTCGGGCGGGGATCACGAGTACGATCCGGACAACGATGCGGAGGCAACGACCGCGAACACGCAGCCGCGGCAGCCCGCGTCGGCGCAGGCTCCCGCGCAGCCGGTCGTCGCGGCGAACCCCGCGGCGGCGGTGCGCCCCGACTCGGTGCGGGCGGCGTTCGCGCGGGGGCGGCCGCTGGGGGCGAGCGAGATCGGCTGGCTTCGGCGCGACGTCAATCGCACTCAAGTCGCCACCGCGCAGTCGCTCGGGGTGCGCGCCTACGCGGACGCGCAGATCCAGCAGCTCGTGCGGCAGGGGCGGCTGGTGGCGCTGGGGGACAGCACGCCGCACTGGGTGCTGCGCAAGATGGACCACTCGGTGCCGTACGTGACGCCAGATGCGCGCGCCCTCCTGGTGCAGGTGGGGCGCCGCTTCCACGCGCGCCTCGACAGCCTGGGAATCCCGCGCTACCGGATGAAGGTGACGTCAGCGCTGCGCACCGGCTCCACGCAGGCGGAGCTGCGAAAGATCAACTCCTACGCGTCGCAGACGGCGAGCGCGCACGAGTTCGGCACCACGATGGACGTATCGCACGAGCGCTTCGCGGTTCCGGCCGGGGCGGGTGCGCAGACCGACACGCTGGAGGAGATGGGGAAGGAGCACGCCAAGATCCTCCAGGGCGAGCTGGGGCGCACCCTTATCGAGCTGCGCACCCGCGAGCTGCTGCACGTGATGATCGAGGACCGGCAACCCGTCTACCACTTCACCGTGCGGCAGCGGCTGGCGGGGCGCTGAACGGTCGCACCGGTGCCGCCCCGGCCATGGGCGCGCTGAATCGCACGCCACCACCGATTCCGGTCCGTTGACGTCATTCGAGCAACTCCTGGTCGGCCGCGTAGTGGCCGAGCGCTACCGCGTGGACGAGTTCCTGGCGAGCGGGGGGATGGGCGCGGTGTTCCGCTGCCACGACCTGCGCCTGGAGCGCGAGGTGGCGTTCAAGGTCGTCACGGCGCCTCCCGGCATCTCGCGGGAGGCGCGCGGCGTGCTGCGCGCCCGCTTCCTGCGCGAGGCCAAGACCGCTGCGTCCATCGCCCACCCCAACGTCGCCACCGTCCACGACTTCGGCGTGGATACGGAGTTGGATCTGGACTTCCTCGTGATGGAGCTGCTCGCGGGGGAGGACCTGGGCGCGCGCATAGCCGGCGGGTGGCGCCCGGCCCCGGAGGAGCTCGCCGGAATCCTGGCGCAGGCCGCGGACGGACTCGCGGCCGGGCACGCGCGCGGCGTCGTGCATCGCGACGTCAAGCCGGGGAACCTGTTCGTCACGGGCTCCGGCGCCTCGGCCCGGGTGAAGGTGCTGGACTTCGGGATCGCGCAGCCGGGCGCGGGGGGCGCATCGACGGTGACCCACCTGACCGGCGGCGGCGGGAACCCGCGCACCCCCGGCTTCGCGGCTCCCGAGCAGGAGGCCGGCGACCCCACCACTCCCGCGACTGACGTCTACGCGCTCGGCCTTACCGCCATCGCGGCGCTCGCGGGCGGCTCAGTCGAAGACCCTCCCGCCACCCTCGCCGCGCTGCAACGCGAGCACCCCGCCCTCGCAGCCGTCCTCCGCCGCGCGCTGGACCCTGACCCCGCTCGCCGCTACCCCGACTGCGCCGCGATGGGTGACGCCCTCCGCCATCTCGCGCCGCTCGCGAAGCCAGCACCGGCGCGCCGTTCGACCAGGCGAGCCACGCTCCTGGCGATGCTGGCCGTCATCGCTCTCGGTGTAGCGCTCTGGGCGTGGAACCGTCCGCGCTCCGCCCCCGCTCCGGTGGAGACGGAGGCCGAAGCAGTCGCCGCCGCGCGGGCCGTCTTCCGCGAAGTCAACGCAAGCTCGGGCCGCATGACGCGCCGCTACAACCCGAATGGCCAGGTGGTGGCGTACCTGGACCGCTCTGGCGTGCGCAAGCTCGTCACGCGCCTCCCCTCTGGCACGAGCGAGATGTACTTCGACCGCCACGGGCTCCGCTTCGCATACGAGAGCTCCGCCGGGCGAGATGGAAGCGTCCGTCGCTACTACTTCACCGCGCGGGGCGCCCTGGCGCGCCATGTTCCCCCAGGCGCCGACGCGCGCGACGACTGGGATATGCGTGCGCGCGCGTTGAAAGCGCATGCGGCTGATGCGGCATCGAAGGCGTCCGGCTGGCCTACCCAACGATGCTCCGCCTGCGACTCGCTTCCTTAGCCCCCGCCGAAAAGTAATGCAAGCCACAAGACCCGCTCCCGGACCGCTGGGAAACGGGCAAACAAAAACCCCGGGTTGATCACCGACGCGAGGTCGGGAGAGCAATAGCCCGGGGACTGTTCGATGAACATACCTTAAATCACGCCCTGAATCAATCGCCCTGGAGCAGAGGAGAACGCAACCGGGAGAAACCTTTTCCTGTCTTCTTGTTGTTCCCTCTGTGGCTCTGTGTGAGGCCGCAGTTGCAGTTCTCCCTCTGCGTCTCCGCGCCTCCGCGTGAGACCCGCTGGTAACTTTGGTACAGAGTACGGAAGTTGCTACCGTCCTCCGGCTTGCCCGATCGCGCCCCACTGCGGTCGAGCCCCACGACTCACCGGGGCATGGACGGCCCGGCCGCCCCGCGGAACACGCGATTGCAGACCCTGACCGATCGCCGCCAGTCCGGAGGTGCGGCGGAGAACGCGGCACCGGCGCTCTTCATCCTGAACGAGCGGCAGCACTGCACGTTCATGAATCTCGCTGCGGAGCGTCTAACCGGCTACACGCTCGCCGACGTGCAGGGCCGTCCGCTTCACGACGTCATCCACCACACGCGGCCGGACGGGCGCCCGTACCCCATCGGCGAGTGCCCCATCGAGCGCGCCTTCGCCCTGGACGCGCGCGCCGAAGGGGAGGAGGTGTTCGTGCACCCGGACGGGCGCTTCTACCCCGTCGCGTTCAGCGCATCGCCCATCCGCGAGGGGGGGCGGCGGGTGGGGACGATCGTGGAGGTGCGCGACTCGGTGGCGGAGCGGCGGGTGCAGGCGGAGCGGCGCGGGCTGGTGGAGGCGCTGGAGCTGGAGCGCGCGCGGCTCACCAGCGTCTTCCAGCACGCCGCGTCGTACATCGCCGTCCTGCGCGGGCCGGACCACGTCTTCGAGCTCGCCAACCCGCTGTACCGACGGCTCGCGGGCGACCGGCCCCTCCTGGGAAGGACCGCGCGCGAAGCCCTCCCCGAGCTGGTGGAGCAGGGCTACATCGACCTGCTGGACGACGTGTATCGCAGCGGCAAGCCGTACACGGCCACCGAAGCGCCCGTCGTCTACCAGCGCACGCCGCACGAGCCGCCCTCGAAGCACTTCATCAACTTCGTCTACCAGCCGCTGGAGGGGCCGGAGGGGACCGTCTCCGGGATCATGGCGCACGGGGTGGACGTCACGGAGCAGGTGCTCGCGCGGCAGGAAGTGGAGCAGGCGCGCGACCTCACCAGCCGCCTGCAGGAGCTGACGGTCGCGCTGGCCGCCAGCTCCACCCCCGAGGAGGTGGCGGAGGTGGTGGTGGCGCAGGGCGTGGTGGCGACCGGCGCGGCAACCGGGCTGCTCGCCCTGCGCGACGGAGGCGAGGTGGTGGTTCTGCGCCAGAAGGGGCTGCCGGAGGACGTCTTCCACGAGCACGCGCGCTTCCCGCTTGACACGCCCGGCCCTGCGGCTGCGTGCGTGCGCACGGGCGAAGCGTTTTTCTTGGAGTCCGAGGAGGAGGTGGGCGGCCGCTTTCCGGAGAACGGGGCGTCGCTCGGCACCCGCGCCGTGGCGGCCGTTCCGCTCGCGGTGAGCGGGGAGACGATCGGCGCGATCGCGTTCACCTTCACCGGAGAGCGCGCCTTCCCGCGCGAGAGCCGCGACTTCTTCCTCGCGCTGGGGCGCCAGTGCGGTCAGGCGCTGGAGCGGGCGCGGCTGGTGGAAGCGGAGCGCGAGTCCCGCGCCCTCGCCGAGCGCGCCGCGGACCGCGCGCGGCGGGTGCAGCGCCTCACCGCGCAGCTCAACGAGGCGGTGGGTCGCGCGCAGATCGCCGACGTCATCCTGGAGGGCGGGCTCGCCGCCGTCGGCGCCGACGCCGGGTCACTGGCGCTGGTGCACTCCGATGCCGAGGGGCGGCCGGAGCGCTTCGAGATCATCCGCACGCGCGGGTATGGCGCCGAGGTGGCGGAGCGGTACCGCACCTTCCGCGTCGAGCCCGGCAAGCCGCTCTCCGAGGCCGCGCTGCGGCGCCAGACGGTCACTATCGGCACGCCCGCGGAATGGTCGCGCGTCTTCCCCACGGCCACGGAAGACCTGGAGAAGCTCGGTTTCCAGGCGTTCGTGGCGGTGCCGGCCAGCGTGGGGGAGCGCACGCTGGCGGCGCTCTCCTTCAGCTTCCGCGAGCCGCAGGAGTTCGACGACGCCACGCGCACCTTTCTATCCACACTCAGCGAGCAGTGCGCGCTGGCGCTGGAGCGGGCGCGGCTGCACGAGGTGGAGCTTCACCAGGCCGAGTGGCACGCCGCGCTGCTGGAGACCATCCAGGACGCCTTCGTGGCGCTGGACTCGGAGCTGCACTACACCTACGTGAACCCGCGCGCCGAGGCGCTCCTGGGCCACAGCGCGGCGGATCTCCTGGGGCGGCGCATGGAGGAGGCGTTCCCCGACGCGCCCCGATCGCCCGTGCACGAGGCCGTGCTCCGCACGCTGTCGACGGGCGTGGGCTCGCAGGTGGAGGGGTTCAGTCCGGTGATCGGGCGATGGGTGGAGGCGCGCATCTATCCCGCGCCGGCCGGCGTTTCGCTCGTCTTCCAGGACATCACCGAGCGCCGGCGCGCGCAGGATGCCTCCGACCTGCTGGCCGAGGCGAGCCAGCTCCTCTCCGCCTCCCTCGACTACGAGGAGACGCTGCGTACCGTGGCGGACGCCGCGGTGCCGCGGCTGGGCGACTGGTGCGCGGTGGACGTGGTGGAGGACCCGGCCGCGCAGGAGTGGCCGCCGCGCATCCAGCGCCTCGCCGTCGTACACCGCGACCCCGCGAAGCTGGCGCTGGCCGCGGAGCTCACCGCGCGCTATCCCACCGACTGGGCGGCGGAGACCGGCTTCGCGAACGTGCTGCGCACCGGCACCCCCATGTTCGTACCGGATGTGTCGGACGAGATGCTCGTGGCCGGCGCCCGCGATGACGAGCACCTGGCGCTCCTGCGCGCCCTGCACTTCTCCTCCTTTCTGGTGGTCCCGCTGAACGCGCGCGGCCTCACCGTGGGGGCGCTCACCCTGTGCATGACCGAGTCGGAGCGCCACTACGACGCGCGCGACCTGGAGCTGGTGCAGGACCTGGCGAGCCGCGCGGCGGTGGCCATCGACAACGCGCGCCTCTTCCGCGACGCCGAGCGCGCGCGTGCCGAGGCCGAGAGCGCGAACCGCAGCAAGAGCGAGTTCCTGGCGACGATGAGCCACGAGCTGCGCACGCCGCTCAACGCCATCGACGGCTACGCCGAGCTGATCGAGCTGGGAGTGCACGGCCCCGTGACCCCCGCGCAGGCCGAGGCGCTCCTCCGCATCCGCCGCAGCCAGAAGCACCTGCTCGGCCTCATCAACGAGGTGCTCAACTACGCCCGCCTCGAAACGGGCGCAGTGCACTACGACCTGGCGGTGGTGGACGTGGCCGCCGCCATCGGCGAGGTGGAGTCGCTGGTCCTTCCGCAGGTGCGCGCCCGCTCGCTTGTGCTGGAAACGGAGGCGGCCCCGCTGACGGCGTTCGCGGACGGCGAGAAGCTGCGTCAGATCCTGGTGAACCTCCTTTCCAACGCGATCAAGTTCACCGATCCCGGCGGCCGAATCGGCGTCCGCTCGCGAAGCCTCGGAGCGCGCGTGGAGATCGAGGTGAGCGATTCGGGGATCGGCATCGCGCCGGACAAGCTGGACGCCATCTTCGAGCCGTTCGTGCAGGTGGGCCGCGCCCTCAACAACCCCAGCGAGGGCACGGGCCTGGGCCTTGCCATCTCCCGCGACCTTGCCCGCGCCATGAACGGCGACCTCACCGTCCGCAGCGCCCCCGGCGAGGGGAGTACCTTCACGCTCGTGCTGCCGGGGGCTGGTGGTAGTGGCGAGTGAACTCGCTGCAACAAAAGCACAAAGTCCGCCTTCGCGGACTCGCGTAGGATGGATCTGTGCCCCGTAGGGGCGCGATTCATCGCGTCCACCCTCCACGTTCCTCAACCTCTGCGGCGCAAACAGATCCCGTAGGGGCAGCCCCACGTGGCTGCCCGTGCCCGACGCGGCTCCGCCGCCGCCGTTCCAGGAGCGAATTCCGCCGCTGGAACACGAAGTCCGCCTTCGCGTCGCCTTCGCGGACTCCGGGTCTGATCCCGCGCTTCTCGAGCCGGCTTCAGCCGCCTTCCCGTAGTTCCAGCCGGGGGCTTCAGCCCCCGGTGTTCGGGCGCCAGCATTCGGCACCCGCGTTTACCGCGCCTCCACCTCGAACACCCCGACCGGCCGCGGTGAGGTCTCTTCGCCGAGGTTCCACTTCGCGAGCGAGATGCGCCAGCCGGCGGCTTCCAGCGACTCCAGCAGGCGCACGCTTGGGGCGCGGAACGGGTCGGAGAGCAGGATGCGGCCGCCCGGGGCCAGGTTCGTCTCGAAGATATGGCGGAGGTGCGGGTGCATCGACTCGCCGTACAGGATGTCCGAGCCGATGATCCAGTCGTAGCGGACCACGTCGTCCCATGCGGCCCAGTCCGCCAGGCGGTGCTCGATGGCGGCGATGCCGTTCAGCTCCGCGTTGTGCCTGCAGACGGACATGGCCATCTCGTGCCGGTCCGTCTGCACCACGCGCGCGCCGAGCGAGGCGGCGACGATCCCGGGCAGCCCCGTGCCCGCGCCCAGCTCCAGGACGCGGGCACCGCGCAGCTCATCCGCGCGCCCGGCGACGTCGTGGGCCAGCGCGATGGCGGCGGGCCAGAGCGCCACACCGTACGGCAGCCGGTCGCGGAAATCGCGCAGGAAGTGCTGCTCGTCGTCGTGAGTAAGCACCACGCCGGTGTGCAGGATCGTCCACTCGTGCCCGGCCAGACCGAGGCGGGACTCGTGCAGCGGGAACTCCCCGGACTCGGTCTGCAGCACCTGCGGCCGCGTGGCGGATGCGCTCATGCGTCGCGCGGGGCGCAAGCGTCGTTCCGGGCGAGGGGCACAGCCGGCAGGCGATCGGTACCGTGCGGAGACGCGGGCGGCGGAGCAGCGCCGACCACGGGCGCGATGAATCGCGCCCACCCGGTCTTCGCGGGAGGCACGGACCTACGCAAACCCCCTCCCCCAGGCAGTTTTGGGGGAGGGGGATGCGTCGCGGAGCGACGCTGGGGGAGAGGGCCCCTCTTACGGCCCCTCCTCCTCGTCCCCCCCGCGCTCCGGCTGCTGCTCGCGGCGCACGCGCGGCTGCTGGCCGAAGTTGTAGCTGAAGCTCAGGAAGACGCCGCGCGCACCCATCCGGCGCTCCGTCTCCTGGTAGAAGCGCTCGTCGTCGGTCAGCGAGCGGAAGCGCATCGTGTTGAACGGGTCCACCACGCGCAGGCTCACGCTGGCCCGGTCGCCCATCAGCTTCTGGCGGAGGGCAAGGTTGAACATCTGCCGCCCCGAGACGCGCCCCTGTTCGGTGGCCATCGGCGCGCGGTACATCAGGAAGCCCTGCGCATCCAGCCGCGGCGTGATCTTGACCGTGGCGTTCATCCGCGCCGACCACCCGAAGGCATCGCTCCCCACGCCCGTGCCCACGTTGCTCGCGTCCGTCACCTGGCGGAAGGCGCTGAGCCCGCCGAAGCCCGTGACGCGCCCGCGGCGGATCGACGTGTTGAAGTCCGCGCCGTACGAATCGGTGGTGGCGACGTTCTGGAAGGTGGTCGTGGCCACGCCCGTGGAGTCGTCCACCGTGGTGAAGCGCCGCACCGCGTCCGTGGTGTGGCGGTAGAACGGGGTGAGCTGGATGGTGCCCAGGTCACCCGACTGCTGGAAGCCCACTTCGAAGGAGTGTGTGTACTCTGGCTTCAGGTACGGGTTGCCGCGGAAGACGTTGAGCGGGTCCTCCACGCGGCCGAACGGGTTGAGCTGCTGCGTACGCGGACGCTCGACGCGCTTGGAGTAGCTCGCCTTGAGCTGCCGCGAGTCGTCCAGGTTGTAGGCGACCAGCGCGCTCGGGAAGAAGGAGCCGTAGCGGTTCTCGAACGACTCGCCGGTGGTCGCGAGGTCGAACTCGCTGGAGGCACGCTCCACGCGCAGCCCGCCCTGCACGTCGAAGCTCCCCAGCGTGGACGCGACCACTCCATAGCCGGCGTGCACCGTCTCGTCGTACGCGAAGGCGTTGGTGCGCGACGCATCCACTTCGTACGCGTTGGAGCCGTAGGAGAAGAGCGACGCGGTGAAGTCGCTGTTCAGCCGGCGCATGGTGCCGCGGTAGCCGGTCTCCAGCCGCACGCGCTCGCCCAGCGGCCGCGTGTAGTCGGCCGTGAGCGTCCAGTTGCGGGTGCGCTCGTCGTTCCCCTGCCGCTCCAGGAAGGGGAGCTCGTCGCCCGCGGTGCCGTCCGGAAGCAGCGCCTGCTCGGTGTAGCGGGTGAGCTCGTCCTCGTTGTCGCGGTTGAAGCGAAGCTCGGTGGCGAACTCGTTCTGGCGCGGGCGGATCGTGTGTCGATAGCCGAGCACGTAGTCCAGCCCCAGCTCGCTCCCCTCCTCGTTCGCCCGCCGGTCGCGCATTCCCAGCAGCTCGCGCGACGCGCCCAGCTCCCGGTACTCGTTGACGTCGTTGCGGTCCGCGCTGCGCGTGCTCAGCAGGAGGCTCGTGTGGATCTGGTCGCGCGCGCTCAGCTTCAGCTCGGCGCTGGTGTTGAGCGTGTGCGAGATCGGCGCGAACGCCCCCGTCGCGTCCTGCTCCAGGTAGGTCAGCGGCGTCAGGTAACGGTTCTCGCGGAAGGTGAAGCCGGTGGTCTCCCGGTCGTCGCGCATGAAGCCGTAGTTGCCGAACAGCGTCAGCGGCCCCTTCTGGTACCCCAGGTTGCCGGAGAGATTCACCTGCCCCGTGGTGCCGCCGCCGGCCGTGATGCCGCCGCTCGTCCCCAGGTCCGTGTTCTGGCGCAGCACGACGTTCACGATCCCCGCCATCCCCTCCGGATCGAACTTGGCGGACGGGTTGGGGATCACCTCCACGCGGTCCACCATGTTGGCGGGGAGCTGCGCGAGGAAGGCGCCCAGCTGCTCGCCGCGCATCGGCGACGGGCGGCCGTTGATCTGCACGACGACGTTCTCGTTGCCGCGCAGGCTCACCCGCCCGTCGATGTCCACTTCGACGGACGGGACGTTGCGCAGCGCGTCGACCGCGTTGCCGCCGGCCGCCGCGGGCATGTCGCGCAGCGTGTAGGTGTTGCGGTCCGGCGCCAGCGCCGCCTCGCGCCGCGCGGCGGTGACGGTCACGCCTTCCAGTTGCACGGCGCTGGCGGCCAGCCGGATCGTCCCCAGCGAAGCGACCGGCGCCTCGGCGCTGACGGCGACGCCGGGGCGCGTGGACGCCTGGTGGCCCAGCGCGGTCACCCGCAGGTAGTATCGCCCGGGGCGCACCCCTTCGATGCGAAACGCCCCGTCCGCCCCGGTGAGTGCCCCGTTGACGAGCGAGGAGTCGGCGGCGCTGCGCACCTCGGCGGAGGCGGAGCGGATCGGCTGGCCGGTGGCGGCATCCACCACCGTCCCGCGGATCTGCCCGGCTGCCTGCTGTGCCTGCCCGCCCGGACGCCCGCCCTGCGCGGCCAGCTCGCCGCCCGCGCCCAGTGCCACTATGAGTGCAATCGTTCCCGTATATCTCAACTCACACATCCCGCATGAGGGTCCGGGGCGTCGCGAATCCCGAACGGATCCGCGCCGCCCATCGTGCTTGCCCACTTCCTTACAACCGGCCGGCTCCAAACGTTTGGCGAACCTTCCCGCCGTTCTTGCTGTATCCTCTGTGGCTCTGTGTGAGGCCCGTTGTTTTGCCTGATCCGTCCGCGAGGGATATTCTCCCGCGGATCGCGATGCCGAACCGTTCCCGGATGGTCGAATGTACGAGTCACAGGTTCCCGCTGGATCTCCGCCGCCGCACGAGCCCGAGGCGCTGGTGCTGCGCCGCATCCTGCTCGCGGTGGTGCTCGTGGGGATCGTGGGGCTCGCGGCCGAGCTGCTCCTGCTGGAGCACTACGAAGACGTGTGGCAGTGGACGCCGCTGGCCCTGCTCGCCGCCGGACTCGTCGCCGGGACCGCGGTGGCGCTGCGGCCCAGGCGCGGGGTGCTCCTCGCGTTTCGTGCGGTGATGGCCGTGTACATCGTGGCGGGGCCGCTCGGCGCGTATCTTCACCTGCAGGGCAACGCCGAATTCGAGCGCGAGTCAGATCCGGCGCTCACGGGAACAGCGCTGTTCTGGGAATCGCTCAGCGGCGCCACCCCCGCGCTCGCCCCCGGCGCGCTGGCGCAGCTCGGGCTGGTGGGGCTGGCGCTGGCGTACCGGCACCCGGCGTTGCGCCGCACGAATAACTGAACTTCATTCAACTACGGAGAACCGATGCACAGAACCGCCGCCGCCCTCGTACTCGCCACGCTCCTCGCCGCGTGCGGTAGCGACGCGCCGGAGCAGGACGCCGCCACCGCCACTCCGGAGGCCACGCCGCCCGCCGCACCCGCGCCCGCCGCTCCCGTTGCCGACACCACCGTCGCTCCGGCGGCCGCGGAGGGTGCGATGCTCGACCCCAACACCGCCACGCGCGAGCAGCTCACCGCCGCCGGCCTGGACGCCGCCGCCGCCGATGCGCTGATCCAGGGCCGCCCCTACGCGGACATGCTCGCCGTGGACCGCGTGCTCGCCCCGCGCCTGGGCGAGCCGCAGCGCAAGGCCATCTACGCAAAGGTGTGGAAGCCGATCGCCCTCAACAGCGCGTCCAAGGAGGAGATCCTCCTGATCCCAGGCGTCGGCCCGCGCATGCAGCACGAGTTCGAGGAGTACCGCCCGTACCGCAACATCGAGCAGTTCCGCCGCGAGATCGGCAAGTACGTGGACAAGGAAGAGGTCGCGCGCCTCGAGAAGTACGTCGAGGTGCGCTGAGGGAGGGAACAGCGCGTCACACAGAGGGCACAGAGAGAACTACGAGGCGCGGAGGGAATCCCCTCCGCGCCTCCCATTTTCTACTGCATCTCACCCTGCGGTGTCGCGAGGAGATCCCGAAATCGCTCCTGGAACTCGTCTGGCTTCGCGGCACGGTTGTCCCGCCGAAGAGCAACCCGTATACGTAGTGTCCCATTGTATGGGTCGAACAGCGCAGCCACCGGGCGTACCGGATGGCGGGCCACACGTGGCCAACGATAGACGGGAGGTGATCGGTGTCATCACGTAAAGACAGCAACCGCTTTCGTGCGCTTTGGAAGAGCGTGACGTGGGTTCTGCTGACAACCGCCTGCGTCACAGCGAGCGCGGCCGACCGGACCGCCGCGCCACGTCTGGTTTATGCGACCTCCGCCGAGCACGTGGTAGCCGCAGTGCTCGGTCACTTGGCAGCCGGCTCGGAAGGGCCGCTTCTGGTGGATCCACGCGCCTTGCGCGACGATGCAGACCTGTCAGGCCCCGACCCTACAGATCTATCCCGGGATTCGGCAGCGTTGGACGTGACCATGCGCGTGGCCGTTCAACTCGGCCTGCCGACCACCGACGCTGTGAAGGACATGCGGTGCGCTTTCGTCCGTGGCGCTGTTCCTCCTCCTGAAGTCCTGGCTGCAGAGCCGGAAGAGTTCCGTCGAATCCGTGAGGCCTGTCTGCAGCGGGGCCTTTATACTACGGTCGCGTTGGGAACTCCGCGCTGGCCGGTGGAGGGTGCTTGGGTCGTGCGCGTAGTGCGGATGACGACCTCCTCGTACAGCGTGTGGGATATTCCCGTTCGAAATACCAGCCCAGGAGAGTGGCAAGTACTTGAGCCGCGTCGTCTTTTCGGCGTGATGTCGTGACCACGGGAGCGAGATGACGGGTGCCGCCGACGCCTGAGGATCTGCGAGTCGCTCTAGGAAAGTGCGTTGCGATCCGCTGACGGGAACAGCGCGTCACACAGAGAACTACAAGGCGCGGAGGGAATCCCCTCCGCGCCTCTGCCTTTATCGCCCGGCGAATTCGCGAGCAGTTCCTGAAACCAGGAACTCGCCCACGTCGATGCGCTTCTTTGCACAATCCTGTTGGATGCGATAAATCGGGTGATTAGCTTTGCCATTGGTTGTATCCCGCCATTCTTGAGCTCGCCGATGAATAAGCCCGTCTTCATCTCATACGCCCGCGAGAGCAGCGCGGGCCACGCAGCCGCGCTTCACCGGAAGCTAGGAGACGATCTGGCGTTTCTGGACACCAGCGACATCGCGATCGGTGATCGGTTTACCGATACGCTGGTGGACGCTCTGTTGAACGCAAGGGTGACAGTGATCCTCGCCGACCCTTCGTACTTTACGCGCTGGTACTGCCTGCTTGAGTTCCGCGTCGCACGCACGCCTTTTCTGCGGGTCGCCGAGCGCCCGGGGAGCACCGCCCTTGAGAGAGACGATGCGTTGAGCGGGCTCGTACTAGCGTTACCTGTAACGGGGGCGGACTCCATAATTGACAGATTTCCGCCACTTGCCCGGGTTCGTAACTGGCCGTCGCTCGCGGACCCCGAACAAATCGCAGCGCTCGTGCTGCGACGGCTCGCCGCGAACCCACCCACGCTAAGAGAGCGCTATGCGACGCTTGGCGAAGAAGGTGACAGCCGTTCGATGCTGTTGGAGGCGATGCGCCTTCCGCCGGCGCAACGCGTGGGAACGATGCCGCTCGTGCCAGCCGTGGGATTCCCAGAGTCGATCCACGACGAGTTCATGGGGCGGGCAGACGACCTCTGGCGGATTCATGATGTGCTTGCCGCGGGGGGCGGCATTCTGCGGGGCGCGGCGCTGACGGGTGCGCTGGAAGCCGGCGGTGGGTTCGGGAAGACACGTCTGGCAGTTGAGTATATCTACCGCTTTGGAATCCCGCATTTCCCTCGCGGGGTGTTCTGGATCGATGCTGAGCAGGACGTGGAACTCCAGCATTACGAGGTCGTCAAGGCTCTGGACCCGACAGTCCCCGAACTCGCCATCGTCCGGATGGCGCAGGGCGGGGTAGCCGGGGTGCTGGCGCGTACGATACGTGGAAACGTCGGTGATCCTCCGCAGGTCCTGTTCGTCATTGACAACGTTCCGGAGCCCGGGGCGGGAACGCCACCGCTCCCGCTCCGGCACTGGTGCCCCGTTTTAGGGGAAGTCGCAGTGTTGGCTACGTCGCGCACGAGCCTCGCGCTGGGTGCCGGAGGTGGCGTGGTGCCGCTGCCCTTAGACATCCTTCCGGTGGACGCGGCCGTCGCGCTCGTCCGCAACGGGATTGTGTCGAGCGCGTTGTCGGATGCTGATTGGGAATCGATCGCGGCGTGGGTGGGTCATCTTCCTCTAGCTCTGGAGCTGTTGAATAAGCTGGTCCGGAGCGGCGGAGCTACGGCGGAGGAGCTGCGTGATTTCACCCGACGCGACCAACTCACGGAGGATCTCGATCGCGCCATGGATGCCTTGCGGCCCAGTGTGCCGACTGCGCGGTTGCGCGGGATCACTGAAGCGTTTGGCGAATCCTACTCGCGGCTCACTCCTGGGCAGCAGGAGGCCATGCGGCTTCTGGCGTGGCTGGGACCCGACCCAATTCCCATCGCCCTCATCAGGCCGTTCGGCGATGTGTTTTCCTCCACGACGCGGATTGCGTTGCGGAGCCGCTCGTTCGTTTCCGGAACAGCGAGCATGGACAGCGCACTCCTCGGTCGCGTGCATCGCGTTCTCGCTGATTATGTACGCAGCCAGTCCGCCGGTCCGATCACGGATTGCGACAGGGTCATGTCTGCTTTTGAGCAGGCACTTGAATCGGTCAGCGGATCATCCGGCGGCGATAGGTGGGGACTGGTGGGGCTGATCGCACCGCACGCTGTCGCCTTCCTAACGCGCTACGTGGGAGTGCTCCCGGACGAGACATTCGAAGATGGAATCAAGCGGGTGAACGCCGTTGCAGTGACCCTGCAGGTATGGGGCTTCACTTCGGCCGCCGAGCGAATCCTTGTTCTCGCGCATGATGCCGTCAACCGCCGCTTGGGATGCGATCATCCCGCCACGCTGATGCTCCTGGGGAATCTTGGATCGTGTATCCACTCGAGGGGTGATTTACTCGCGGCGCTGCAGACACTTGAAGATGCGTGGCGTGGAAATGCGAGGGCATTTGGGGAGAACGATCCTGGGACGTTAACCGCGCTGGTTAGTCTTGCGGCCGTCTACGCCGAAGTGGGGCGGTTCGCAAATGCCGCGAAACTTCAAGCGCGAGCGGTGGCGGGCCTGCGCGCCGTCCGTGGCGAAGAGGATGAGGTGACGCTCACAGCATTGAACAACCATGCGTTGCTGCACGCTGACATGGGCCAGTGTGAGCGCGCGCGCGACGTACAGGAACTCGTAATCGGGATCCTGGTTCGCCTGCACGGAGAGCGGGCGCCGGCTACCAT
Organism: Longimicrobium sp.; assembly: GCA_036398975.1. Taxonomy (GTDB): domain Bacteria; phylum Gemmatimonadota; class Gemmatimonadetes; order Longimicrobiales; family Longimicrobiaceae; genus Longimicrobium. Next base: position 29,925 of record DASWNZ010000046.1, read on the forward strand.
CGTGCCGCGCGACAACCTGGGACTTGTGTACGGGAAACTGGGCGACTGGATACGCGCGGAGCAGTGCCACGAGATTGCGCTGGAAGATGCCACTCGCGAGCTCGGTGAGATGCATCCGGATTCCCTGAAAGTACGGGCAAACCTCGCTTGGGCACGAGCGTCACTGGGCCGGAACGCCGAGGCCATGGAGATGCTGTCGAGCGTGCTGGAAGCCCGGGTGAAGCAGGTTGGGCCGGAGCACCCCGACAGCCTGAGCACCATGTCGCACTTGGCGATCCTGCACGGCCGCGCGGGATCGCACGATACGGCTTGTACGCTTCATAGTGCGGTTCTCGATATCAGGAGCAAGCTCTTCGGCGACGAGCATCCTGAGACCCTGCGGGCGATAAGCAATCTTGCCTGTGCATTGGACGATCTGGGCGAATATATGCGCGCTGTCGATTTGCATGAACGCGCGCTGCGGGGCCGCATGAAGATTTTGGGGGAAGAGCATCCTGATACACTATTGTTGATGTCAAACGCTGCGACCCGTCATTTTAATAACGGTGAATACTCAGCGGCGCAGCAGTATGAAGAGAAAATCCTGCGCATCCGTCGGAAACGGCTGGGCGAGACTCATCCCGAAACTATCCGGGCCAGGAAGGCGCTGGCGATGACCCTTGATGCGCGGGGATCGTACCAGAAGGCGCGCAAGGTGTGGGGAACGGTCCTGCGGGACACCCGGAGGCACTTCGGAAAGGAGCATGAAGAGACCACGAAAGCGGCTTGGCGTATGTTTCAGACGCTGTATCTCCTCGGCGACCGGCGTGCCGCGGGCGTCCTGTTCGAAGCGGAGCTCCGCTGGCTTTTGCAAAGGGTGCCGAGAACGTTGTCTGAATCGCAGCGGGAAATCCGTACTGCGCTCGTCGGCTTAGGGTTCCACCGACATTCGGAGCAACGGTGAATGCTAGTTCGACCGTAGGCGTCCCCGCGCGATAGCGCGAAGGGCCGCGCGATCCATCTCCAAAGCCCCTGTTCCGGTCCGAACGACACTTTTGACATAGCCTAGCTCCGGACTTCCCTTAGTAGGACTTCCCCGATGCATCGGCGCCCACTGGGTAGCGTTCGCGGTGTTCAAGCGCCTGTTGCAGAGCGCGTCGTTCGAACTTCCGGACGTCGGCCGCGCATGCAGCACGAGTTCGAGGAGTACCGCCCGTACCGCAACATCGAGCAGTTCCGCCGCGAGATCGGCAAGTACGTGGACAAGGAAGAGGTCGCGCGCCTCGAGAAGTACGTAGAGATCCGCTGAGCGAGGGAACAGCGCGTCACACAGAGGGCACAGAGACAACTGCAAGGCGCGGAGGGAATTCCCTCCGCGCCTCTGCGCTATTCACCCGGCGGCGCCGCGAGCAGATCCTGCAATCTTGCCAGGAACTCGCCCGCGTCGATGCCATCCACCAGCGCGTGGTGCACCTCGACCGCCACGGGCATGCGCCACGTGCCGCCTACGGGGAACCGCTGGCCGAAGACGAGCTTGGGGACCGAATCCTCGCGGCGGAGCGCGTTGGTGAAGGAGGTGAAGCGGATCCACGGCAGGACGGTGCTGTGGAGTTGGGCGTCATCGTCCTCGCGCGCGTCCGCCAGCAGCGCCGTGCCCGCGCGCGCCCTCTCCAGCTCCGCGCGTCCATCGGCGGCGAAGCGTGAAAAGGACGGATCGTGCGGAAAGTACCCGAAGCCAAAGGTGCGGTCCGGACGAAGCACCGTGCACCCGATCGATACCGTGTCGTGGCACCACACGCGCTCCCCGCGAATGCGCAGCCGGAACGCCTCGGTCGCGCTCGCCGCGTGCATCCCCGCGAAGAGCGTCGCCAGGATGAACGACGGACCGTCGGGGCGGCGCGACGCCTCGTACAGCGCCGTCACGTCTACGTCGGTGGAGACGCTGAAGTGCGGGCGGTCGTAGCCGCGAAAGAGGTGGAAGTGCTCGCGCCGGGCCCAGCGGCCCAGGTCGATGTAGTGCCCCACGGATGACTCCCGGGTGAGGTGGCAGCTCCAGCACGTGTGTCGTCGCGAGCCCCGCAGTTGCAGTCCTCGCCTCGAGACCGGGCCGTCCCGCAAGCACTGAACCCGTAGCCGCATGCAGAGCTCCCGCCTCGAGCCGATCCGCTCGACCTTCGACCAGCCCCTCTTTGTCGTGGGCGGCAGCACCGTCACGATCGCCTCCGTCTTCAGCTTCGTCGTGCTGGTGGCGATGGCCTTTCTGGCGTCCGCGATCCTGCGGCGCGCGATGCAGCGGGTGTACCGGCAGCGCGGGCTGGACGAGGGGGTGCAGTACGCGCTGAACCGCCTCCTCCACTACGCCGTGCTCGGGGTGGGGATCTTCTTCGCCCTGGAGAACCTGGGGATCTCGGTTACGGCGCTGGCGGGGCTCGGGGCGATCCTCGCCGTCGGGATCGGCTTCGGGCTCCAGAACATCGCGCAGAACTTCGTCAGCGGGCTCATCCTGCTGCTGGAGCGGCCGGTGAAGAAGGGCGACTTCGTGCAGGTGGGCGAGGTGCGCGGAACCGTCCGCCAGATCCACGCGCGCGCCACCATCGTCACCACGCTGGACAACGTGGACATCGTGGTGCCGAACGGCCAGTTCATCACCGAATCCGTCACCAACCAGACGCTGAGCGACCGGCGGGTGCGGGTGCGCGTGGAGGTGGGCGTGGCGTATGGCAGCGACACGACACTGGTGCGGCGGGTACTCGAGCGCGTGGCGGCGGAAGACGCACGGGTGCTGGCACTGCCGCCCCCGGCCGTCCTCTTCACCAGCTTCGGCGAATCGTCGCTCGATTTCGTCCTCCTCGTCTGGATCCCGGACCCGCTGCTGGAGCCCGTCGTCACCAGCGACCTCCGTTTCGCCATCGACGCCGCCTTTCGCCAGGAGGAGATCGAGATCCCCTTTCCGCAGCGCGACCTGCGCATCCGCGGCGGGTAGCCGGGCGCCGCGGAGTGACACGCAGAGGCGCAGAGACGCAGGGAGTTCACACAGAGGCCGCAGAAGGAACTGAAAGCCACAGAGAAAACCTCTTGTCGGTCCTCTCTGTGGCTCTGTGTCTCTGTGTGAGCCATGCAGTTGCAGTTCTCCGCACGGCCCCGGTCACCAGTTGAGCGCTACAGCCCCCGGAAGACGAAGGTGGCCGCGGGCGCGTTCGGGTCAGGGCGCCAGGTGATCCCCAGGTTGCGGGCACGGTGCGCGGTGCCGCGGAAGGCGGGCGGCCCGTTGGGATCGGTCCCGGCCGGAAAGAACATCATGTCCCCCGTGAACGCGTCGTACATGTAGATGCCTGTGCTGACGTACGCGGTCTGCACCGACACCCCGCCCTCCACGTGCAGCCATCCGTTCACCGCCAGCTCGTAGCGGCTCCCGGCGCTCAACAGCCGCAGGTGGCCTTCCGTGGCGACGTAGCGGAACGTGCGGCCGCCCTGCGTCTTTACGAAAGCCGTGGCCGGGAGCGCCGAGTCGCCTACGGCCAGCATCCGCTGCGTGCTCCAGCCGCCGACCTCCACCCGCACGGTGGCGCTCTTCCCCTCGCTGCTCACGGTGACGGTCGCCGTGCCGTTGCCGGTGCCGCGCACCACACCCGTGGCGCTCACCGAGGCGATGGCCGGGTTGCTGCTCGTCCAGGTGAAGGGCCGCTCCAGGACGCTCCCGTCCGCCGCGCGGGCTACCGCCGTGACCTCCGCCTGGTCCCCCACGCCCAGCGACAGGTTCGCGCG
>DASWNZ010000047.1:0-27951 GCA_036398975.1 Longimicrobium sp.
CGGCCGGGTGAGCACCCTCTTCACTTTTCTCGTCCGCCAGCACCACCAGGAGCACGCCGGCCAGCACGATCGCCGCGAACAGGTACCCGGCCGCGCCGAGCTGCTCCCCCCACACCAGGTACGCGGCGATGGCGGCGACGACGGGCTCGGTGGTGGCCACGGTGGCGGCGCGCGTCGCCTCGATGCGGCGGAGGCCGGCGCTGTAGAGGAGGTACGATCCGTAGGTGGGCACCACGGCCAGAAAGACGAGCACCGCCCAGGTGGCCACGGACTTGTCCGGGTGGAAGCGGAAGAACGGGAGGAGCCCCGCGGCGCCCAGCGGCAGCGCGTAGAGGAAGAGCGTGGGCGTGGGATAGCGCGGGAAGTAGCGCTTCCCGAAGACGTAGTGCGTAGCGTACGCCCACCCGGAGACCAGCCCCCAGAAGATCGCGCCCGCCCCCACGCGCACCTCCCCGCCCGCCGCGCGCGCCAGCCCCGCCACCCCAACCAGCGTCAGCGCAAGGGCGAGCACCTTGCGCCCGCCCAGCGTCTCCCATCCCAGGAGCCAGGCGAGGAGCGCGACCCACACGGGCGCCGTGTACAGGAGCACCGCCGCCAGCGACGCGCCACCGAGCCGCACCGCCTGCATGTACGATGCGAAGAAGAGCGCGATCCCCACCAGCCCGAACGCGAACACCGCGGGCACGTCGCGCCGCTCGACCCGCACGCGCCGCAGCACCGCCGCGTGCGCGCCAAAGAGCACCGCCGCGATCGCCGCGCGCCAGAACGCGATCTCCAGCGGGTCAATCCCGTCGCGCAGCGCGAACCGGGATGCCGGGCCGAGCATTCCCCAAAGCACGGCCGCGCAGACAACGTAGATGTATCCCATTATCCGCGTCCCGCGATCAACGGCATTGCCTCACACAGAGACTCAGAGAGGACACAGGGAGGACAGCAAGAGGGGTTCTCCGTGGCTTTCAGGGGCCGCGCCGTCAGAGGGATTCCACCGAGACCCGCTGCCACGCGCTCCAGCGGCCGCCAGCCTCCAGGCGCACGGGGACGGCCACGCTCCCCGCCTCCACGCAGAGCATCTGGAGGTACTCGTCGTCCGCCATGTCGTCCAACTTGGCGGCGCCCTCGGTCCACGGGTTCCACACGACGGTGTCGGCGAAGCCCCCCTTCTCCAGAACCAGCATCCGCCCGCCGGCCCCGTCGCGGATGCGGAGGAGGTCGGGGGCGTCGCGGTAGACGCGGTCGAGCGGGCCGCGCACGGTGAGCTCGTCCTCGTCCTGCGCGCGGTCGCGGTCCAGCTCCTTGTCGTGGAAGGAGATCCCCTTCAGCCCGAGCACCGCCGCCTCGCGCACGTCCGCCACGCGGAAGTAGCTGTGCAGCGCCGCGGTGAACTCGATCTCGTCCGCGCCGCGGTTGAAGACGTCCAGGCGCAGCTCGAGCCCGCGCTCGGCCAGCTCGACGACCAGCGACGCGAGAAAGGTGTGCGGCCACAGGTTGAGTGTTTCCGGTGAATCGGTGAGGACGAAGGCGGCCCGCGCCACTCCATCCACGCCAGCGGCCTCGGGGAGCGCCCATTCCGCCACCCGCGCGAAGCCATGCTTGGGAAGTGGCCCCTGCTCCGCGAACTGCGGGAAGATGACGGGGACGCCGCCGCGGATGGCGCTGGCCGCATCGAAGCGCGCCCTGCGGCTCACGAAGAAGACCTCCTCGCCGCCCGCCGGCACGTACGAGGTCAGGTGCGCTCCATGGGCGTACGCCTCGGCGCGGGCGCCGGAGGGGTGCGCCAGGACCACGCGCGGTAGGTCGTTCTCGCCGGCTTCGACGGCGGCGGATGCGTCGGTCATGCGGGGTTTGGGCTGGATGTGTGCCGTTTCATGCGATTGCGCGTCCGCGACATCGCTGTCGCGGACGCGCGAGCCTGCTCGATCAGCCGCCGTTCACCGCGGCCCAACCGGCGTCGTTCCCGATCCACCCGCCGTTCCTCCGCTGGGCGGCGAAGGCGGGGGAGGCGGAGGCGCGGGCGGCAGCACGATGGTGTCGCGCGGCGGCGTGGGCGTCGGCGCCGGGGGCTGCGGCTGCGGCTGCGGCTGCGGCGGCACCGGTTGGGGCGCGGGCGGCTGAGGCTGCGGCTGCGGCTGCGGCGGCACCGGCTGCGGCTGAGGCGGCTGGGGTTGCGGCTGCTGTGGCTGCGGCTGCTGGGGAACGGGCCGGCGCGGCGCCTGTCGCTGCGGCGGCAGGTTGGGGCGCGGACGCTGCACCGGCTGGCGCTGCACGGGCTGCCCGGGCGCCGGGCGCGGCACCACCTGCCCCGGCTGCGGTGCAGGAGCGCCCGGCTGGGGTGCAGGTTGCGCGAGGACCGGCGGATTGCCGCCTCCATCCGGATTGATCGGCGTCGGCGACACCTGCACCGGCTCGCCGCCTCCCGGATCTTCCGCCGGCTGCGTGGCGCCCGGATCGGCCGGGAGCGGCTCGTCGGCCGGATCGTCTTCGGGCTCGCCGCCGCTCGTTCTAACGGAGTCCGCCGGCACGCCGGGCGACCGATCGACGTCGCCGCCGCCCCGGTTCATCGCCCACAGCCCTACCACGCCGAGGAGCAGTATCGGCAGCACCAGCATCCATGCCGGCCGCTTACGGCGGGGCGTCGGCGGGGCGGGGGTGTCGCGCAACGGCGGCGGGGGAGCCGCGGGAGCCGGCGCGTGCTGCACCGGCGCCGGCGCGGGTGCCGGGACCGGCACGACGACGGGCGTGGGCGCGATCACCGTCCGCTCGTCGTCGTCCATGATCGGCGGCAGCGAGGTGGCGATCAGCGTGCCGCTGTCATCCGCGTTCTCGGCTGCGTCCAGCGCCGCCGCGAACTCCCCCGCGTCCGTGAAGCGGGCCCCCGGCTCCGGGAGCATGGCGCGCTCGATGACCGCCGCCAGCTCGGGCGACACCTGCGGGTTCAGCTCGCGGATCGGCTGCAGCGACGACGTCGATCCGGAATCGCGATCCGCGCCGAAGGGCTTCTTGCCGGTGAGGAGCTGATAGCCCACGACGCCGAGCGCGTACACGTCGGTCGCGGGGGTCAGCGTCAGGTCGCCTCGCAACTGCTCCGGCGACGCGTACGCCGGCGAGAGCGGGGCGGCGCCGCGGGTGCGCGTCATCGACCCGTCGTCGTCGTCCGCCGTCAGCCGCGCGATGCCGAAGTCCAGCACGCACACGCGGAACGGCTGGTCCCCCTGCGCCTCCGCCAGGAAAAGGTTCGCCGGCTTGATGTCGCGGTGGATCAGCCCCGCGCGGTGCCCCACGGCGATCCCCTCGGCGCCGTCCCGCAGGATGCGCAGCGCCAGCGGCAGGGGAGGACGCCCCTCGCGCGCCAGGTACGCGGCCACGTTCTCGCCGCGCAGCAGCTCCATGACGATGAAGTCGATCCCCGTCTCCGGATCGGTCCCGAAGTCGTAGACCGGCACCACGTTGGGATGGTGCGGCAGGGCGGCCGCCGCCCGCGCCTCGCGCTCGAAGCGGGCGCGCATGTGCTCGCGGAGCTCGGGCGTGGGCGCGGGGATGGAGAGCACCTTGACCGCGGTGGGGCGCCCCAGCCGCAGGTCGTCGGCGCAGTAGACCACGGCGAACCCGCCGCGGCCGATCACCTCTCGTATCGTGTACCGTTTCACCAGCGTGCGGCCGGTGAGCAGCTCTTCGAACCCTGAAGCCATCGTGCGTTCCGCGGGCGGTGGGTGCGCGCTCCGGTGCCCACTGCGGGCAAAGGACCCCACCCCGGCAAGATGCGGTCCGGCCGGTCCCTAGCCCATCATCCCCGCCCGTCGGCCGACGGCATTGCCTCACACAGAGACACAGAGGATACAACAAGAAGAACGAAAAGGTGTTCTCTGTGGCCTTGCGGTACCCCCGTGCTCTCTGTGTGATGCTGGTTCGGGACGTCAGTACCCGATCGTCACGCCCCGTGCCCGCCCGACCCGTGCGCGGGAATGGCGCCGCACGCAACGGGCGCCATCGGGTTCGCCCCGGCGCCCGCGTGGAAGTTCACCACGTGCTGTCCGTTCATCACCGTCCCCATCGACACCTTGACGGTGCTGGTGGAGGTGCCGGTGCCGCCTGACATCGCCACGCTCTCCAGCGGAGCCACCACCGGCCCAAGCTGGTCGCACGTCCCCGAGTGGATGTGGCCCGGATGCGTCGCGGTCCCCTGCCCCTGGAGCGTGACGGTCACCATCGTCTCGGCGGTGCCGTGCTCCATGACCTGCGCCTGCCCTGTGACCCCCGAGTTGTTGAGCGCCGCCAGCTGCACGGGAGTGGCGGCCGAGCTCTGCCCCGTCATCGTGCTCTCCGCGGGCGTGGTCGGCGGAGTGGTGGCGCTGGGCGCGGGCGCCGGCGACACGGCGGCGGTCGTGGTATCCCCGGCGCCCTCGGCACCGCCTTCATCGCCGCCCCCGCAAGCAGCAACCGCCAGCGCAAGCGCGGGCAACATCCATGTCCGGAACGTGATCATAACCTTCTCCTGTCGATGTGGACGCACGGCCGCATGCGCTCACCGCCATGCAAGGCCCGTTCACACACCCGCGGCGCCCGAGCATCAGAAGCGCGCGCCGACCTTCAGCAGCGGCCGGTTGGCGGGGTGGTCGAAGGAGTGCACCGTCTTCCCCTCTGCGATCACCTCGCGCACCAGCCGTATGAGGTGTCCGCCGGGCGACGCGTGCGGCACCACCAGCTCCCGCGCCAGCGACGCCACCAGCCGGTTGCGCGCCTCGGCGGTGGCCGCGCTCAGCTCCACCACGTCGTCCGCGAACGGCGAGACCAGCAGCAGGCGGCCCCGGTCGAGCGGCGTGCGCCAGCGGGTGGGGATGCGCGTAGCGGCGAGCCCGCGCGCCAGGCACACCACCACGGGCTGGGTTCCCTGCAGGAGCACCTCCAGGCACCCCCGCTCCACCGGAGACATCCACCCGCCCACCACGGGAAACCTCAGGTCGCGCGCGGACCGGGCCCACGCCAGTGCGTGCTCCTCGAGCGGCGGCGGCACCCGCCGCGAGCACAGCAGCCCGATCAGCGCCTGGTCCAGCAGCGCCGGGTTGCCGAGGAGTGAGAGCTCCCGGCCGATGTAGGGTGCAGGCGACGTTTTCATCAGGCGGTGGGCATCGGCAAATGGGGGGGTCAGGGCGCCGGCGCCTCGCGCGCGATCGCCTCGCTGATGGAGCGGATGGAGATCCCCTCGTTCGCCTCGTATCTCCCGGTCTCGCCGTTCAGCGGTGAGACGTGCTCGTCGCCCGCGTGGTGAATCCCCAACAGCTCCCACTGGCGGTTGAAGATGGGGCTACCCGAGCTTCCCTGCTGGGTGGGCGTGCGGTAGTGGAGGAGCGGCTCCTTGCAGGCCACGAGGAGGTTGTCGTGAAGCGAAAAGCTGAGTCCCGCCCCCAGAGGGTGCCCGATCGCGTAGATCCGTTCCGGCGGGTCCCTTCGCACCAGCGGCAGCTGCCTGGCGATAGGATACGGCGCGAGATGCTCCGCCTCCGCAGGCAGCGTCTTGAGCCGCAGGACCGCCACGTCGTACTCGTCGGGCGGCGATGACCAGAGCACCTCGGCGACCTCGTGCAGCTCCGCGCGGCGCCCGGGCGCCAGCGCTTCGAAGGCTGCCCGGGCATGCGCCGGGAGCAATCCGCGGCGTCCGCCCGTGTTCACCACATGGTGGTTGGTGAGCAGCACCCACCCCTGCCCGAACCGCTCCGAGAGGGCATCCGCGCGCATCAGGAATCCCGTTCCCACCGGAGTTTCGTACGCGTCCGTGATTCGGGCCACCGCGCGCGCGCGCTCCAGTCCCGTGGCATACCACCCGAGGCTCACGAACCGGTCCAGCCCGAGTATCCTCTGCAGTCGATCGGTGGTGGTGGTGCTCAGCTCCGCTTGAAGCTCTCCGGCGGAGAGCTGAACGCTTCCGTCGCTCTTGCCCAGCACGCCGGACCTCAGCACCGGCAGCACCAATTCACCGATCCCCCCGTCCGCCGCGTCCAGCTTCCACACTTCCGTGAGCTGCCGCAGCGTGCTCCCGATCTCGAAGGCGTCGGCGCGGACGTGCCCGGCGTACTTCTCCGCCCACCGCACCGCCCCCTCGGCGTCGTTCAGCGCCACGCAGGCTTCCAGAGCGGTGGCCGCGGCCCACACGTCCCCCGGATGCTTTGCGAACGTCTCCTCCGCCAGCGTGTGCAGCGTGCCGGCGAGCACGTGGGGATCGTGCATGGTCTGCGGCACCTTCACCCCGTCGCGGCGGGCGCGGGCCAGGCACGCCACCAGGTTGATGCCGTGCCACAGCGGGTCCGTGGCGGTCTCGTGGTATGCCGCCGCGTACGTGGTGATGGCCCGCTGCAGCGCCCACGCGTTTCGCGGAACCCCGGGCGCGTTCGCGTCCACGTACCGCTGTTTGAGCGCCCTCCCCAGCAGCCCGCGAGCCTCGGCGTGCTCGTTGGGATCGTCCACCGAATCCGGGATGAGCTTCTGCAGGTGCATCTGCGCCGACGTGAGCTTCCCCTGGTCGATCAGCGCCTGCACCAGCCGGCGGCGGATCTCCAGCGCCTCCTGCCCCGTCTGCACCAGCACCTCGGCCACCGTTTCTTCCAGGTCGAACCAGCGCTTCTTCTGAAGCCGGCCGATCACCTTGAGCGCCGGGTCGAGCGGCACCGGGACGTCGTGCTGGTAGGCGTACGCGCACAGCTCCAGGCAGTGCCGCCGCACGGCGTCACGGTCCAGGAGCTCGGCGTCGTGTTGGACCGCCTGGACGATCCGCTTCAGTTCGTCGTCCATGGTGTCATCGAGGGAGTGGGGCGTGAGCCTGGGGGCGGTACCTTCGCCCGGTATGGAGACGGACCCGCGCGCGATGTTTCGCCGCCGCGCCTAGAGGGTGTGCACCGGGTGGATCGTGAAGCCGTACGCCTCCGCGCGTCGCCTGAAATCCTCGGTGGCGTCGTCGTCGCCGCGCGGCGCGCCCTCCCACGCCACCACCGCCGCGCGCGGACGGGGTCCGTCCGGGTCCTCGGCCAGTTCCAGCGCGCGCCGTACGATGCGCTCGTTGGCGCGGAAGTAGGTGCCCGGATCCTCCGGGTCGTCGGTGCCAAGCTCGAGCGAGCCGTGGCCCTGGAGCTCGTCGAGGATGCGGTCGTAGAGGGGTCCCCAATCCCCCGGCCGGTCCACCACGGATGTGGCGCGAAACTCCGCCCGGCCGAACGGCAGCACCACGTGCCGCTCGATCCCGGCCTCTCCCGCCGCCTCCAGCGCGAGCAGGTCGGCCCCGCACGCGGCAGAGCACACCAGCGCGCGCACCCCGGGATGGAGGAGCACCCTCAGCTCCTTGAGGACCCGCGGTGCATTTTGGATCGGGAAGCGGAGCTGCGTGGCGTCCGCCGCATCGGGCCGACGGCCGGCGAGCGCGACCACCGCGCCGGCGGAAAGCGGCTGCGGGGGTGCGGCCGCGGTCACCGGTTGCTTCCGCGCGCGGAGACGATCCGGTTGATCTCGCTGCAGAGGTGCTCCGGCCCCCAGTCCACCAATGGCGGAAGCGTGGTGAGGGCGCGCAGCTCGTTGGGTATGCCCCCGGTGCTCCCGGGGGCGCGAAGTACCACGATTCCCAGGTTCCTGCTGATAGCAAGCTTCGCTTCGCGGTTGATCCACGGACTGTCGTGCGTGTTCTGGCCACAGACGAACACGGCGGCTACACAGCCGCTCATGACGCTACGGATCTCGGCGTCGATGGCCTCCAGGCCCCGCTCCGAAACGTCGTTCTCCACGAAATGAGGCACCCCGTGGCACGGGCCGAACGGCTGGAAGAAATTGCGGATGCCCCGGGCGAATTCCTTGTCGTCCCGGAAGTTGTACGAGATGAAGACGGGGGCGCTCATGCCTCGGCCGGTTGGGGGGGCGCGCACGCGGGAGGCCATCGTCCACGGCCGCCGTATGGATAGGTACCGATCTCCCGCGGCACAAGATTGTCATCAACGGGCGCACGCCCCGGGTGAGGCAAGGGTACGAATCCACGTCTCAGCTGATCCCTGAAGCAACAACGGAGGCACGGAGATCTCTCTCCGTGCCTCCGCGTCTCCGCGTCTCCGCGTGAGCCAGGCAGTTCACACGATCTTCACCTCCGCCACCAGCGTCTCGAGCGACTTCCTGGCGTCCCCGAAGAGCATGGCGGTGTTGGGGAGGTAGAACAGGTCGTTCTCCACGCCGGAGTACCCTGCGGCCATGCTCCGCTTGAGGACGATGACGTTTTTGGCGTGGTCCACGTTCAGGATGGGCATGCCGTAGATGGGGCTGGCGGGATCGGTGCGCGCGGCCGGGTTCACCACGTCGTTGGCGCCGATCACCAGCACCACGTCGGTGCGGGCGAGCTGCTCGTTGATCTCGTCCATCTCGAAGAGGTGGTCGTACGGCACGTTGGCCTCGGCCAGGAGGACGTTCATGTGCCCCGGCATCCGCCCGGCGACGGGGTGGATGGCGTAGCGGACGGTGGCGCCGCGGGCCATGAGCAGCTCGCTCAGCTCGCGCGCCACGTGCTGCGCCTGCGCCACCGCCAGCCCGTAGCCCGGCACGATCACCACCTGCCCCGCGTACCCCAGCAGCACCGCCGCATCGTCCGGCGCGATGGTGCGCACGGACAGCCCCGCGGCGGACTTCGTGCTCCCCTCGGCCGCATCGCCGCCGAAGCCGCCCACGAGGACGCTGAAGAGCGAGCGGTTCATCGCCTGGCACATGATGCGGCTGAGGATGATCCCCGACGCGCCGACCAGCGCGCCGCTCACCAGGAGGGCGTGGTTGCGCAGGACGAAGCCGTTGGCCGCGGCGGCGAGCCCGGAGTACGAGTTGAGGAGCGCCACCACCACCGGCATGTCCGCCCCGCCGATGGGGATCACCAGCAGCACCCCCAGCACCAGCGCCGCCGCCGCCGTGGCCGCCACCGCCATTGCCAGCGGCCCCGGATCGTACGCCGAGTCGCCCAGCGCCCACAGCGAGTACGCCCCCGCCCCCACCAGCACCGCCGCCAGCACGGCCGTCAGCAGACGCATCCCCCGAAACGACACCGGGTTGCCGGGGAGCCTGCCGTTCAGCTTGCCGTACGCCACCGCGCTCCCCGAAAAGGTCACGGCGCCGATCAGCACGCTCAGCAGCACCGATACGACGAGCGACGCGTCCAGCGCCGCCAGCCCGTGCCCGGCGAAGCCGGCGCCGGCGAGCCCCTCGCGCGCGGCGGCCTGGTAGCGCGTCACCTCCGCCCACGCCACCAGCGCCGACGCCGCCCCGCCCAGCCCGTTGAGCGCGGCGACCATCTCCGGCATCTCCGTCATCTGCACCCGCCTGGCCACCACGACGCCGAGCGCGGTGCCCAGCGCCAGCCCCGCGACGATCATCCACGGCGCCAGGATGCGGCCCACCAGCAGCGTGGCGACGACGGCGACCAGCATCCCCACGGCGGCGATCTGGTTGCCGGCGCGCGCGGTGGCGGGCGAGCCGAGCCGCTTGAGGCCCACGATGAAGAGGCAGGCCGCAAGCAGGTACGCCAGGTTGACGACGGTGCTCATGGGGCGTCCTTCTTCCTGAACATCTGCAGCATCCGGTCGGTCACCAGGAAGCCGCCCACCACGTTCACCATCGCCAGCACCAGCGCCACGAAGCCGATCCAGCGGGCGAGCGGCCCCTCCGCCATCCCGGCCAGCACCAGCGCGCCCACCACGGTGATGCCGCTGATGGCGTTGGAGCCGGACATCAGCGGCGTGTGCAGCGTCTGGGGCACCTTGCCGATGACCTCCGCCCCCACGAAGGCCGCCAGCACGAAGACGATCAGGAGCGTTTCGAGCATCGGAATCCGGGGTTCAGGCGAGCGCGCGGACGCGCTCGTGCACGATCTCGCCGCCGCGGGTGATGCAGGCGGAGCGAAAGATCTCGTCCGCGGGGTCGGGGTCGAAGCGCCCCTCGCGGGTGAACTCGGTGACCAGCGCCGCCAGGGTGCGGGAGTACATCTGGCTGGCGTGCATCGGCATCTCGGCGGCGACGTTGAGCGGCCCCAGCACGCGCGCCCCGCCCGCCTGCACCCACGTGCCCGGCTGCGTTAGGGCGCAGTTCCCCCCGTTGGGCGCCGCCAGGTCCACCACCACGGAGCCGGGCGCCATCGCCAGCACCGCATCGCCCGACACCAGCAGCGGCGCGCGCCGCCCAGGGACGAGCGCCGTGCAGATCACCACGTCCGACGCGGCCACGTGCTCGCCGAGCAGCTCCACCTGGCGCCGCTGGCGTTCCTCGTCAAGCGCCGCGGCGTACCCGCCGGCCCCCTCGGTGCCGGCGGTGTCCAGCGCCAGCTCCACGAACTTCGCGCCCAGCGAGCGCGCCTCCTCTGCCGCGGCGGCGCGCACGTCGTACGCGGAGACCTGCGCGCCCAGCCTGCGCGCGGTGGCGATCGCCTGCAGCCCCGCGACCCCCGCGCCCAGCACCAGCACCTTGGCGGGCCGCACCGTCCCCGCCGCCGTGGTGAGGAGAGGGAAGAAGCGCGGGAGCGCCTCCGCCGCCAGCAGCACGGCGCGGTAGCCGGCCACGGTGGCCATGGCGGAGAGCGCGTCCATCTTCTGCGCGCGGGTGATGCGCGGCACCATCTCCAGCGCGATCGCCATCACCCCGGTGCGCGCGAGCCGCCGCATCCCTTCCGCGTCGTCCAGCGGCCGCAGCATTCCCACCAGCGCCGCATCCGGGCGCAGCAGATCGACGTCCTCGGGCGCCGCCACGCACGCCACGACCTCCGCCCCCAGCGCCGCCGCCCGGTCGCCGATGCGGGCACCCGCCGCCTGGTACGCCCCGTCGTCGTGGTACGCGCCCAGCCCCGCGCCGCTCTCCACCACCACCGCGAAGCCGGCCGTCACCAGCCGCGCGACCGTCTCCGGGACCAGCGCTACGCGTCGCTCGCCCCGCGCCGTCTCGCGCGGTACGCCTATGAGGGTGGGCATGGGGATCGGGTCGGGTGTGGGCGGAGGGTGTTCGCGTAATGTAGAGGCTGGACGGGGCGCGGGAACAGGGTTTCGGCCGCCGAATGGGTCACCAGGGGTGCGGCGCGCACAAACGCGCAGTTCGTGGCTGCGGCGCGCGTCACATAACCGGCACGGCCGCTGCAGCTCCATTGAAGCGCCATGGGATGCCCATCTCACCCAGCTTTTGCGAGGCACCAGATGCCGGAGGATCGTGGTCGCCCGGATGATTTCACCGTCACCCACACTCCGGTCGCGTACGGCTGGGGCGGAATGATCGTGCGGGACGGCATGGGTGAGCCGATGCCCGACGAGATGGCCCTGGAGCTCGCGCTGCCGCGTTGGGCGGAGGAGGTGCCCGATACCGACCTGGTGGTCGACCTCTGCCTCAGCGCGCTTCAATACGACTCAGTGAGCCTTCGTATCATCGCGATGGAGACGCTCGCACGGGTGGCGGCGCGGCCGGAGCCGCTACCCCGCGCTGACGAGGTTCGGCGCGAGATCCAGCGCGCGCTCGATGGCGACGATCCGCACCTGCAATCGGCGGCGCGGGCGACGCTCGCCGCCGTCACCCGCGATCGACCGCCGGGACCCTCCAGCGTCTCTGCCGGTTGAGGTGAGTGGTGGCGCAATTTGCCCGTTTTGATGATGGCGCTTCGTGGCGGGTGGGGTATGTGCCGGCTAGATTAGGACCACTTCGCCTGCACTCTCCCCAGCTTCCCACAAGGACGGCACACCATGATGCGCCTGTACACCTTCACCACCGCATGCGCCCTCGGAATGGCGCTCTCTGGATGTGTTCAGTCTCCCACGGCGGCAAACAGTGGTGGACATACATTCGGGAGTGGAAACGCAACGGAAGCGAGATTCAGCCTCGGCGAGGCCGTCGGTGGGGGCACCTACGGGTCCGGGGGCAAGGCTACTACAGAGGAGGCTCCCTCAGGTACCTTCGGTGCGGCAACGGTCAACTCGACGGGCGGACAGGCGCCGGTCGATTCGGCGGCGGTCACGGAACGCGGCGGCTACACAATCGGATCTGGCAACTGACCAGGATCAGCTGGATTCGACCTTCCACTTCCGGAGCCGTGCAGCCAGCCGGCGAGTCAACCCACGGACGAGCTCCGGCTCCGGGACCGGTTGCTCCCGTGGAGAAGGTTCTCGAAGCGCGATCCGCGCGAGCAGCACCACCGAGTCACTCAGTACCAGAGCGTGTTCGCGCCGCTGCGCAGCTTCACGTGCAGCGTTCGCGTAGCGCTCTGCCTTGCTCCAGTCGCGAAATGCTCTTGCCGCTTCCGCCAGGTGGATGAAGACGGCGGGAGCGAACTCGTCGTGCAAGCCGGCCAGCCGTAGCACGCGTCCTTCGACTTCCTCGAAGCGCGCCACCTGCCCGGCACCAGCGGCTGCTCTGGCAAGTGTCGCCAGCATGACCGTTTCGACGGCCGGGCGCGGAGTGCCCGTCATCGCGAGATCGAGCAGCGGCAGGGCGGCGGAGTAATGATGAAGCCGCACGAGGAGCCACGCCCAGTCGTGCGCCAGAGCAGGGAGTGCCGGGTGCCGCAAAGGGTACAGTCGAATCGCCTGGCGAAGATGTGCAGCGGCCTCCGGAATGGTGCCGATCTCCGCCGCGATCGTGAGAAGATCGTGGTACGCTTCCGCCGCCTGACGCCGCCGTCCAGTCCTCTCGGCCCGGCGAGCTGCACGCTGGAAAACGGCGCGCGCTTCACGGTGGCGTCCGAGCTCCTTCAGGAGCGCGCCGTAGCCCAGCAGCGCACGAATTGCTTCGACGCGATTGTGAGCACGCACGGAGAGCCGGAACGCGCGCACGTACCAGGCTGCCGATCGTTCGTTGAGCGCGGCGCGCCGGCAGGTCCGGCCGGCCAGGTTCGCACGCGACGCGTCTTCCTCGTCCGCATGGGCGGCGGCCTCGGCGAAGTGCACCGCCGTTTCCGTGATCCCGCGCGCATCCGCCCAATTGTGGACGGCGTGGCACGCCTGGGCCAGCTGTTTTCCGTCGAGCACGTCCGCCGCTCGCGCGAGCAGCGCAAACGTGCCGAACACGTCTGCAAGCTCCGGGGCCTCAACCGCCGCGTAGGCGAAGCGCTCTCGCACCTCGCGCGACGGCTCCTGGGACAGGCCGCCTCGCCGGTCCGGGGGTGTGTCCACCCACGTCCATACCGCGCGCAAGGCGCGCCAGAGCGTGAGCCCCAGCGCGCCGTCGAGGTCCTCGAGCACTGGCCAGCCCTCCGGCCGACCATGTGCGTCCACCCGCCACCTTGGTGCCGGTGGGACGATGTGCGGGCGTGCTGCTCTCTGTGGCGGCGCCTCCCCGTCTCCGGCCATTCGCGCCCTCGCCATCGTATCCGACTATGCCCGATGATCCACGTTAGCGAGCCGGTCCCGCAGGCGCCACAAAGTGGTCCCACGAGCGCGCGTGGTCCTCATGCACTCGGTATCCGCGCCGGATCCGCGGGACGCGGGCTCTCCGGGTCGCACGCCGTTCCCCGCGCGAGCGGATACGCAGGTGAGCCGCCGTGCACTGCGGGAACTGGAACGCTTCGCACCGCACATGAAGAGCGGGCTCGTTCGTCCCCGGGAGGAACATCCAGAGCGCGTCCTCCGGGATTGCCATCTCGAGGGCGGTCATGCGCAGCCGCTGCATTTCAGCCTGCTCCTCCGGCGGAAGGCGGCGGATCTCCAGCCGGAGCAGCGCGGCGGCTTCACGGGAGCGAGGTCGAGACACGGCTCAGGCCCTCGCGGGCTTGCGGCGCGCGGATCGGCTGGACGAAGAACTGCGCGTGGGTCGGATCATGGCACGGAGAAGTTTCGGATGGACTCGCGGTCTTAAGACCGAACGGTAGCCCTCCAGAAACCAACGTCATAGTGCCCGATGTTGGCGGGATCGGATTGTCTGTAGCTCCAGAGGTGGGCGTAGCCGCGGCCCCAAGAGAAAAAAGTACAGAGACGAATGCGGCCCGGCGCCTCTCCAGAATCCAGAGCGGCCCGGGTCCTCGTTGCCCGAGTCCACTGGACCGGGTAGCTTCTCGGAGCGAGCTGGAACGTCTACGTCGCTAGGGAGAAGTCATGCGCAGGGATGATGTGCTGGAGCGGCTGAACCTCACCGCGAAGAGATGCGCACGCGCTACGACGTCGGATCGATCGCGCTCTTCGGCTCGTACGCCCGGGACGAAGCTCGTCCCGACAGCAAACGTGGACCTGCTGGTGGAGTTCGAGCGGCCGCCCACCTTACTCAGCTACATAGATCTGATCGAGTACCTCGAACAGCTCCTCGGCACCCGAGTGGACCTCGCCACGCCAAAAAAGCTCAAGTCCCGCGCACGTCCATACGTGGAGAGGGAGCTGATCCGTGTCTCGTGACTGGCGTCTCTGCCGATAATTCAGTGGCGATTCCGACGTTTATGTGTACGTCGTACCTAACGGTCTTCGCTCCCTGCGCCGTCGCCAAGATCTAACAGGCGCGGTTTGGTAATTCCCCAAGCACTCTGCGGCTACAATGATTGATGCGTACAGGCTTGCCCAGCATGCCGTTGTCGACCTGAAGGCGGCGGTCCTCACATTGCTTGAGCAGGCGGGAGATCGCGGTCTACGAAACGTGGATATCGGCAAAACACTCGGGATCTACTCCGGTCATGTGGGACATGAGGGCCACATTCCCCGCACCCTTCTCGAGATGCTCGCACACGAGGGAATCGCGCGTCAAGACAAGGAGTCACAGCTCTGGTACCACGTGCGGCACGGCGGGCAAATCCCAAGTCGATGATAGACTAGCTATAACCTTTATTGGGCGTAGCAATTGGTGACTGGGTTCATGGGCCTGAGTCATTGCGGAGAACTTTATTCATGGCGGCCTCGCCTTTCCACTCGAATGGCGCGCACGCTGCCAGCGCGACGGAGTAGGAAACACCCTCCACACCTTCGGGAAGGTCGAGAGGGGGGAGGCGTGGGAACCCATCTGTGACGCGAAACCAGCGGGTGCCACGCACCGTGTAACGTGGCGTGCTGTAGCGCTCCCGATGGGCATCGAGATAGCCCCACTCGGTGAGTCGATCCTCAAATGTACTGAGCGCCTCGGTGTCCAGCAGGCTCTGTATGGTCCCGACCAATTCCGGGAGTGACTCCCCACCACTCGCGCTCTCGTTTACCAGTACGAAGTGAACAAACAGCGCCGGCACTCCAGCATCACTGAGCTGCTCGACGTTACTGACTTTAAAGGCGTGTGGAGTCGCCGCACGCGAGGTTTTCACCTCGACGCTGCCGTACGCAAACTGGAAGTCGTGGGGCACGCGGAAGCACCCCGTCCAGGCACTGACAGCGGTACTCGGCGTGGCAATTTCCGGGATCAGCCGCCGAAGCAGATCCAGCTCGCCATACAGACCAACCCGCGCTGCTTCCGAAAGTCCTCCAGGCCCGTGTTCGCGCAGAAAGGCCTGCCATCTCGCCACACGTTCGATAAAGAGTCGCACGGCTGCCCCCTCGTCCGTCGCCCCCTGCATGGCTTCGGCGACATCCTCGGCCAGCGTCTGGAAGACGTCCCGGTATCGACGATCTGTAAGGGTGAGCAGGATCCTGCTCACCCCGCTTCGGCCTCCGGTAAGTGGAACGGCCTGGATGCTCATCCCCGCCGACTCCGGGAACCTTGCATTCGTTGGGAGAGCCGCGGTGTGGACTTCAACCAGCAGCGCTTCATCGCCACTTGCAAGGCTCCGCGCGATGTATACCGCGCAAGCGTGCACATTCGGGTGCCTCAGGCGGACATAGCCTCCGGATCCATTCCCCTCCACGTGGAGGCGGTCCCATATCCCGCGAACGGAGGTCACGGCTCACCCTCATCACCGTCGATGTCGGGCCCGAACTCCTGCTTGTAGTAGATATTACCTACCACGTACTGCACCTTCGACGCTTTGTCCGGATGTACATAGGGGAAACTGATGGCGAAGCCGAGGACAGGATTCTCCCGCGCATCCCCCTCCACCTTGTTGGACCCGACGATTTTGTCTCGATCGGCTGGATCCAGCGGGTACAGCATAAGAAGGCCGCGCTCGGGCGGTCGCACCCGGCGAATGTCACGTCCAGACGGACGGGAGGGCTCAGCGCGTTTCCCGGGTTCCTGTTGCCAGTAAGCCTTTGAAAGCTGCAGTGCGTAATCCCACTCCGCCTTCGATAGATCGATGGCCTCGTCTGCCGGGCTCACGAGACGCCGAATGCGGTACTGACCGCTGTCGATCAGTTGTTGCTTCTCAGTAAGCATGCTCGCATCGTCGCTCTCGGTGAGATGCCAGCTCCGCTCTACCAGCCGGAACGATGCGGCCCCGAGCTTGCCTATCTCATTCGTGGAGGCGCCACTCGCTACCATCACGGTCCAGTCAACGAGTCTCCCCTTCTTGACCTCCGCACGAATGTAGTCTGCGAGCAGCTTCGTTTTGACTTTCTTAGATGCTCCATGCTCACGATACCCCGTGAGGAACTCCAGAATCGCATTTGCATCAACTCCCTCCCATTTCCAGGAGCCCACTGTGACGGCCGAATTCGTGATGGGCGCTGGGGAACATCCCCCGCTTTCGACCGAATCGATCAGCCGCTCTGCAGCGCTCCAGTTCTTCTCAAGCTGAGGGGCCGTGCGCCAGAAGTTGATTGTCTCGCTAATGTCGCCCTGGTAGGTGACGTCGATCGTGGTTCCGTATCGCATCTTCACCTGGGATGTGACCATCATCATAGGATGCGATTGCACGCGGTGCCCGAAGTCCAGAGGTGTTCCGCCGCTCAAGGCCATGCGGTCGAAGTCCTCCCGGAGTTCTTCAGTCGCGCGTGCGATATGCGAGAACCACTCAGTCATTTCGGGGGTGGTGTAGAGCCGGCAGAGATCCAGGTAGCCGGGCCGGTATCCAAACCAGCGGCCCATCTGCATCAGCGTGTCGTACATCCGTGAGGCGCGCAGGAAGTAGCTTACTGAGAGCCCTTCCAGTGTAAGCCCCCGCGATAGTTTGTCGCCGCCCACGGCGATGACGTTCAAACCGGTGTTCTCGTGCGCAACATAGTCGAGCACCTCGCCCGCCTTCCCGTTGATCTCCCTGACGCTGATTGACAGCGCTGCCTTCTCTAGGAACGGCTCGATTTCGTTCCAGGTGTGCATGGGCGCAGCTTGTGAGGAATCCCGCTTCGCAATTTTATTCGTTGTTGGGTTAAAATCCGACTCCCAAAGTTGGCGAAGCTGTTCTCGGATCTGGTATGGTGAGTTCCCATCGCCTCGGGTTAACCGCTGCTGGATCGCACGGAGCTCACCCTTTACTTGCGCGGTGACGAGGCGCTGTACGTCAGTCAGCCGAGTTACGTGGACCAGCATGGAGTTGTGGACGCCCTCCTGCTTGCGCGCCAGCCTAGCTGCGCATACGAGCACGAAAGAGGCGATCGCTTGTGAGAGCGAGGGGGGAAGCTGGTCAGAACCTTTGTAGTGAGGGACATGTCCCTGTTTGTGCTTGGGGGGCATCCAGCCCTCGCGCTCGTCGACGTCCAGCGTCGCAGCATGATCCTTGACCAACCGGACGATCGGAAGCCCGGGGATGGTCGGCCCCTCGTCCGGCTCATAGCCGAAGACACGTGCCGGACCGACGTAGTTGGACGGAGTAGGCAGCGCTACGATGAAGCTACGGGGAAAGAGGTCCTCCCCCTCCTCCTCCGTGCGCGCTTCCTCGTGGATGAAAATGTTTGCGAATGGCGTGGCCGTGTACCCGATATACCCGCTCTGGTCAAAGAGGTGGAGCAGTCGTCGGATCCGCGAGTTCAGCACGGCGGGATCGTAGTCGGGGTTGACCTCGCCAGTGCTGAGATCGATTGCTCCCTTCTTGGTATCAACAGACCCCTGATCCGCCTCGTCGTCAATCACGAGAAGGGGTACGTTCTTCACGTAGGGCCGCCCCTTCTCGTCCTTCGCGTTAGCCGCGAATGCGACCCAATTCAACAGGTGCTGCAGCACTCCCCCATGCTTCTTGATCACGAAAACGAGCGGGTTTCCCCCCGGAGTGATAGCGAAGTTGTTAGCTACCTGGCGGCGGAAATCGCCTTTGTCTGACCGGTTCGTGATCGCATCCACCTTCGGAGAAGGGTCGATCAGGCCCACGCCGATCCGGGTAGGTTTATCGGGTACTGTGCGATCATAACCGAGGAAGCCCTCCTCTACGCGAATCTGCGTCTGACTCCGCAGGTTGTTGTGGAAGCCGGCGAGCACTACGATCACCTTGTATCCCGCATCGGCAGCTTTGGAGATCAGCCCCACATAGTGACCAGTCTTCCCGGACTGTACGTGGCCAACGACCATGCCTCGTCGGTCCCAGCTCCCGGGACGCGATGGGTCGGTAAGCAGGTCGAGAACTCGGTCGGTGCTCTCATCGAGTCGGGCGAGGGTGGGCTGGTTCAGACCCACCTCCTGAAGCAGATACTGTTCGTACCTCGACCAGAAGCCCCAGTCAATTGCAGCTTTCTTGCTCTTTAGCCAGGGCTCATAGTTATCCTTATCCCCGTAGAGTGTCCGCTCCGCGCCGATGACCGTCTGAAACGACGCCTCCAGTTCGGCCACGAGAGCGTCCACGTCGACATCGGTACAGTCGAACAGAGCGATCACCCGACTGACCGTGTCTCGGATCTCGTGCGTCTCCAGCGATGTGGCCCCCGCGCTCAGCTTCTGGTTGAGTTTCAACTGCGCTGTGGTACGGACCGATTTATAGTTCTGGTTCACAGTAGTCATGGGTCAAATTGTCGGAAGGGAACCAATCACTGCGCGTGCTTCCGGGTCTGCGAACTCCTCGCATCCGAGGAGGAGATCGACAGTCTCATCGTGGCTGAGCTTCCGGTTTCGGCGGATCGCTTTGTATGAAGTCTCAACGAGCGTTCTCACCTGCTGCGACGTTGAGCCGTGGAATGGACGAGCCGGGGTGATCTGGGTCTCAGCCGCATCGAGCCAGATCTGCTCTACGGGTACCATTTCTTCGAGAATCCGGAATGCGGCTTCCACCTCTGCTCGCGTCGATCCGAAAGTTGAGGCGAGCACGGCTGCGATGACGGGGTGGTTTCGGTCGATCCGGTACGTGACCGTACCGTTGCTGCGTACGGCCTTCCACGGACGCGTGAAATCCCGACGCTCGGCACGCTGGCGGTAGCTTCCGCGATGCGCAAAAACGGCGCGCGCATCGCTGCGGATTCGGCGGGCACGGACGGTGAGCCAGTCGCGGATCTGCGGCGGCGGCTGCGCACTGGACTTCTTGACGTCGAGATGCCACAGATGGTCCATTGAGTTCGGTATATCTACGCTGATTCGGGCCAACTTGTAGTGCTCCTCCTTAGTCCAGGGGCGACCATCCCCTAATCCGAGCCAGCTGCCCGCTACGATAATCCGGTCGTTGCGGTACACATAGAATCCCTGCTGCGCATTCCACCCGGCAGGTCCAGACGCGTGTGCGTGGAGCTCCTCACCCTTTTTACCCTCACCCATCCGGTCCTTGTGCGGGAGCACGAACCCCTGAATGCGAACGGGATCGCTGATCCCCCCCAGAGTGACCTTCTCTTCCGGGCTTGGCTGGGTAGCCGGGTGCGTTTCGAGAAACGGATCCCAGGGCTTTACCGGCCTGTCATTGATGAAGATGCGAAGGCGTGCCTTCGGTCCGGTGAGATAGCGGTGGAAGACCATGGCGAGGTGGGACTCAACCTGGTCTATTGTGGCCCGGAAATGCTGATGTCTTTGCTGATCATCGGCCTTCGTGTCTCCAGCGACCCGGTCCAGGCACTCCCAGAGCACCACGGTGCCGGACTGAAGGCTCTCGGGTACACAAGCGAGTGGCTCGGACCCGGGATGTGCCTGCCGAAGGAGGTGCCACCCGCAGTCCGGGTTTTCTGCGAGGAAATTGAGATCCCATCGCCGAACCACATTCGGACCTCGCGCTCGCCGCGAAGCGACAGTCAGTCGCCGGCATTGAGACAAGGACGCGGTCTTGAGGCCAAGGCCAAAGCGCCCGAGATCCTTCGGATCGCGAACGTGCAGTGGGCTCGTGCTGCCAAGACGCATTGCATCCTTGAGTTTTTCCTCGCTCATTCCCACACCATCGTCCGTGACGCTGATCCAGGAACCGGCGCCTGACCAGTGGAACTGCAGCCACAGGTTCTTCGCGTTCGCCGCGATACTGTTGTCCACCAGATCAGCAATCGCAGCTGGGACTGAATAGCCGTATGCGCGCATCGACTCGATCATCGCCGAGGCGTGAGGGGCTACGTCGTCGTACAGGAGGACCGATTCAGTCACGCGTACTCTCCGTGATTTGCGAACACATTAAAGGGCAAAGCTGCTGCTGCCCCGCCACACTGTTCCTCTACACGACGTCCCGCGACCCTGCTCGGCGTTCGGCAGATCTGCACGGCGCGGTACGTCGTGATGCTCATTGACAAGCAGAACGCGCCACCGGTATCTCGGACGGTCCCAAGGTGTCCGGAGGTGAGCGCGTCGCCAGGCAAGGGATACATCGCGAGCCGAGTTCGGGACTGGTGGCGGCCGAGTGGGGTGCTCTATGCGGAGCAGCGCGCTATGTTAACTTTCTGCGCGCACAGCGGCACTGCATTCCGCTCAGGCGGGGCGCGTGGGCGCCTCGAGAGCGTGAGCGACGATTGCAGGTTGCTTCAGACAGGCCGTACGTTAATCGTACGACTGCGGCGCGAAAACTCCAGTTTCGCGCCTTAGGTTCCATTTGTTTGCTCAAGATGCAGAATCAAGAGCCGGCCGTCCAGACCCCAGCACCGCAGGAAGGCACAGTTCGCCAAACCGACCTGTTCGGTAGCCACCGTGACACTGCGGAGCAGGCATACGGCTCGGACATCTTCGTTCCACCCGCGGCGCGCTTCTCCGACTTCGTGGATGGACTGCGCTTGCAGGATGCTGCGGGGCTTTTCCCTGTGGAGACCAGGTCCTCCAGCGTCCAGGGCGGTGCGTCTGGGTCCGGGGCTGAGCGGTACCGGGTTCTAGATCTCTTCGCCGGGATGGGTGGGTTCTCGCTCGGATTCAGTCAAGCGGGCTTTGACGTAGTAGGCGTAGACCGAATTCCATGGACGGGTATGGTGTTCGGCCGGTGGAATATCGGAACGGCACACACAATCGACCTGTCCAATCCAGAGTCGAGCGAACAGGTCCTCGCCGCAGGTGCCGGGGCATCCGTGCTGATCGGGGGTCCGCCGTGCAGGCCCTGGTCACTCATCAACCAGCAACGGCGGCGTGCGGAGCACGCTGACCAGCCCCTGCTCAGCCGGTTCTTCGATTTTGTGCGGGAGATCGCGCCCCGGATCTTCGTCTTCGAAAACGTTCCTCCGGTCTGGCAGGATCCGGTATACCAGCACCAGTGTGAGCTCCTCCGTCAGGGAAGCACTCAGTACAGTGTCAATGCGATGATCGTGCGATATGACCAGTTCGGTGCCCCGACTGCACGGCAGCGCCTGGTGACCGTAGGCGTGCGAGGAGGGGGCGAGGCGGCAACCGAGTTTTTCACCCGGCTGGCTGCACGGCTTCGGGAGCCCTCCACGGTCCGGAATGCAATCTCGTGGTTGCGCGACGTCCCACGGGATGGGGAGAGCGACCATGCATGGCCGAAGTTGAATACGATCGAGAAGTACCGGGAAAGGTATCGCACTGGCCAGTACGGCTGGCGCCGGCTCGACTACGACTCGCCGGCTCCCTCATTTGGAAATGTTACGAAGACCTACGTGCTCCACCCCGAGGCGGGTGAGAGTGGATTCGATGAACGCATACTCTCGGTCCGGGAACTCCTGTGCATTATGGGGTTCCCCAAAGAATTTCACTTCCCGGAAGGGATACCGCTTCCGCGCCGCTACCAGATGGTGGCCGATGTGGTCAGTCCTGTGTTCTCGGAAGCGTGTGCGCACGTAACGCGCGAGATGCTGGCTACGGGAGCCGGATATGGGCATTCTGGCTCCTGAGGCGCTCCCCCAATCGCAGGATGCCCAGAATTTCCGGGATTCTCTGATCGCTTGGGGGGCTCGCGAGGGCAGGCGGTTCCCATGGCGGGAGACGCGGGATCCTTATCCGGTTCTGCTTGCCGAAGTCCTGCTACACCGGACGCGTGCGAGCCAGGTAGTCCCGCTCTTTGAGCGAGTGCTCGACAGGTACCCCAACGTTCCCTCGCTCGCTGAGGCTCCCCTGGGCCAGCTTCACGTGCTGCTCTACGCCGCTGGGCTGCGCTGGCGCGTGGATCTCCTGCACGAGATGGCGGTGGCGATCATGGAGCGGTTCGGCGGGCGCATCCCGGAATCCGAAGACGACCTCCTGTCTCTCCCAGGTGTTGGGCACTACATCGCGAGTGCAGTCCGCTGCTTCGCACTGGGGAGACCCGACGCGATCCTCGACACAAACACCGTTCGGGTGATCGGACGGGTGTTCGCGATGGCGGTCAACGATTCGTCCCGTCGCAGTTCGCGTTTTCGGCACGCCCTGCAGCCCCTTGTGGACCCGGAACAACCTCGCGAGTTCAACTTCGCTCTGCTCGACCTTGCTGCCGCGATTTGCACGCCGAAAGATCCCCGATGTGAGGTGTGTCCGCTCCTTCCGTTCTGCCGCACCGGTGCTGCGCGCGTCGGAGGAGTTCGGAGTGGCGGCTGAAGTGCATGATCCCGGTAAATTTGTAACCGCACCTGGCGGGCGCCACGTTCCGCATCGCGGCCGCATTGCCTGACGAACTCCCTTATCATTCGCTCTGCGCGATCCATGGACCAGCTTCCTCTGTTTAGACCAGCATATGCCGAGTATTGAACAGTTCCATACCGAATATATGACCCGTGTAATAGAGAGATCGCACGGGGGCTATGATCCAGTTACCAGAGAAGAGCTCCCGGGAGATTTCCGCGAAAGCGTCTTCGTGGAACTGGTATTAGATGATTTGAGCGATGCCGGGGTGATCGAGGAAGGCCAGCCGTGTCATTTTTCCGGCTTCTTCGGCAATGCGCGGGTGAAGGCGAGCGGATACGGGTTCTCGGACGAGGGCGACCAGATCGATCTGTTCGTGTGCGTGTTCCAGCAGCAGGAACATCCGGAGCCACTCCGCAAGAAGGAAGTGGATGACGCGGTGGAGCATGCTGCGAGGTTCCTTCGAGGCTCACTCGAAGGTCGCCATACCCTGATGGAACCCGGATCAGAAGCCTTCCAGATGGCAACCGGGATCTACGATCTGCGGTCGTCGGTGCGAAAGGTCAGAATCTTTGTACTCTCCGACGGCTTGATCCGAGTGGACGAGCCGGGCGTCGTATTTGAGAAGGTTGACTCGAGGCGCGTTGCGGTGGAGGTGCACTTCTGGGACATACAGCGCCTGTTTCGGGCGCTAGGGTCCTCAATGGCGCACGAGGTGATCGAGATCGATATCGAGACGGAATGCGGGCAGGCGGTTCCCTGTCTTCCCGTCCCGAGCGGCGAAGAAGGGTATGTCGCGTACCTCATGGCACTTCCGGCAGATGTTCTGTACCGGCTGTATGATCGCCACGGCTCACGGCTGCTGGAGCTTAATGTCAGATCTTTCCTGCAGGCCCGCGGTAAGGTGAACCGCGGCATTCGCGATACGATCCGCAATGATCCAGGAAAATTCTTCCCATACAACAACGGGCTGTCAATGACCGCGGCCGAAGTCCGGGTGCGCCGCGCCGAAGGGCGGCATTTGCTCACTTGGGTGCGGGGCCTCCAGATCGTCAATGGCGGACAAACTACCGCGTCAATCCACCGGGCGAAGACCGTGGATCGGACCGATATTTCGCGAATCTACGTTCAGGCGAAGTTGACGGTGCTCCGCGAGGCAGACTCTGAGAGGATGGTGCCGCTCATCTCGCAGTTTTCCAATACGCAGAATGCGGTTCAGGTGGCGGATTTTTCTGCGAACCACGACTTCCATATTGAGCTGGAACGACTCTCACTTTACCAGTGGGTCCCCGGGGAGCAGAGCAAATGGTTCTACGAGCGTGCGCGGGGGCAGTATGAGGTGGAGCGTTCGCGACAGGCTCCCACCATAGCACGGCGCCGTATCTTTGATCAGCAAATCCCACCTTCGCAGCGCTTCACGAAAACAGATCTTGCGAAGTACCTGAACTCGTGGGGTCAGAAACCCCACATCGTCAGCCGCGGCGGGCAGAAGAACTTCGTCGCGTTCATGGACACGCTCAAAGAGCGTTATGGCGCCGATTTCGTTCCCGATGCAGCGTTCTTCCGGGCGGTCGTAGCACAGGCGATCCTCTTCAAGCGCATGGAGCAGATCGTGCGCACCCAGGGGTATTCCGGATACCGGGCCAACACGGTCGCGTACACGCTCGCCTACACGGCTTTCAGGATTGGAAAGGACGTGTCGCTTGAGAAGATCTGGGATTCACAGGGCGTTACTGAGGCGCTCGACGCGACGCTCCGCGAGTGGGCTCCGCTGGTCCACGCGCAGATCATTGGCAGCGCGATAGGACAGAACGTGACTGAGTGGGCTAAGAAGGAGCAGTGCTGGGAGCGCGTGAAGGAAATCAAGGCACCTTCTCACCCGGTCTTATGACCTCGTGAGATGCGTCATCTCGGCGGGCAAGGGGGAGCATGCCTTCGTGCCAGTCGGCACCCTCCAGCCATTCCTGTCATGTATCCAATCCGGCGTTGGGGACCCTTGGATAGCAACTGAGCCGGTGCAGCGGGTACCGTGTACGTTTCGCATGAGTTACGACCTGGACAGTGGGTGCGGGACCTGGTAGGTTTGGGTTTTCCTTCCGGCGGCTGGACAGTGCCCTTGTGTTCGAAAATACTTTCGGGGAGAGTGATGAGGGCACGACTGAGTCCGCAGGACCGCGGGTTTCTCGATCTTTTCTGCGGCGCAGGGGGCATCTCGTGGGGCTGGGCGCAGGCCGGATTTCGTCCAGTGGCGTCAGTCGATTCCGACGTGGCTGCGCTACGGTCGCATGAATGGAATTTTGGAGAAACTGACGCGCTGACTCTCAACCGCGACCTAGGTACGTTCACCCCTGAGGCGCTGGGCGACCTGCTGCCGCTCCGCGACCGGTCGCCGTTCGCGATCGTCGGAGGGCCCCCGTGTCAGGGGTGGTCGCGCGCGGGGCGCGGAAAGATCCGCTCGATCCGTGGAGTGGCCACGGAGCTCTTGGACGATCCAAGAAATCAGCTTTACCGCCGCTTCCTCCAGCACGTAGCACACTTTCGAGCCCCCGTGTGCGTCATGGAGAACGTACCCGGGATGCTGTCGATTCAGGGCGTCAACATCGCGAATGCGGTGGCGAAGAACATCGAGGATCTGGGCTACAACTGCACGTATCAGGTGGTGAACGCTCGCTGGTTTGGTGTTCCTCAGGATCGGGAGCGCCTGATCTTCCTCGGAATCCGGAGAGATTCTGGCTTGCAGCTGACTATCAACAGCATCAGGGCTTTCGCCGGAAGGTTCAGGAGAAAACTCGGGATTGGCAGTGGGACCACTGTGTACGACGCGATCGCTGATCTCCCGCCGATCGCCCACGGTTCGTCAGAAGATCCGATGATTTACCTGCGGAAGGCGGGCCGTCCGCTGGGATACACGCGCCTCATGCGCGAAGCGTGCAACCCCAAACTCGTAACCGATCACATCACGCGCGCGCACAACGAGCAGGATCTGGAGGCGTTCTCTACGATGACCGAGGGGATGCTCTATGTGGACCTGGATCCGAGGTTCAAACGCTACCGTGATGATATCTTCAAGGACAAGTACCGCCGGTTGTACTGGGACCGGCCTTCATGGACAGTCACCGCGCACCTCGCGAAGGACGGGTACTCTCACATTCATCCCGGGCAGCAGCGCACCCTCTCAATTCGCGAAGCCGCGCGGCTCCAGAGTTTCCCGGACAGTTTCCGCTTCTTCGGGAACATCGGGGACCGATTCCGGCAGATCGGTAATGCGGTGCCTCCACTGATGGCGTGGGGCATCGCGGAGTACATCCTCTGTGAAGGGCTGGGGCGGCCCCTGTTGCCTGATTACAGCCAGGGCCACTCGAGCAAGGGCGCAACGCCCAAAAGCTCGCAGCTGTAGCCGGGTCAGAGGCGCAAGCCGACTGCACGGTCGGAGACGTAGGGGTACATGTCCGCGCGAAGCCGGCACTAGCCCCACGAGAGGGGCCCCGCAACTGAGCCGTTGCGGGGCCTTATGTAGTTGTCAGACGCTACCGCGGGAAGCACGGCACGGGCGAGAGGGGAATTCGCGTTCACCCCTCCGGGTTCACCGTCAACCAGCTTAGCGCCAGAGCTTCTTCCAGAACGGCCGGTCGTCCAGTGTGAGCTCTACGGCGCCGGGCATATTCACCGGTTCGCCCTCCATTCCCGGAAAGTGCTCCGCGAGCAGACGGTCCTCTTTGTCGTACATCGAAAGCTCGAGGTCCACCTCGTCGTCGTAGAGCAGCTGGACGCGGAATTTGCGGTCTTCGACCAGGAAGAGCATCGCTCGCCAGCGGTAGCGGGGGCCGGCCTTCCTGGAGTGCTCCCACGCGTCGCGAACCGCGTCGGCGACTTCGTGGAACTCCAGCGCGCAGCGCAGCTTCTCCGCGCCGGGTGGGGCATACCGCAGGATCATGTGATCCAGGGCTTCCTCCACCTCGGCGTAGAGAAGGATGCGCGCATCGGGGTCGCCGGCGACGGCCAGGGCGGCGAGGCCGATGCGGTTCATCCCCTCGCCAAGCTCGTCGTCGATGCCGGCGTGGGAGCTCACCGGGATTCTCCAGGCGTCACACGGTCCGCCGTGGGGATCAGGGCTGCGGCACCGCTGCGGCGACCGTGTCCGTAGCCTCGGCGATGGGCGCGGCGATGCTGTCCGGGCGCGGGGCCTCGGCGACGGCGGGGACGACGACCGGCGCGATCTCGGCGAGCTGGACCTTGGGGACCGGCGGGCGCAGCGTGGAGAGGTCGGCCAGGGCGAAGGAGGCGCCGCCGCGGGAGTAGGCGCGGTCGCGGAGGTAGCGCATGGCGACGGCGTCGACCTCGGACGGGTCGGCGCCGGCGCGGGCGAGCTCGGCGCGGACGGCGGAGGCGAAGTCGCCGGCGCGGCCGTAGACGTCGGGGTACACGTGCAGCTTCTCGCCGCGCACGCGGGCCACGCGGTACGTCACGCGCATGCGTACGGAGCGCGCCAGCACCGTCTCGCGTGTGCGGCGGTCGTTGCGCGCCAGGCGGTCGAGCTCGGCCTCGCTCATCGACGGGTTCGCGATGAGGTTGAGGCGGCGCGCCAGGTCCACCACGTCGCTGTTGGACATGCGGATGCAGCCGTGCGAGGCGGGGGCGCCCAGCCGGCCCTCGCTGGTGGTGCCGTGGATGTAGATCAGCTCGTCCATGTGCAGCTTGACGCGGCCCATGGGGTTGCCCGGCCCCGGCGGGGTGCGGCGGCGCTTGGCGGCCCACGCGCTCCCCGGCGGCGGGTTCCACCACGGGTTCCAGATCACCGTGGCGAGCAGGTAGTCGCCCACGGGGGTGGAGTAGCGCGCGGAGCCCACCGACACGGGGTAGCTCTTCACCAGCGAGTCGCCCTGGAGCAGCTCCAGGCGCCCGCTGGGGATGTTGACCACCACCTCCACGCCCTCCACGATCTGGCGCTTGGGCTTGGGCGGCACCACCACCGAATCGCGTGCGGGCACGTCGGTGAAGGCCGCCCCCGCGGTGCCGGGTACGGTCTGCAGGGCGGTCCGCGCAGCGTCCGCCCCGCCGGTGGCGCGGAGGACGACGGCGGCCGAGACCGCCAGGACGGCGATGACGGCGAGGGCGCGCACGAGCTTGCTGGACATCGGGGTACCGCGCAGGAGCTGCGGGAAAGGGTGGCGCTGTAGCGGTTTACGGCGGATGCAAGATTTCCGCCGGGTGGAGGCGGGGCGGGGTGCCGATGGTAGGAAGATAGGGGTCGGGTGGGGGTTGGTCCAGTGGGACGGGAAGGGGGAG
>DASWNZ010000048.1:0-5931 GCA_036398975.1 Longimicrobium sp.
CGGGGACGATGGCCGTGACCATGGCCATGCGGAAGATCCCCGTGCAGATCCCGCAGAAGGTGATGGGGCGCGGGCGCATCCGGCAGGGGCAGAAGTCGTTCATCCCGCTGCGGCTGAACATGGCCGGCGTGATGCCCATCATCTTCGCCCAGTCGATCATGATCGTGCCGGCCACGATGGCGCAGTTCTGGCCGAACGTGGGGCCGATGCGGGCCGTGTCGGACGTCTTCGCCGTCAACACGTGGCCGTACCACCTGGCGTTCGGCCTGCTGATCATCTTCTTCACGTACTTCTACACCGCGATCATCTACAACCCGGTGGACATCGCGGAGAACCTGAAGAAGCAGGGCGCGTTCGTGCCGGGGATCAAGCCGGGCGCAAACACGGCCAAGTACATCGACCGGGTGATGACGCGCATCTCGCTGCCGGGGTCGCTCTTCCTGGCGGCCATCGCCATCATCCCGTCGGTGATCCTGGAGTCGCTGGGCGTGTCGGGGCTGAACCGCGTGCTCGGCGGCACGGGCCTCCTGATCGTGGTGGGCGTGGCGCTGGACACGGTGCAGCAGATGCAGCAGCACCTCCTGCTCCGCCGCTACGACGGCTTCATGAAAAAGGGGCGCGTCAAGTTCCGCGGACGGCAGCAGCGGTTCATCTGAACGGCAGTGCCCAGTGCCTAGTGCTTAGTGCCCAGTGTTTTCGACCAGGCACTGGGCACTAGGCACTAGGTACTTTTCCCTGTAATTCGGCACACAATGGATCTGATTCTCCTCGGCGCCCCGGGTGCCGGCAAGGGTACGCAGGGCGCGCTGCTCGCCGAGCGGATGGGAGTGCCCAAGATCGCCACCGGCGACATGCTGCGCGACGCGCTCCGCCAGGGCACCACGCTGGGGCAGGAGGCCAAGCGCTACATGGACGCCGGCGAGCTGGTGCCGGACCCCGTGGTGCTTGGGCTGGTGCGCGAGGCGCTCACCAAGCCCGAGGCGCGGACGGGGGCCATCTTCGACGGCTACCCGCGCAACGTGGCGCAGGGCGAGTCTCTGGCCGGGCTGCTGGACGAGATCGGGCGCCGCATCGACGCGGTGGTCTACATCGACGTCCCCGACGAGGTGATCGTGCGCCGCATGAGCGGGCGCCGCACCGACCCGGAGACGGGCGCGGTCTACCACCTGGAGCACGCCCCGCCCCCGGCCGGGATCGCGGAGCGGCTGGTGCAGCGTCCAGACGACCAGGAGGAGACGGTGCGCAACCGCCTGGCCATCTACCGCCAGACCACGGCGCCGCTGGTGGCCTTCTACGAGAGAGCGGGCGTGCCCGTGCACCACGTGGACGGCACCCGGCAGATCGAGCAGGTGCAGGGCGAGATCATGGAGCTGCTGGGGCGGTGATCCACCTCAAGACGGCGTCCGAGATCGACGCGATCGCCCGCGGCGGGGCGGTGCTGGCGGCGCTGTACCGGGAGCTCCCCTCGCGGCTGGAGCCGGGGGTGACCACGGCCGACCTGGACCGCTGGGCCGAGGGGTTCATCCGCGGCCACGATGGTGCCGAGCCGGCGTTCAAGGGGCTGTACGGCTTTCCCGCGACGCTGTGCATTTCGGTGAACCACGAGGTGGTGCACGGCATCCCCTCCGTGCGCCGCAAGCTGGTGGAGGGCGACCTGGTGTCGGTGGACTGCGGCGTCAAGCTGGACGGCTTCTACGCCGACGCCGCCGTCACGCTGCCCGTGGGCGAGCCCGCGCCGGAGGCGAAGCAGCTGGTGGAGCTCACCCGCGACGCCCTCTACAGGGGGATCGCGGAAGCCCGCCCGGGAAACCGGCTGGGCGACGTGGGGGCCGCCATCCAGGAGGTGGCGGACCGCCAGGGCTACGGCGTGGTCCGCGAGCTGGTGGGCCACGGCCTCGGCCGCAGCCCGCACGAGGAGCCGCAGGTTCCCAACTTCGGGAAGCGCGGCAAGGGGATGAAGCTGGTGGAGGGGCTGGTGATCGCCATCGAGCCCATGTTCAACCTGGGCACCGCCGGTGTCCGCACCCTCCCCGACCGCTGGACCGTGGTGACCGCCGACCGCAAGGTGTCCGCCCACTGGGAGCACACGGTGGCGGTGACGGCGGCGGGGCCCAGGATCCTGACGGCGTAGGTACCCCGGCTTGCCAAATCGGCGAAGTTCGCCTATTTTACCAGGCTACAGTTCAAACCGTACCAGAGAGGCGACGATGAAGGTCCGCGCGAGCGTCAAGCCCATCTGCGAGCACTGCAAAGTGATCCGCCGGCGTGGGGTTGTCCGCGTCATCTGCAAGAAGAACCCGCGCCACAAGCAGCGGCAGGGTTAACCAGCACACGGCTCAGGAGGCAGAGTGGCCCGTATTGCCGGCGTCGATCTTCCCCGCGAGAAGCGGGCTGAGATCGGCCTCACGTACATTTTCGGGATCGGCCGCACCTTGTCGAAGAGGATTCTCGGCGAGGCGGGGGTCAACCCGGACACGCGCGTCCACGCCCTCAGCGAGGACGACGTCAACCGGATCCGCCGCGTCATCGACGCGACGTACCGGGTGGAAGGCGCGCTGCGCTCCGAGATCTCGCGCAACATCAAGCGCCTGATGGACATCGGCTCGTACCGCGGCCTGCGCCACCGCCGCGGGCTGCCCGTCCGCGGCCAGCGCACGCACACCAACGCGCGCACCAAGAAGGGGCCCCGCCGCGCCATCGCGGGGAAGAAGAAGCCCGGCAAGAAGTAAGGCGGGCCCTGATCGGGGGGTGCCCACGCGCCCCTCGATGATCACGCCGCCGGGCGGGTGCCCGGCGGCGAAGTACCGGAATCGCGGTAGGCCGCGAAACTACTGGAGAGTCGAAAAAGCATGGCAAAGCCGAAGACGGCGGGGCGCCCCAAGGCCAAGCGCAACGTCGAAGCGGAAGGAGTCGCCCACGTAAAGGCGACGTTCAACAACACCCTCGTCACCATCTCCGACATGGCGGGCAACTCCGTCGTGTGGGGGAGCGCCGGCAAGGCGGGGTTCAAGGGCTCCAAGAAGAGCACGCCGTTCGCCGCCACCGTGGCCGCCGAGCAGGCCGCCCGCGAGGCGCTGTCGCTGGGGATGAAGCGCGTGCACGTGCGCGTGCAGGGCCCCGGCAGCGGCCGCGAGTCCGCCATCCAGGCGCTCGCCGCCAGCGGGCTGGGGATCCGGTCGATCCGCGACGTCACGCCGATTCCGCACAACGGCTGCCGGCCGCCCAAGAAGCGCCGCGTCTGACGCGGATGGGGAGCGAGGACAGGGGAATGCCAACCGGGCGCGCTTCGGCCGCCCGCTTGTCGTCCCCCGTCGCCGCTCCCGCGTAGTACACTGGGCGTAAACCTCCGCGACCGTAGGGGGGACGAAGCCCGCGAAAGCACACCACCTAAACACGGTTGACCATGGCTCGTTACACCGGGCCTTCGTGCCGGCTTTGCCGCCGCGAAGGGCAGAAGCTGTTCCTCAAGGGCACCAAGTGCTTCACCGAGAAGTGCCCGGTGGAGCGCCGCCCCTACGCCCCCGGCCAGCACGGCCAGACGGGCGGCGGGCGCCGCAAGAAGGCCTCCGAGTACGCGCACCAGCTTCGCGAGAAGCAGAAGGTGAAGCGCATCTACGGCGTGGCCGAGCGTCCGTTCCGCAACCTGTTCGAGAAGGCCGCCCACGCCAAGGGCGTCACGGGCGAGAACCTCCTCGTGGGGCTCGAGAGCCGGCTGGACAACATCCTCTACCGGATGGGCTTCGCGTCCACCCGCAAGGAAGCCCGCCAGCTCATCACCCACGGGCACGTGCAGGTGAACGGCCACAAGCTGGACATCGCCTCCGCCCAGGTGCATCCGGGCGACGAGGTGCGGATCGCTCCCAAGAGCAAGGACATCCTGCCGGTGCAGGCGTCGCTCGCCTCCAAGACCAAGCCGAACACGGTGAACTGGCTGGCGGTGGACGAGGGCTCGCGCACCGGGCGCATGGTGTCGCGCCCCACCCGCGCGGAGATCCCGCTCGCGGTGCAGGAGCAGCTCATCGTCGAGCTCTACAGCAAGTAATCGCGCGAGGGAGACCCGCGGCGGCACGTGTGTGCCGCGGCGGGTCTTCCCGGCTTCCTATCCATACTGGGAGGGAAAACGAGTGGAACTCGATCTTAGCGGCCTGCAGATGCCCAATCTGCCAGAGCTTCCGCGGGAAGGGCAGATCGTGCTTCGCCCGCTGGAGCGCGGCTTCGGGCACACGATGGGCAACACCATGCGGCGCATCCTGCTGTCGAGCCTGCGCGGCTCGGCGGTGTGGGCGTTCCGGGCGGACGGGGTGCTCCACGAGCACCAGACGATCGCCGGGGTGGTGGAAGACGTGCACCAGGTGATCCGCAACCTGAAGGCGCTGGTCCTGCGCATGGCGGAGGACACGGACGAGGCGGTGCTGGAGCTGCGTGCCACGCACGCCGGCGCGGTGACGGCTCGGGCCATCACCCCGCACCCGTCGGTGGAGGTCATCAACCTCGACCACCACATCCTCGAGCTGCAGGACGACCGCGA
This sequence comes from Longimicrobium sp., assembly GCA_036398975.1. Taxonomy (GTDB): domain Bacteria; phylum Gemmatimonadota; class Gemmatimonadetes; order Longimicrobiales; family Longimicrobiaceae; genus Longimicrobium. Next base: position 4,529 of record DASWNZ010000048.1, read on the forward strand.
CCTGCGCATCGAGCTGTACGTGAACAAGGGGCGCGGCTTCGTGCTCGCCGAGCTCCACCCCATTCCGCGCGGCATGCCGGCGGACCTGGTGCGGGTGGACGCGGTGTACAACCCGGTGACGCGCGCCAACTTCGTGGTCGAGGAGACGCGCGTGGGCCAGCGCACCGACTTCGACCGCCTGGTGCTCGAAGTGGAGACCAACGGGGCGATCGACGTGCGGAGCGCGGTGCAGTACGCGGCGCGCCTGGCCATCGAGCACCTGGCCTTCCTGGCCGGGGGCACGCCCGAGTGGCGGATGGACCGCAGCTGGGGCGAGGGTTCGGGGATGGGCGCGGCGGTCCCCGCCGGGCGCTCGCCGGTCCCGGGGAAGCTCCAGGAGCTCCTCAACCGCCCCATCGAAGACCTTACCGAGCTCTCCGTGCGCAGCCGCAACTCGCTGCAGAAGGAGAACATCCACACGGTCAAGGACCTGGTGCAGCGCAGCGAGCAGCAGATGCTGGCGATCGACAACTTCGGCAAGAAGTCGCTCCAGGAGATCAGCGACTTCCTGGCCGGCCACGGGCTGCGCTTCGGGCAGGAGCTGGACCAGTCCGACGACGGCACGCTAATGTGGGTCGTCCGCGACCTTAACGGCGGCGACGCCACCGACACGAACCGGGCCGGCGCCGACGGCACCGAGCAAGGATGAGGGTGCTATGAGACACGGAAGCAAGGGGAAGCAGCTCGGGCGTACGGCGGAGCACCGTACGGCGACGCTGCGGAACATGGCCACCAGCCTGTTCCGCCACGGCCGCATCCAGACGACGACGGCCAAGGCGAAGGAGCTGCGTCCGTTCGCGGAGCGGCTGATCACGCTCGCGCGGCGGGGCGACCTGCACTCGATCCGCATGGCGGGCCGGCAGATCGAGGACCGCGAGGTGCTGTCGCAGCTGTTCAAGGAGATCGGTCCGCGCTTCGCGGAGCGCAACGGTGGCTACACCCGCGTGCTCAAGACCGGCTTCCGCCAGGGCGACGGCGCCGAGACCGCGCTGATCGAGCTGGTCGATCGCGGCTAAGCGGTTCCGTTCCAAAAGAAGAAGCCCCGGTGCTGCTCGCAGCGTCCGGGGCTTCTTCTTGTTCTACAGCATGTCTCACGCGGAGGCGCGGAGACGCAGAGAGAGAAAAGCCTCACACAGATAGGACTTACGCAGTTGCCCCCAAAGTGAAGCTGGGGTTGGCGAGATAGGTGCGCACGGCATTGCGCGTGATACTCACCTTTGCTTCGACCCAGCTCATTTTCGTGGCGATGCGGTTCCTTTCGAGCCGCAGGAACGCGCGGATCGAGAGGCCGATGTGGTTCCGCTGCGCACGCGCCGATCGCACCTGGCCCCGCTCGACCCCACAACACTGCTTGAGCCCGCGGT
>DASWNZ010000049.1:0-14191 GCA_036398975.1 Longimicrobium sp.
TAGGGCGGGGGTTGGGGTGCGTTGCGGGCGGCGGGGCGGGGCGGGGCACGGGCAGCCACGCGGGGCGGCCCCTACAGCGGGGGATCAATGCCGGTCCGTTAGGCGACGCGGCCCAACGCCTCAGGTTCGGGGCGGACGAGGGCGGTGACGCGGGCGACGGGGAGGCGGACGGTGAAGATGCTGCCGGTGCCAGGGGTGCTCGCAGCGTGGATCTCGCCCTCGTGCTGGTCCACGATCATGCGTACGATGGCCAGGCCCAGCCCCGTTCCGCCGCTCCGCTCGCGCGCGGCGTCGGCGCGGTAGAAGCGGTCGAAGACGCGGGGGAGCTCCTCGGGCGCGATCCCCGAGCCGGTGTCGCGTACCTGCACCTCCACGAAGCCCGAATCCTCGCCCTCGATGTTGGCGCCGCGGACGCGGATCTCGACGACGCCGGCCTCCGTGAACTTGACGGCGTTGGAGACGAGGTTCAGGAAGAGGCGCCGCAGCGAGCCGGCCGCGCCGTGCACGATCACGGACTCCGGCGCATCCAGCCGCACCGCCACCGGCTTCCCCTCCGCCAGCGCCTCGCCGATGTCCTGCACGTCGCGCAGCACGGCGACGAGGTCGACCGGGGCGGTGGGGCGGGGGACGGAGGCTTCCTCGCCGCGCGCCAGGGTCAGCAGGTCCTCCACCAGCGCCAGCATCGAGCGCGTCTCCTCCAGGATCTCGCCCATCGTGTCCCGCAGCTCCTCCGGCGAGCGGGGGCGGGCCAGCGCCACCTCCGCCGTGCCGCGGATGGCGGTGAGCGGGGTGCGCAGCTCGTGGCTCGCGTCGGCGGTGAAGCGGCGCAGGGCTTCCACGGCGCGCTGCAGGCGGCCGAGCATGCCATTGTACGCCTGCGCCAGCTCGCGCAGCTCGGCGGGGTGCTCCGGCTCGTCCACGCGGCGGTCGAGCGCCGCGATCCCGATCTCGCGCGAGGCGGCGACCAGGCGGTTGAGCGGCTTCAGGAGGCGGTTGGCGACGGACCATCCCGCAAGCGCCGCCGCGATCCCCGTGAGCGGGATCAGAAAGAGCGCGATTTTCCAGAACGCACGCAGCGCCTTCTTCTCCACGTCGCCGGTGCGCGCGACCACGATGTCCACTTCCTGGCCCGTGATCAGGCGGGTGCGGCGCCGCAGCGTCTCCACGTCGCCGATGGCGGAGGGGATGCGGTCTTCGATCACCTCCACGCGGGGGATGTTGGACGGTGCCACGAGCTGCTCCGCCGCCGCCGCCGTCTGCCGGAGCGACTGCGTGCCCGTGCGGGCGAGCGACTGCCGCAGGATGGCGTAGGTGATCCCCGCGAAGAGCGTCAGCGACGCCAGCAGGATCACCGAGTAGCCCACGACCAGCTCGCGCCGCAGCGAGGTACGGGTCATTCGGCTCGCTCCGGGGTGCGGATCGCGTAGCCCACGCCGCGCACGGTGTGGATCAGCTCCGGCTCCCGCCCCAGCTTGTTGCGAAGCGCGTTCACGCAAACGTCCACGATGTTGGTCCCCGGGTCGAAGCGGATTCCCCAGACGTGCTCCATCAGCGTGGCGCGCGAGAGGGGGCGGTCCGCGTTGCGGAGGAGGTACTCCAGGAGCGAGAACTCGCGCGGCGTGAGCTCCACCGACGTGCTGCCGCGGCGCACTTCACGGGTGGCCGGGTCCATCTCCAGGTCTCCCACGCGCAGCACGGCGGGGGCGCCGGCCACGCGCCTGCGCAGGAGGGCGCGCAGGCGGGCCGTCAGCTCGCTGAAGTCGAACGGCTTGGTCAGGTAGTCGTCCGCCCCGGAGTCCAGCCCCTCCACCTTGTCCTCCGTGCGGTCGCGCGCCGTCAGCATCAGCACGGGGAGCGCGACGCCGGACCCGCGCAGGTCGCGCACCAGGTCGAAGCCGGAGCGGCCCGGGATCATCACGTCCACCACCGCCGCGTCGAAGCCCTGCGTGCGCGCCTTGTCGAAGGCGGAGTCGCCGTCGGCCGCCGTTTCCACGATGTACCCCTCCTCGCGCAGCCCCTTCGCCAGGAATGCCAGGATCCGCGGGTTGTCTTCTACGATCAGGATGCGCATGGGGAGAGTCGGTCGCGGGGGGACGCCCGGCGCGTCCGGGCGTTGTCGCTTGCGTATACCCGCGCGCGCGCCACTAGGGCCACTCCGGCGCGCGGATTAACTCTCCTTAATCGACGCTTAACCCGCGACTAACCGGTCGCATGAACTCCTGGAACGGGTGGTGTGTAAATTTACCCCGACGCCGCGGACCGGGTGCGGCGCCGAGCACCTCGAACCCCATGCACGACAATGAACAGCTACGTTCGCAGGCTCGCCATCCCCACCACGCTCGTCGTCGGCCTCGGAGCGGGGCTGACGCTGGCGGACGCGGCGCAGAATCCGCTTCCCGACCTGATGGCCCAGAGCGGCCCGCTCGCCTCGGCGCCCACCGCGCCGGTGGTGCGTGCCGCGCCGTCCGCCGACGCGCTCTCGGGCGCCTTCCGCGCCGCCAGCAGCGCCGCGCTGCCGGCCGTCGTCTTCATCCAGGTGGAGTCCGCCGCGCGGCAGGTGAACGCGCAGATCCCGCCCGAGATGCGCGGCACTCCCTTCGAGGACTTCTTTCGCGGCCCGCAGCGCTCGGGGCCCACGCAGTCGTCCGGCTCCGGCTTCATCGTCTCCGCGGACGGCTACGTCATCACCAACAACCACGTGGTGGACGGCGCGACGCGCGTCAAGGTGGTGATGAACGACCGCCGCGAGCTCGACGCGCGCGTCGTGGGGCGCGACGCCAACACCGACATCGCCGTCCTCAAGGTCGACGCAAAGAACCTCCCCGTGGTGCGCCTGGGCGACTCCGACGCGCTGGAGACCGGCGACTGGGTGCTCGCCCTCGGCTACCCGCTCTCGCTGGGCCAGACGACCACCGCCGGCATCGTGAGCGCCAAGGGCCGCAACCTGGGGATCATGGGCCGCAACACCGGCGCCACCTCGCCGCTGGAGCACTTCATCCAGACCGACGCGGCCATCAACCCCGGCAACTCCGGCGGCCCGCTGGTAGACCTGCAGGGCCGCGTGGTCGGCGTCAACTCGGCCATCGCGTCGCCCACCGGCTATTACTCCGGCTACGGCTTCGCGGTGCCCATCGACCTGGCCAAGCGTGTGGCGGACGACCTGATCCGCTACGGCGTGGTGCACCGCCCCATGCTCGGCGTGGAGATCCGCGACGCCGCCCCGGCCGACGCCGAGGTGTTCGGCCTGCGCGCTCCCGAGGGCGCCGTCATCAGCAGCGAGCCCAAGGCCGGCGCCCGCGATGCCGGCCTGCGCCTGGGCGACGTGATCGTCTCGGTGGACGGCGGAACCGTCCGCAACACGGGCGACCTGATGGAGCAGGTGATGCGCAAGCAGCCGGGCGACGAGGTGGTGCTGGAGGTCGTCCGCTACGGCCGCCGCCAGCGCGCCACGGTGAAGCTGGCCGCTTTCGACTCGCCGCGCGCCGAGCGCACCGGCAGCGCCGCCCCCGCGGCCACCGGTGACGCGGCGGACCGCCTGGGCTTCGCCGCCGCCCCCGTGACGCCGATGATCGCGCAGCAGCTCCGCCTTCCCTCCGCCGAGGGCGTGGTGGTGACGGGCGTGGACCCCTCCGGCCCGAGCGCTTCGCAGCTGATGCCGGGCTTCCGCATCGAGCGCTTCAACGGCCGCGAGATCCGCACCATCGCCGAGCTTCGCTCCGCCATGGAGAGCGTCCGTCCCGGCGCCGTCGTCTCCCTCGTCGGCCGCCGCCCGGACGGGACGCAGACCATCGTGAACTTCAGGGCGCGCAGCTGAACGTGTAGTATGGATGCGCGGGCGGGGCGGGGGCCGCAAGGGGCCCCCTCCCCGCTCGTGCCTCGCTGCCCCTCCCCCAAACTGCTGGGGGAGGGGCGTTTGGCATGTTTGGGTGCGCGGCGCGTGGTTCCGAGCAGCGGTGGGCACGGGCAGCCACGTGGGGCTGCCCCTACGGGTTTCCGGGTCCTGGGCAGGGGTTGAGATACGCGGAGGGTGGGCAGACACGCAGGTCTGCCCCTACCGGGCATCGGTGCGCGGGGCGGGCGGCGGAGCGGCGGCCGGCACGGGCGCGATGAATCGCGCCCCTACAACGGGGCGGGATCCATGCGTTCTCCCCCCTCCCCCGCGGTTTGGGGGGGGGGGGCCGGGGGGGCGGGGGCGGGGCCGGGGGCCAACACCGCGTGCGCCGCCGCCAGCCGCGCGATGGGCACGCGGTAGGGGGAGCAGGAGACGTAGTCGAGGCCCACGCGGTGAAAGAACGCCACAGAGCGCGGGTCGCCGCCGTGCTCGCCGCAGACGCCCAGCTTCAGGCCGGGCTGGACGCCGCGGCCGAGGTGGGAGGCGATCTCCACGAGCCGGCCGACTCCCGCCTGGTCCAGCGTCTGGAACGGGTCGTCGGGGAGGATGCCGTCCTCCACGTACTTGGGGAGGAAGCGGCCAGCGTCGTCGCGCGAGAGGCCGAATGTGGTCTGCGTCAGGTCGTTGGTGCCGAAGGAGAAGAACTGCGCGTGCTCCGCGATCTTGTCGGCGGTGAGCGCGGCGCGCGGCAGCTCGATCATGGTGCCGGCCAGGTACGCCACCCGCTCCCCCGTCTGCTCGAAGACCTCGGCGGCGCACTCGTCCACGATCTGGCGCTGGCGGCGCAGCTCCTCGGCGGTGGACACCAGCGGGATCATGATTTCCGGGCACACCGTCACGCCCTCGCGCTGTACGGCGACGGCGGCTTCGAAGATGGCCTGCGCCTGCATCCAGGTGATGTCCGGATAGCTGATCCCCAGGCGGCAGCCGCGGTGGCCGAGCATGGGGTTGCTCTCGTGGTGCTCCTCCACGCGCATGCGCAGCCGCACCGGGTCCAGCCCCAGCTTGCGCGCCAGGTCGCGTGTCTCCGCCGCGCCCTGCGGAAGGAACTCGTGCAGCGGCGGGTCGAGGAGGCGAATCGTGACGGGGAGGCCGTCCATTGCCCGAAAGATCCCCTCGAAGTCCGAGCGCTGCATGGGGAGCAGCTTGGCGAGGGCGATGGCCCGCTTCCCCCCGTCTTCCGCCAGGATCATCTCGCGCACCGCGTCGATGCGGTCGCCCTCGAAGAACATGTGCTCGGTGCGGCACAGCCCGATCCCCTCCGCGCCGAAGCGGCGGGCGACGGCGGAGTCGTGCGGCGTGTCGGCGTTGGTGCGCACGCGCAGGGTGCGGTAGCCGTCCGCCCACTCCATCAGCCGCTGGAAGTGTGGGGACAGCTCCGGCTCGCGGGTGGGGACCTGGCCCAGGATGACGCGGCCGGTGCTCCCGTCCAGCGTGATCCAGTCGTTCTCGTGGACGATCGTCTCGCCCACGCGGAAGCGGCGGTACGCCTCGTCCACCTGCACCTCGCCCGCGCCGGCCACGCAGCACTTCCCCATCCCGCGCGCCACCACGGCCGCATGCGACGTCATCCCGCCGCGAGCGGTGAGGATCGCCTGGGCGGCCACCATCCCGTGGAAGTCCTCGGGCGAGGTCTCGCGCCGCACCAGGATCACGGGCTCGTGCGGCCCGCGCTCCGCCGCCTCGTCCGGGTTGAAGACCACGCGCCCCGACGCCGCCCCCGGCGACGCGGGGAGCCCCGTCGTCAGCACGTGCACGCTCGCGCCGGGGTCGATCATCGGGTGCAGGAGCTGATCGAGCTGCTCCGGCTTCACCCGCAGCACCGCTTCCTCGATCGAGATCACTCCCTCGTCCACCATGTCCACGGCGGTGCGCACCGCGGCGGCGGCGGAGCGCTTGGCGGAGCGGGTCTGGAGGAGGAAGAGGTGCCCGCGCTCCACCGTGAACTCCAGGTCCTGCACGTCGCGGTAGTGCGTCTCCAGCCGCTGCTGCGCGGCGAGCAGCTCGTGGTACGCGCCGGGAAGGGCCTTCGCCATCCCGTCGATGTGCAGCGGGTCGCGGATGCCGGCCACCACGTCCTCGCCCTGCGCGTTGACCAGGAACTCGCCGTACAGGCAGCGCTCGCCCGTCGACGGGTCGCGCGTGAAGCAGACGCCCGTCCCCGAGTCGTTCCCCATGTTGCCGAACACCATGGAGCACACGCTCACCGCCGTCCCCAGGTCGTGCGAGATGTTGTTGATGCGGCGGTAAGCGATGGCGCGCGGGGTGTTCCACGACTTGAAGACGGCCTGGATGGCGCCCCAGAGCTGCGCCTTGGGGTCGGTCGGGAAGTCGTTGCCCGTCGCCTCGCGCACGAGCGCCTTGAATTCCGCCACGAGCGCGCGCCAGTCGTCGGCGGAGAGGTCGGTGTCTTCGCGCACGCCGCGCCGCTCCTTGGCGTGCTCCAGCAGGTGCTCGAAGCGCTCGCCGCGGATGCCGAGCACCACGTTGGAGTACATCTGCACGAAGCGGCGGTACGAATCGAAGGCGAAGCGCTCGTCGCCGCTCTCCGCCGCAAGGGCGGCGGCGGTCTCGTCGTTGAGGCCCAGGTTGAGGATGGTGTCCATCATCCCCGGCATCGACACCGCGGCCCCGGAGCGCACCGATACCAGCAGCGGCCGCCCGCCCCCGCCGAACGTCTTCCCCGTCGCCTCCTCCAGCCGGTGCAGCGCCGCGTCCACCTCGGCGGGGAGCGCGTCGGGGTAGCCGCCGGTGCGGATGAAGTGGCGGCAGCACTCGGTGGTGATGGTGAAGCCCGGTGGCACCGGCACCCCGATGCGCGCCATCTCGGCGAGCCCGGCGCCCTTGCCGCCGAGCAGCTCCTTCATCTCCCCGCTCCCCTCCGTCTGGTTTGCGCCGTAGAAGTAGACGTGCTGCTCCGCCATGTGCGGTTTCCGCGTGTGCTGGATTGTCGGACCGTGGTGCCGCAGGGCCGGAATGCCCGTCCGGGCCTCGGGCAAGAACGGCGCCGGCCTGGCCGGCATCCCAGTTCAGCTCACGACACGCCCGCACCCTGCGGAACGGCGCACCCCTAGCGTTAGACTAGCTCCGACAGCCGCTTCCAGTTGGCTTCGTTGCACCGGTAGTCGATATCCGGGAATTTGACGTGTTCGACCATTACATCAAAAAGGTTGGCGGCGACGGATTCAGTGGCCTTGACCCCGTCCTGCTCGGACTCATCCGGTACGCAGTCCGGAACGTGCACCTTCCTAACGCGCAAAACGACGAGTTCCCCCTTCAGCGTCTTCTTGTAGGTGTTGTACGCCGCCGCGGCCCCTTTCGCGGTCGCAAAATAGATGTGCGACGCCGTGGTCCGTTCCTCCACGGCGTAGTACATCTCCGTCCAGCGCCTGGCGAGACGTACCAGGAAGTGATCCTCGAGTTTCAGGAGATCATCGCGCACCTCGGTGATGGCCGGGGTCCAATAGATCTTGTAATCCACCTTCTTCGGCACTACTGGAGTGGGAGCTTGGGGGGTCCCCGTCTTGGGAAATGGTTTGGATGGGGCGGCCGTTCCCATCTTCTGCCACGGCTTCAGGTGCGGTTTGTGGGATGTCGGTACAGGCGCGGAGCTGGCTGGAGTGTGCGAGGAGCTGGAGGCGGCGGCGGACGGCGCCTTCTCCGCTCCGACTAGACCGATGCGCAACACGTGCTTGATGTACTCGTCGCGGATCTTGTGCGCCTCCAGATCCGCCGCGGGTGCGTCGGTCGTGCCCTCCAGGGCGTCAAACGTCGCGCCGGGCGGCGCGTCCTTCCAGCGCCCGAGCTCCTTGAGTGGAAACCCTGCGTTGTATACCTCGAACACGAGCGCCTGCAGGTGTTCGCTCATCTTCTCCCGAAAACGGGCGTCTTTATTCCGCGCAAAGGCTCCGTCGACCTGGGCTTGCGCGACTCCGGTTCTCGCCAAAGCGGAGCGCATGCTGGAGCCCTTTATGAGCAGGGCGGTGGCTTTGGTCGTCGTGTGATAGAGCCACTCGTGATCCCTGCACTCTTGCGCGCCCATTGTCAGCACCTGAGCTGGTCCCCCCACATCGGCCATGCCGCCTCTCCTCGCTAAGGGTGGATGAGTATCGCGCTTGGTAGTATCACGGTTACGTGGGTCGTCGACGGGTCCTGTCCCAGTGCGCGGCTTCGTTCCGGGCGCTCAGGTGCAGCGCCCGGCCAGCGTGCGTATGAGGGCGGCCGCGCGGGCCTTGGCCGCGCCGGCGGAGGCGTTCACGGTGCGGCCGAGGGCGGCGATGCGCTCCGCCTTCACGGTGTACTCCGCGCCTGTCTTCGTGCAGAACCGCGCCTCGGACGTGCGCGACTGCTCCTCCACCCAGCCAAGCACCTCCACCATCCTTCGCAGCGCGGCCGGGGCGTGCGCGCCGCGCGGGTACAGCGACAGGTAGCGCGCCACGGTGATCTCCGCGAGGCCGAAGAGGCAGGTAGGGTCCCCCTCGCACTCGCCGGGGAGCTGCTGGGTTGCCGCCTCCCACGCGATCGCCTCGCCGATGGGCAGCGCACGGTAACGCCTCTGCAGCGCCCAGAACGCGTCGGCGTCGACGTACCACTGCCCCTGCGGCTCGCCGTACGCGAGCTCACTGCTGTCCGCGCGGATGCGCCCATCGCGCAGCGGCCGCGCTTCCGAGCCGCCCGGCGCCGTGCGCGCGTGCTCGTCCAGCGCCTTCTGCAGCGCGCGCAGTCGCAGCAGCCCGAGCTCACCCTTTGCCGCGGGCGCGGTGGCCGCGGCCGCCGCGTCGGTGAGCACGTTTACCAGCCGTGCGCGGGTGGCGAACGGCGCCTGCTCCTGCGCAACAGAGCGCGCCGTGATCCTGCGCAGCGCCGGGAGCGGGTTCGCCGCGTCGTACGGCACCGTCAGGTCGCGCCGCACCCACCCGCGCGCGCCGTCGGCCGTGCGCACGCGCACCCACTCGCCAGTGGCGGCACCCTCCACCGTCAGCGGCATCGCGATGTCCAGGGTGCGCACGGCGGCGCCGGTGGCCGCGGGCGTCGCGCGGAGCCGCACCGCGTCCACCGTCGCGACGCGCGCCTGCGCCGCCAGCGGGGCGGATGCGAGTACGAGGAGCCCAAGCATCCACGTGTGCCGGCCGAACGGTGCTCTAAGCATGTTGTCCAGGGGTTGGGATGATTCCGCGGAATGCCCGTCCGAACGGATAGCCGCTCGGCGGGCCACGCGCAACGACGCAGCAGAAACTGGAACGCCCCCGGGCCGCAAAGGACCGGGGGCGCTCTTCCGTGAAGCGGGCGACAGCTACTCCGCGTCCATGAACGGGTACTCGAAGCTCTGCGCCGGCGCCAGCGTCTCCTTGATGGCGCGCGGGCTGATCCAGCGCACCATGTTGAGCACGGAGCCCGCCTTGTCGTTGGTGCCGCTCGCGCGCCCGCCGCCAAAGGGCTGCTGGCCGACGACGGCGCCGGTGGGCTTGTCGTTGATGTAGAAGTTGCCTGCGGAGTTGCGGAGGCGGCGGTCGGCTTCCACGATCGGCTTGCGCTCGTTGGAGAAGACGGCGCCCGTGAGCGCGTACGGCGTGCCGGCGTCCACCACGTCCATGATCCGCTCCCAGTCGCGCTCCGGGTACACGTGCAGCGCGAGCACCGGGCCGAACACTTCCTCGCACATCAGCCGGTACGCGGAATCCTCCACCTGCACCAGCGTCGGGTCGATGAAGTAGCCCTTCGTGTCGTCCGAGGTGCCGCCGTGGATGATCTCGATCCCCTTCGACTCCTTGGCGTGCTGGATGTATCCGGTGATCTTGTCGAACGCCTTCCGGTCGATCACCGCGCCCATGAAGTTGCGGAAGTCGCGCACGTCGCCCACGCGGATCTTCGACAGCATCTCCACCGTCCGCTCGCGCACCTGCGGCCAGATGGAATCCGGCACGAAGACCCGCGAGGCGGCGCTGCACTTCTGGCCCTGGTACTCGAAGCCGCCGCGGACGATGGCGGTGGCGAGCGCATCCACGTCGGCGCTGGCGTGGGCCAGGATGAAGTCCTTGCCCCCCGTCTCGCCTACCAGCCGCGGGTAGCTCTTGTACGACGCGATCCGTTCGCCCACCGTCTTCCAGAGGGTGTGGAAGACGGCGGTGGAGCCGGTGAAGTGGATGCCGGCCAGGTCGCGGTGCGCGACCAGGATGTCGGTGATCGGCCCGGGGTCGCCCGGGATGAAGTTGATGACCCCGTCCGGAAGCCCGGCTTCCTGCAGGATCTTCATGATGTAGTAGTTGCTGTACACCGCCGCGTTGGACGGCTTCCAGAGCGCCACGTTCCCCATCATCGCCGGCGCGGTGGGGAGGTTCCCGCCGATGGCGGTGAAGTTGAAGGGCGTGACGGCGTAGATGAAGCCCTCGAGCGGGCGGTGGTCCATCCGGTTCCACATCCCGGGGCCGGACACGGGCTGCTCGCTGTAGATCTTCTCCGCGAAGTGCGTGTTCCAGCGCCAGAAGTCGATCAGCTCGCAGGCGCTGTCGATCTCGGCCTGGTACGCCGTCTTGCTCTGCCCCAGCATGGTGGCGGCGTTGAGCACGGGGCGGTAGCGCGTGGCCAGCAGCTCCGCGGCGCGCTGAAAGACGGCGAGGCGGTCCTCCCACGGCCAGTGCATCCACTCCTTCTGCGCCTCGCGCGAGGCCGCGATCGCCTGGCGCACCTCGTCCGGCCCGGCCTTGTGGTACGTCGCCAGCACGTGCCCGTGGTCGTGCGGCATCGTCTGGCGCTCGGTGTTGCCCGTGCGCACTTCCTTGCCGCCGATGATGAGCGGAATCTCGATCTCTTCTCCCGCCATCCGCTCCAGCGCGGCCTTGAGCTCGGCGCGCTCCGGACTCCCGGGGGCATACGACAGCACCGGCTCGTTGCGCGGAGCTGGAACCTGCGTAACGCTGTTCATGCGGGTCTCCTGGTCGTTCGTGTGAGGCGGGGTGAGGAAGTGCCCAGTGCCCGGTGCCGAGTGCCCAGTCAAAACGCACCCACGCACTAACGCACTCACGCACTTCTTTCCCCCGGCCTCCGAATCCGAAGCGCACAAGCTACTCCCCCGCCTTCGCCTCCGCCACACCCGCCCGGCTTGACCCATTTGCCGGCTGTGGGGTACATTGGCGTGCAGGGCGCACCGCTCACCCAACCGGCCGCGGCATGACCATCGTCGAGCAGATCGAAGACACTCTGGACACCATCCGCCCCGCCCTCCGCGGCGACGGCGGAGACGTGGAGTTCGTGGGATACGACGACGCGCAGGGCGTGGTGCAGCTCCGCCTGATGGGCGCGTGCAGCTCGTGCCCGATCTCGACGATGACGGTGAAGCAGGGGATCGAGCGGCGCATTAAGCAGGTGATCCCGGAAGTCCGCGAAGTCCAGGCGGTCTGACAGCCACACGCACAGACGATAGCCGGCGCTCGGATGGGCGCCGGCTTTTTACCTTTTTTCAGTTCCTATGACCAACGAACAGCGTGACCAGGTCCTCCGGCGCGTCGCGGCGGCCCTCACGCGGGTGATCCACCCCACCACCGGCGAGGACGTCGTCTCCTCCGGCCGCGTCCGCGAGCTGGACGTGGGCGAGGACGGGCTGGTCCGCTTCCGCTTCGCCCTGCAGGCCGACGATCCGGGGACGCTGGTGCGCCAGGCCCGCTCCGCCGCCGAGCGCGTGGAGGGGGTGGCGCGCGTCAAGATCGACATCTCGCTCCCCGCCACGGGCGCGCCGATGAAAAAGGGCGCCGCGCGCGCAGGCACCGTCCCCGCGCCGACGCCGAATTCGGGGCTCCTTCCGCGGGTCAAGCGCATCATCGCAGTCTCGTCGGGGAAGGGCGGGGTGGGGAAGAGCACCGTCGCCGTGAACCTGGCCGCCGCGCTCGCCGCCGACGGCAGGCGCGTGGGCGTTCTGGATGCGGACGTGTACGGCCCCAACGTCCCCATCATGTTCGGCGAGACGCGCCAGCCGCACGTCACCGACGACAAGAAGCTCCTGCCGCTGGAGGCGCACGGCGTTCGCCTGATGTCGCTCGGCTTCCTCCTTCAGCCGGACCAGGCCGCCATCATGCGCGGCCCCATGATCGCCGGCATCCTGAAGCAGTTCATCGAGCAGGTGGAGTGGGGCGAGCTGGACGTGATGATCGTCGACATGCCCCCCGGCACCGGCGACGCGCAGCTCTCCCTCGTCCAGACGCTCCGCCTCGACGGGGTGGTGATGGTGACCACCCCGCAGGACGTCTCCACCGGCGACGTGCTGCGCGGCATCAAGATGTTCGAGAAGACCAACACGCGCGTTCTGGGCGTGGTGGAGAACATGAGCGGCTTCATCTGCCCCTGCTGCGGCGAGCGCTACGAGATCTTTGGCCGTGCCGGTGGTACGCGCCTCGCCGGCCAGACCGGTGTCGAGTTCCTGGGCGACGTCCCCCTGGAGATGCGCGTGCGCCAGGGCGGCGACTCCGGCGTCCCCGTCGTCGTCTCCGAGCCCGATTCCCCCGCCGGCCTAGCCCTCCGCAAAGTCGCCGCCCGCGTCGCCGCGCTCGTGGAGGCGTGACAATTACAGGGGGATGACGCGCCGGGGGGGCGAGGGGCCGGGGGCGAGGGCGGGCGAAGCACCGGCGTCGCGTCGCCGGGGGCTGAAGCCCCCGGCTGGAACTACGCGAAGACGGCTGAAGCCGTCTCGAGAAGCGCCGGATCAGACCCGGAGTCCGCCAAGGCGGACTTTGTGATTTTCCAGCGGCGATTTTATTCGCTCGTGGAGGCGGCGCGCGAAGAAACGCGGGGTGCAACGACGGGGTTCGGAGCGGCGCCGGACACGGGCGCGATAAATCGCGCCCCTACGAGATCTGCGCCCAACCCAAATGCAAACCCCCTCCCCCAGGCAGTTTTGGGGGAGGGGGATGCGTCGCGGAGCGACGCTGGGGGTGAGGGCCCTTCAGTCGATCCAGTCCACCTCGATCGAGCCCAACGCGGCCTCGATCTGGATGTCCAGCTTGCGGGGGGCGCGCTCATAGTTGCGCGAGTACCACGCGTTGCCGCGCTTCACCATCCCGTTGCTCTCAAAGGAAGCCAGGAACGAGTCCTTTACGATCCGCACGCCGACCGTGCGCGGAAGGCGCAGCGTCACGGAGCCGAGGCCCATCTTGACCGTGGCCCGTGCATCGCGCGTCCACGACCCGCCGAAGTCCAGTGTCGTCTCGCCGACGCCGCCCTCGAAGTCGATGCGCTGGGTGCGCGCGTTGGCCAGGCCGGTCACCACCAGGCTCGCGGCGCCCGCCTCCATGCGGACGGCGCGGGCCGCGGTGCGGTTGGGGCGGTCGAAGCTGACGCGCGTCTCGCTGGCGCCGGTGGAGATGTCCAGCTCCTCCAGCGCGAGCCCGCCCAGCTTCACGTCCGCCTCGCCAGCGCCGAAGGCCAGCTTCAGCGCCATGGGCACCGCGGGGGTCAGCGCGATGTCGGCGCGCCCCTCGCCGCGGCGGTCTTCCCGGTTGTTGCGGCCCTTGCGGCCCTCCACCCCCAGGCGGAGCCGGCCCGTGCGGCGGTCGTACGAGGTGACGGGGGAAACCGCCCTCTCGTCGTAGCGCATCTCCAGCCGGTAGAGGAGGTTGCCGCGCTCCGGCTGCACGCGCAGCCGCCCGGCCCCGTACTCCACGTCCACCGCCAACCTACGCTCCCCCGCCACCTGCCGCGCGGAGGTCATCGTCCGCCACGTCTGCTGCGCCCATACCGGGAGCGCGATGGCGGCGAGGAGAGCCGCGCCGCCGGCTGCCCGGCGGGCGCGCGGGCCGGCGATCCGCTCAAACACCGGTGCCGCTCCCGCCCGCCGGCCCGTCGAAGATCGGGTCGTAGTCGCGCGTGCGGCGCCACTGCCACGTCCCGCCCGCGCCGGCGCGGGTCAGGAGGAGCGCGCCGATCCCCACCGCCGCGGCGAACGCGAGCCCCATCTTCGCCAGGAACTCCAGCAGGCCGCCCGCGAAGCCCAGGAAGACGGTCATCTTGAGCAGGTTCGCCGCGATCAGCGGGGCCAGCATGACCGCCAGGCCGGTGAAGACGTACGCGTACGAGTTGCGGTACTGCGCGTCCCAGTTCGCGCGCCGCTCGGCCGTGCGCTCACCCACGGCGTGCGCCACCGCCACCAGCCCGCATGCCCCGGCCGCCATCACCACGATGGGGAAGAGCGGCACGAAGACCAGGAGGAGGGGGATGCCGATGAGGGTGAGCACCAGGACCACGATGCCGACGACGTATGCCGGGAAGACCAGGAAGCTGGTCGCCACTCCCAGCGCTCCGGCGCGCAGCGAG
>DASWNZ010000050.1:0-25409 GCA_036398975.1 Longimicrobium sp.
CCCCCCCCCGCGGCTCTTTTCGGTCAACGCCCAACCGCAACATGCGCGCGTCTGACCGCTTTCGAACTCTCGATTGCCGGCAGCGTCCGTCTGTTGTTAGGATGCGGCCCGGCGGTTGAAACCGCGGCAACAACAGCACAAAGTCCGCCTTCGCGGACTCGGGCTCTGATGCGCGTTGCACGAGCCGGCTTCAGCCGCCTTCCCGTGGTTCCAGCCGGGGGCTTCAGCCCCCGGTGTTCCGGCGCCCGCCCACGCCACCCCGCACGCCTGATTCCGATCACGCATGACCAACATCCAGTCACGCACCAAAATCACCGACATCCGCGTGACTGACGAAGCGGTCATAGCAGAGCTCGCGGATGGCCGTACCGTCAGCGTCCCGCTCGCCTGGTCGTGGCGGTTATCCGAAGCCACACCCAAAGAGCGCGCGAACTGGCGCATCAATGGGTCCGGCGACGGTATCCACTGGCCGGACGTGGACGAGGACATCAGCGTCGATGGGATGCTCAACGGGGTTCCCGCGCATCGGCCCCCGCCGCGCTGAGCAGCGCCTGCTCTACGTCGTCCCGCAAAGCAACCACGGAGACAACCGCAGGATACAGATAGTCCTCACCCGACTCATCCACGATCCGCACCATGCCGTGCTCACCCGCATGTGAATCAGGAAGGACCGGATAGAGCTTCCGCACCTCGAGAGCGTCGGGATGATCGTCATTGCGGATGCAGACGGCGAAGCGCACGTCCGCGCGATCGGCCAGGTTCATAGCTCTGCTCGATCGATGTCTGCCACCTCAAGCACGCAGTTCTCCCCCTCACCCGCCCTGCGCCCCCGCAGGCGGGGGAGGGGGTCGGGGGGAGGGGGCCCTTACCCCAGCGCCGCCGGCGGCCGGTAGATCCATCCCTCCAGCCGCAGCGTTTCCTCGGCGACGCGGGAGGTGCGAAAGGGCTGGTCCAGGTCCTCGCGGCACTGCCACGCGGCGAGGGCGGCGATGCATGCGTCGCGGGCGTCCTCCAGGGTGCAGGCGATGACCTCCAGGGAGGGGTGCTCGAAGGAGAAAAAGGTGCGCAGCCCCGCCGGCCGCGCCCGCACCTCGCCAGGGCGAGAGGGGACGCGCGAGCCCTTGATCCCCAGGTCCTTGACGGCGATCGACGGGTACACCTCCACCAGCGTCGTCGGCGCGTCGGCGGGGGCCTGGGGGACGATGGAGACCTCCGCCTCGTCGCGCAGCTCGTGCAGCCAGCGCAGCCCCTCCACCGTCTGCTTGTAGAGGCGGAGGTCGAGCGGGGCCATGGCGCCGTTGATGTCGGTGGCGCGCGGCGACTTGAAGAGGTCGGGGAAGGCGTCGCGCACCTCGTCCGCCGGGCGGTCTGCCACCCAGGCGGCCGTGGCGGACCAGGACGCGCGCCGTCCGGCCGCCAACCGCTCCGACATCGCGGCCGGGACGCCGAAGGGGAAGTCCGCCCCCCACAGCACGCGCTCGTCCGCGCCGGCGCCGGCCGTCTTCCGCCACCCGCCCGCGACGTAGAAGCGGAGATCCTCGCGGAACGGGTGCGGCTGGAGCCAGCGGATGTGGAGCCGTCCATCGCGCTCCTCGCCCAGGGCGCTCCACAGGTTGGACAGGGGCTCCTTGGCCCCGCTGAAGTCGATCCCGCCGAAGTAGCGGAAGGGGGTCATCGCGTGGGCGTGGGGGCGGTGGTCGAAGGGGGCGCGCCGCGCTCGGCGACGCGCTGGAGAAAGGCTTCCACCCGGCGGCGGTAGCCGCGCAGGTGCCGCACGCCGTGGCCGCCGTCGCGGTAGCGGTAGTACTTCCACTGCGTGCTGTCGCGGCCCTGCGCGCGCAGCACGGCGTCCAGCCGGTCCGCGTGGGCGACGTGCACCTTGCGGTCGTCGCTGCCGTGGTGCGCCTGCACCGCGGGGAGGCGGTCCGCGAAGTAGACGACGGAGCGGCGCAGCAGCTCCTGCCTCGCCCGCGCCACCGTCGTGCGCCCGTCGCGCAGGGCGAAGAGGACGCTGTCCGCCAGGTACCCGGCGCCGGGAAGGCGCGGCACGCTGGAGCCGACGGCGCGCTTCGCCAGCCCGCGCACCTGCGGCAGGAAGAAGTCGGTGGGCCCGTACAGGTCCGCCACTGCCTTCACCCGCCGGTCGCGCGCGGCCATCAGCAGCGCCACGCCCCCGCCGCGGCTCCGCCCCACCACCGCCACGCGCCCGCTGTCCGCCTCCGGCACGTTCGCCAGCACGCCGGAAAGGAGCGCCATCGCGTCGTCCACGTCGCGGTCCCACGGGCTGGGTAGCCCCTCCGACTTGTAGCGGCGAAAGGGCGTGAGGCGGATCGGCTCCGAGCGGAAGGAGGGGATCACCTGCACCCATCCGCGCGCCACGGGTCCGGAGTGGAAGAAGTAGTACGCCGTCGCGCCGCTCTCGCCGCCATGGCTGATGACGAGCACCGGTAGGCGCCGCCCCTCCGCCCCGTCCGGTACCCTCACCGCGCCGTAGTGCCGGATGCCGCCCACGGTGTGCGACACCACCATCGTTCGCCCCGTGCGCCCATCGCGCTTCGTGTATTCCACGCGGTAGCCGTGCGCCCCGGTGTCGCGCCCGGCCCAATCCGCCTCCACCGCCGCGATCTCCGCGGCCGTCGGAGGCGCAAAGAGCGCGTCCAGCATCGGCCCTGACTGCGCCGGCGGCATCCCCTGCGCGCATCCGGCGAGCGCGGCCAGCGCGGCGGCGAGCAGGGAGCGTAAATACTGTTTGCGGATCAAATGCGTGCTCCTGGACGGGTAACCGGAATCTCGCGGGCGCACTGCGGCCAGCCATCCAGAAACGAATGAAGCCGCCTCGAACCGCACGTACACCCAATCAGAGTCTGGCGAGGCGGGACGGCGGGTCTCACACAGAGGCCACAGAGAAAACAACAAGGCGCAGAGAACTTCATTCTTCTGTTCTCTCGCTTCCCCTCTGTGTCTCTGCGTAAAACTACCGTTCATGATTGCACGTCCCGGGCCTTCCAGACGCGATGTGCAGAACGGGTGCTTTCGGTACTTATCCCAGCTCCGGTGGGGACAGCAGGCGGCTGGCGAGGGCGTATTCGACGTCGGATGCGAGCTCCCGGGCGTCGGTGCGGTCGCGGCGGCGGATGCGGAGCGAGACCTCGCCGGTGGCGGCGCGAGGGAAGCCTTCGAGGGCGCGCAGGTCGGCGGCCGCGATCTCCAGGCGCGGACGCCACCATGGGCCCGCCACCCGCACCGCACGCAGCGCGCGGAGCGGGATCAGCAGCTCGCGCACGTCGGACTCTTCGGCGCCCTGCTCGTGGCGCCCGCCGCGAAGCCGCTTGAACTCCTCGATGGTGCGGAACTGGAGGCGCAGCGCCTGGTCGTCCAGCGACGCCACGCCCACTACCGACGTCTTGACGATGTGCATCTCGCTGCCGCCCGAGAGCTGCTCGCTTCGCGGCGGAAGGGTGAAGGGGACGGAGCTCACCGTGCCCCCGGCAGCAACGCCGCGTCGCAGAGATCGAGTACAGGGATGCGCATCAGGCTCTACACTCAGCCTTCCGCTTCGCGATGGAACGCGACCTCAGCGCCCACCCGCGCGGATGCCCGTGCGAGCAGGGTCAGGACGACGACCGCAAGGACGGTGGCGAGGATCGCGTAGGTGTACAGACCGGCGAGGCTCTCGGAGGTGCCGAACACCTGTTTGATCGTGGCTTTGATCGCCTCGTTCCAGGCCAGAGCCGCGACGAGGCCGAGAGAGGCCGAGGCGAGGGTGATCATCGTCTGGAGCATCACGCGCGGGTTGGTCATCGGGTCGTCTCGTCTCACGTCTTCGGGTGGTCAGCGGACCTGGACCTGCTGCGTCATCGCGGTCTTCGTCTCCCAACCTGTGCCGCCGTACGTGTGCACCACGCGCAGGGTGTAGCTGCCGGCCGGCACTCCCTTCAGCGTGGCGTCGAAGGCGAGCGTGCCGATGCTCTGGATGCACATGTCCGCGGTGGAGCGCGCGCTGACGGTAAGGGTCAGCGTGCTCCCCTCGCGCGTCGCGGTGCCGCTGAGGGCAAAGCACGGGTTGGGTGTGGAGATGGTGCCGCGCACGGCGACCGTCCCCGTCCCGCCGGTGGCGCCGTCGGGTTCGCCGCCGGGCTCGCGCTGCTTGAACTCAACGGTCACGGGCCCGTTCGCCGCGGCGGGCTGCGCGGGTGCCTGTCCGCTGGCGGGGGTGCCGCTGCCGGTGCCGGAATCGCCGGGTGTGTTCATCGAGCAGGCCAGGAGCGCGGGGACGAGGATCAGGGGAGCGAGCAGGCGTCGCATGGTTCGTCCGGGTTCGGGGGACTACGGCGGCAAAGATCCGCCGCCACGCCCGGGCCGCAAGGATCGGGCTACGCGTCCACCCCGAGCTGCCACGCCAGGTCCTCCGGTGTCGTGACCGGCCGCTGGCAGGCGAAACGCTCGCACACGTACGCCGTCGCCTTTCCGTCGAGCGCCGTGCGACCCCGCAGGAGCGGGATCAGCTCCGCTGCTTCCTCGCCCTCTTCGGGGCGGCGCAACGCGACGGCGGTGTTGGGAAGGTAGGCGCGCCGCACGACGCGGAGGAGCGCTTCCGTGTCCTCGTCGCCGGGGTGGCCGACGATCGCCACCTCCTGCGGAACGGCCAGGTAGCGGTCCAGCGCGGTCACCAGGTGGCTGAACGCGCCCGGGAAGCGCGCCAGCTGGTCCGCGAAGCTGGCCAGCACCCGCTCCGCCACGGTGCGGAAGCGCTCCTCTCCCGTCAGCTCGGCGAGGCGCAGGAGGGCGAGCGTCGCCGCGGAGTTGCCGGATGCGGTGGCGCTGTCGTACAGGTTGCGGGGGCGAACGACCAGCGCTTCCGCGTCGCGCGCGGTGTCGAAGAAGATCCCCTGCCCGTCGTCCCAGAAGCGCTCCAGCATCCCCTCGCCGAGCGCGCGCGCCTCGCGCAGGCAGCGCGGGTCGAAGGTGGTCTCGTACAGCGACACCAGGGCGTCGGCGAGGAGGGCATAGTCTTCGAGGAAGGCCCCGATCTTTGCGCGACCGTCCTTGTAGGTGCGCAGCAGCACGCCATCGGGACGCAGGGCGCGCAGGAGGAAGTCCGCAGTGCGCTCCGCCACCTCGCGGTAGTCGGCGCGGTCGAGGACGCGCGCGGCATCGGAGAAGGCGTGGAGCATCATGGCGTTCCACGAGGTCAGCACCTTGTCGTCGCGCCCCGGCCACACGCGCTCGGCACGCGCCGCGTACAGCTTTGGGCGCGCCCGCTCGATCGCCTCCATCAGCTCCTGCACGCTGATCCCGGCATCCGCCGCCACCTCGACCGGATCGCGCGGGGTGTGCAGGATGTTGTGCCCCTCGAAGTTACCCGCCTCCGTCACGCCGAAGTAGCGCCGCACGAGCACGCCGTCCTCCGCGCCCGCGACCGCGTCGATCTCGTCCGGCGTCCACACGTAGAACTTCCCCTCCTCGCCCTCGCTGTCCGCGTCGAACGCCGAGTAGAAGCCGCCCTCCGGCCCCGTCATCTCGCGGAGCACGAAGGCGAGCGTTTCCTCCACCACCTGGCGGAACTCGGGGTCGCCGGTGGCCTGGAAGGCGTGGACGTACGCCTGCGCCAGGAGGGCGTTGTCGTACAGCATCTTCTCGAAGTGCGGAACGAGCCACTGCGCGTCCACGCTGTACCGCGCGAAGCCCCCTCCGATGTGGTCGTACATCCCGCCCGCGTGCATGCGCCGCAGCGTATGTGCGGCCATCTGCAGCGCCTCCGGTCCGCCGGTGCGCTTCCAGTGGCGGAGGAGCACCTCGATGGTCATCGGCTGCGGGAACTTGGGCGCGCCGCCGAAGCCTCCCCAGCGCGCGTCGAACCGCGTGGCCAGGTGGTGCGCCGCCCGGTCCAGCACCGACCCGCTGAGCGCGCTCGCCGCTCCCTTTGGCACCGAGTGCTGCAGCGACTGGCGGATCTCGGCGGCGCTGCGGTCCACCTCGCCGCGGCGCGTGCTCCACGCATCGGCCAGCGCGGTCAGCACCTGGGTGAACGAGGGCATGCCGTGGCGCGGCTCGGGCGGATAGTAGGTGCCGCCGTAGAACGGCGCGCCTTCCGGAGTGAGGAACACCGTCATCGGCCACCCGCCGTGCCCCGTCATCCCCTGCACCGCCGCCATGTAGATGCTGTCAATGTCCGGCCGCTCCTCGCGATCCACCTTGATGTTGACGAAGTGCTCGTTCATCAGCACGGCCGTCTGCGGATCTTCAAAGGACTCGTGCTCCATCACGTGGCACCAGTGGCACGCCGAGTAGCCCACCGAGAGCAGGATGGGCCGGTCCTCGGCCCGCGCGCGCTCCAGCGCCTCGGGTCCCCAGGGGTACCAGTCCACCGGGTTGTCCTTGTGCTGGAGCAGGTACGGGCTGGTCTCGTCGGCGAGGCGGTTGGGCATGGGCCTGGAACGTTTCAGGGGGATCGGACGGAGCCGTGCGCACGCGGCAAAGCCCGGGCCCCGCGCGGCGCACCGATTCCGCTGGACAGGACCGTCCGCGTGCACTATCATGAAATCAACTGCGAATTTCCTGCTTAATGGAGCGCCACCATGATTGACTTGAACGACATCTATTCTCTCAGTGACTTTCAGCGGAAGACGCGCGAACACATCGAGCGGCTCAAGCAAACCGGGAAACCAACCGTGCTTACCGTAAACGGAAAAGCGGAGCTCATCGTCCAGGACGCCTCCGCATATCAAGCCTTTCTCGATCTGGTCGAGCAGGCCGAGACGATCATTGGAATCCAGCGGGGATTGCGCGCCTTCGAGCGCGGCGATGCGCGCCCCGCGGAGGACGTGTTCGATGATCTCCTGGGTCAGGCGCCGGCACGCAAGTCGGCGTGAGATACCGGGTGGGCGTGTCTTCTGTGGCGGAGGAGGAGCTTCGGGAGGCGAAACGATACCTGGAGAAGCACGCGCCAGAATACGTGTCCGAGTGGGGAGCCCGGATGCGTCGCGCCGTGTTGTCCCTCCGTGAGATGCCCCACCGCTGTGCTTTCGCTCCCGAGAAGGACCTGTTCGGGCTCGAGCTGCGCCAGCTATTGGTCGGATCGTACCGCATCATCTTCCACATCGAAGGGAAGACGGTGCGCGTTCTCTACATCCGGCATTCCGCCATGCAGCCGCTGGATAAGGCCGACGAAGAGTGATCATGGCGAGTATTGCCCCGCGGTTCATCGTGACCCTGAGATCCTTGGTGGCGTACCCGTGTTCGTCGGCACGCGGGTGCCCGTCCAGAACCTGTTCGACGACCTCGCGGGCGGCGACTGTCTGGACGACTTCCTTCGCTCCTTTCCCACGGTCAGCCGAGAGCAGGCGGTGTCCGCGCTGAATGAGGCCGGAGAGGCTTTGAAGAGTCTTGCTCACGCTGCTCGGTGAGCGAATTAAGGGAGGTTGAAAGCGCCCCGCGTCCGGCCTGGACGCGGGGCGCTTTCGGTTCTGGATGGATTACCCCTATCGCTCGCTGCCCCGGCGCATCGCCTCGCGAAGGTCATCCATCGTGCCGTTGAGGCCGTGAACGGCCCCGATGGTGCGCACGTCGAGGCGGAAGCGGCGGATGATGGAGTCGAGGTCGCGGCTGGCGTCTGGGGAGACGACGGGGCCGCCGTGCTCGTTGATGCGCAGGAGGTCGCCCTGGAAGAGGAGCTTCTGCGCGGGGACGTACACGGCCAGCATCGCCGCGGCGTGCGAGGTGGGACCCACGTCGAGGACCTCCACCGTGCGCGCTCCCCGTCCGATGGTGCGGCGCCTGGACAGCGTCTCGAACACCGCCTCCCGGGCCGGCGCGCGCGGCGGCTGGCCGATGCGGCCGAGGGTGCGGGTGACGGAGATCATTCGGCGAAGGTAGGCCTCGCTCCCGGGCGCCACCAGGATCGTGGCACCGCGCGCCGCGTACGCCGGGATGCCGCCGATGTGGTCGCCGTGGTGGTGCGTGATGACGACGTAGCGGATCGGACGGCCGGGGAGCGTCCGCTCGATCAGCGCGATGGCGGCGCTGGTGGCATCGGGGTTGAGGGGCGCGTCCACCACCACGAGGCCCTCGTCCGTGTCCACCACCAGCGAGCGGTAGCCGCCGCCGATCCGCTCCACGAAGTACACGCCCTCCGCCACGCGCGTCATCGCGGGCGCACCGCCGGGCGCCGGGAGCGCGTAGCCCGCCGGGACGCGGAAGAGGCTGTCCGGGAGCTCGGCCGCCGGCGCGAACGAGACCAGGCGCTGCCGCCCGGTAAGCAGCCCGTTCCAACGCAGCTCCAGCCGGCGCGGCACCGCGAAGCCCGCGATCTGCTCGTAGCCCGCGAAGTAGGTTGCATCCACCTCGTCGCCCAGCGAGCCGTTGCCCATCTCTTCGCGGCGGGTGACGAGGTGCGTGGCGGTGTCGAAGTAGAGGGTGACCGGGTCCCCCTCGGCGGTCGTATACGAGATCACCTCCTCCTGCTCGGTCCGCCCGAGGTGGCGGAGTGTGTTGGACCGCTCGAGCGCCTGGCGGATCAAAAGGACCGGCATGTTGCCGCCAAGTGACGAAAGCGCCCGCCGCTGCTGTGTCCCCGTGGTGTCGCGCTGGTAGGTGGTGCCGCCCATCCCGCGCTCCGGGTGATGGTTGTAGCTCAGGAATTCGCGGCCGCTCCCGACCCACCGGAACGCGTTCAGGTAGCCGCCGCCGAAGCGGAACTCGCGGTCCCACGCGAAGCGGCCGGCGGCGATGTCGACCCGTACGTCGCTCATCACCGCGCGCCCGTTCCCCGCCGTGTCCCATGACACAGCGGGCACGCGGCCCTGCGTGGGGGCGTAGTCCTCGCCCTCCCAGCGGAACGAGGCCGCCGTGAGCCCGCGGATCGCCGACGCGCCACCGTGCGCCTCCGCGCCCAGGCGCAGTACCTCGGCGGCGCGCGTGTAGGAGCTCCAGAGCGGGCCGTGCGGGGTCTGCGCGGCGAGGGCGGCGGGGGCGAGGAGGAGGGTGGTGAGGAGGAGACTTCGGCGGATGGTGTGAAGGCGCATGCGGATGCTCCAGGTTTGGGGACATGGTGCCAAAATTTTGGCTCTACACGGCGCGGGGAGGGCCCTCACCCCCGTCTCGTTACACTCGACTGCCCCCTCTCCCGATAACGGGAGAGGGCTGCGCCCTCGCCGTTATCTGGAGAGGGGGCTTAACTGCGCGCGGTGCGGACCATCCTGTAGGGGCGCGATTTATCGCGCCCGTGGCCGACGATGCGCCGTCGTCTGCCGCGCCGATCGGACGACCTTGTTCAGCCGCCGGGCCAGCCGAAGCGGATGACCATGCCCTCCCCCGTGCCTGGGCGGAGGCGGGCGCCGAAACGGGCCATCGCGGGGACGGCGGGGTTGGGCTCGGTGCGCAGGGTGGCGTGCAGCTCCGCGACCGAGGCGGGGTCGCCGAAGCGGGCGATGCTCTCGGCGGCGAACGCGCGGCGCGACCAGTCGGGCGAGCCGAGGGCGGTCCAGAGCACGTCGGGGCGCGGGCTCAGGCGCATGGAGCCGACGACCAGGACCAGCGCGGCGCAGGCTGCCGCCGTCGCGAAGGAGGCCGCGAACGACAGCGCGGGGCGCGGGGCCGGGGTCAGAATCGCGCGCAGTCTCAGGCGGAGCTGCCCGCGGCGGAGGAAACCGGCGGCCACGATCGCTGGGCCAACGGCGCCGAAGCCGCGGGCGCCGTCGGCGATGCGCAGGAGGCACTCGGCGTAGTCGGAGGGGCGGACGCCGGCGCGAAGGACGCGCTCGTCACAGGCCCGCTCCCGCTCGGTGGACAGGCGGTGCGCGGCCCACCAGGCCCCGGGGTGGAACCACCAGAGCGCACACGTCAGGTGGGCGAAGAGCTGGAGGAGGCAGTCCAGCCGCCGCACGTGTGCAAGCTCGTGGAGGAGCACGGCGCGGCGGTGCGCTTCCGGCCACGAGTCCGCGTCGGCGGGGAGGACGACGGCGGGGCGCAGCGTCCCCCAGGTGAGCGGCGTGCCGATCCCCGCCGCGCGCAGAAGGCGAACGCGGCGCCGCACACCCAGCGCCGCCGAGCACTCGTCGAGGAGCGCGAGCCAGCCCGCATCCTCGACCGGGCGGGCGCGGCGCGAGAGGAGCGCGACGGCGGTCCATCCCCACGCGAGGCGCCCCAGCACCAGCGCGGCGCCGGCCATCCAGGCCATCCCCAGCATCGTCGTCCAGGGCAGGGCGAGCGCACCGGGCCAGCTCTGCGCCACCATCGTGGAGCCGATCGCGATCATCGGCTCGGCCAGGACGGAGGGGACCACGTGGGCGCTCCAGTGCAGCGGGAGCATGCGCAACTCCGGCAGCGGGAGGAGGGCGACCAGTGCCGCGGCCCAGAGCTGCGCCCGCACGGATGCGGGGGCGCGGCGCAGGAGGAGGGCCGCCGCGGCCAGGATCAGTAGCAGGACGGTGGCGCGCAGTGAGGTGGCGTAGCGGAGCCAGGCCCACTCCGGGCTCCACACCGGGTCCAGCGCCATCCACCCGTTCACCGCCCCTCCTCGCGCTCGCGGCGGATCATCTCGACCAGCTCGTCGCGCTCTTTGGGCGTCAGCGGGCGCTCGGAGAGGTCCAGGAGCGTCGCGACGGCGGCGCGGGGGGAGCCGCCGAAGAAGGTGCGCAGCAGGTGCGCCGCTGCCGAGCGTTGCGCGGAGTCGCGCGGCACGGTGGGGAGGTAGATGTGGCGCGGGCCATCCTTCTCGTGCTTCAGGTGCCCCTTGTCCTCCAGGATGCGGAGCATGGTGCGCACTGCCGTGGCGCTGGGCGGGTCCGGAAGGCGCTCGTGGATCTCGGACGCGCTCGCCCGTCCCAGGCGGAAGACGACGTCCATGATCTGGCGCTCGCGGCGGCTCAGCTCGGCGTCGGGTGAGGTGTCGGAAGGCATCGGCGGAGGGCGGGGCGCGCGTGGAGGTGGATCGCTCTGGTGCCAAAATAATGGCACCCCTGGGCGAGGGCAAGGAAGTCGTTGCGGGCTCCACCGTAGCGGCACCGGGGTTGCACGCTTATCCTGTTGGCACCGAAGGCATTCAGGCATCCTCAGGAAGACGGGCCCCGTGGAGCAGATTTTTATCCGTTTGTTCGAAGAGCGGTTCGGCAAGCCGCCGGCCTCCATCCTCCAGATCGAGGGCGATGGCTCCAGCCGCGCCATGTACCGCTTGATCGGCGACGGGATGGAGACGGCGGTGGGCGTGGTGGGCCCCGACCGCGACGAGAACCGCGCCTTCCTCTCGTACTCGCGCGCCTTCCGCTCCATTGACCTTCCCGTCCCCGAGATCTACGCGGTGGACGAGGAGGCGGGGCTGTACCTGGAAGAGGACCTGGGCGAGACGACGCTCTTCGACGCCATCGTGGAGGCGCGCGCAGAGGATCCGGGGGCCGACTTCCCAGCGGCCATGATCCCCGTCTACCAGCGGATCCTGCAGACCCTCCCCCGCTTCCAGGTGGAGGGCGGCAAGGTGATCGACTACTCGGTGGCGTACCCGCGCGCCGCGTTCGACCGGCAGTCGATTCTGTGGGATCTGAACTACTTCAAGTACCACTTCCTGAAGCTGGCGCACGTCGACTTCAACGAGGCGCGCCTGGAAAAGGACTTCCGGCGGCTGACGACGTTCCTGCTCGCGGCGGACACGCGCCACTTCCTGTACCGCGACTTCCAGAGCCGCAACGTGATGCTGCGCGACGGCGAGCCCTGGTTCATCGACTACCAGGGCGGCCGCCGCGGCGCGCTGCAGTACGACGTCGCGTCGCTGCTGTACGATCCCAAGGCGGGGATCCCGGAGGCGCTCCGCGAGCAGCTGCTGGAGCACTACCTGGACGCCCTGCACGAGCACCTTCCCAAGGTGGACCGCGAGCGCTTCCGCCAGCACTTCCGCGGATACGTGCTCGTGCGCATCATGCAGGCGATGGGGGCGTACGGCTACCGCGGCTTCTTTGAGCGCAAGCCGCGCTTCCTGCAGAGCGTGCCGGGCGCCATCCGCAACATCGAACGGCTGCTGGAGACCGGCTTCGTGGCGCTGGAGCTCCCCGAGCTGCGCACCGTCTTCGAGCGCATCTGCAACAACGCGGCGCTGCGGAAGTCGCAGCCCAAACCCCTGCCCGGGCTCACGCTGTACGTGGGGAGCTTCTCGTACAAGGGCGGCTATCCGGACGACAGCGGCGGGCACGGGGGCGGCTTCGTCTTCGACTGCCGCGCGGTGCACAACCCGGGGCGCTACCCGGAGTACGCGCCGCTCTGCGGGTGCGACGAGCCCGTCAGCGAGTTCCTGGACACGCTGCCCGAGACGGCGGAGTTCTGGGAGAACGTGCGCGACCTGGTGGAGCGGCAGGTGGGGGTGTACCTCACCCGCGGCTTCCAGTCGCTCAGCGTGTACTTCGGGTGCACGGGGGGGCAGCACCGCTCCGTCTACTTCGCGGAGAAGCTGGCGGCCCACCTGCGCACGTACTACCCCTCGGTGAACGTGGTGCTCAGCCACCGCGAAGAGGGGAAGTGGCCCGCGCGCCGCGCCGCCGCCGAAGCCGCCGTGGGGGCAGGGGTCTGAGCGTGGACGCACTGATCCTGGCGGCCGGGCTGGGTACGCGCCTCCGGCCGCTGACCGACCACACCCCCAAGGCGCTGATCGACGTGGGCGGCGTCCCCATGCTGGAGCGCGTCGCCCGACGGCTGATCGAGGCCGGCGCGGACCGGCTGATCGTCAACACGCACCACCTGGGCGAGCAGATCGCGCGCTACGTGGAGGAGCGCGGCGGCTTCGGCGTGGACACCGTGATCTCGCACGAAGAGGGCGAGCCGCTGGAGACGGGTGGCGCACTCGTGGCGGCGACCGACCTGTTCCGCAAAGACGCGCCCTTTTTCGTCCACAACGCAGACATCCTCACCGACCTTCCGCTGGCCGGGATGTACGCGGCGCACGTGGCGGCCGGCGACCCGCTCGCCACGCTGGCGGTGATGGAGCGCCCCAGCACGCGCGGCTTCCTCTTCGACGACGCTGGCCTGCTGGGGCGGGTGGACGAAACCAGGAAGCTCGACATCCGCGTGCGCCCCGCCGTCGGAGAGGCGAGGGCGGTGCCGTTCGCGGGGGTGCACGTGATCTCGCCGCGCATCTTCGGGCTGCTGACGGAGCGCGGCGCTTTCTCGGTGCTCGAGCCGTACCTGCGCCTGGCGGGGGCCGGCGAGCGCGTCCTCCCCTTTCGCGTGGACGGCCGCCTCTGGCTGGACATCGGGCGCCCGGAACAGCTGGAGGCGGCCAGGGCGGCGGTGGCGAAGGGGTGACCCGTCGCTGGAATGCCTCTTGCCCCGTCGCGGCGCCCACACACGACGCACGGAAAAGGGGATGCCGATGAGAAGGACGATAGGGGTGGCGGCGATGCTGGCGCTGGCGACGGCGTGCTCCCGCGGCGGGCAGGCGGTGGACGACGGCGAGCCGGCCACGCAGGAGCACAAGGTGGGCGAGGCGCAGGACCGGCGTCAGTCGAACCAGGCGGCCGAGGCGGACGAGTCCGGCCAGAACCCCGGCGCGCCGCGCAACGTGCGCGACCCGGTGAGCGGGATGTCGCAGGCGGGCGCGCTGACGGCGCTCAACAACTCCGGCGTCTCGGGCAACTTCAGCATGATGCCCGCCGGCAACGGCACCACGGTCAACGTCTCGGTGAACGCGCCCACGGGCGGGTCGGGCGGCTTCCGGGTGTCGGTCAACCAGGGCCCGTGCAGCCAGCTGGGCGCGCAGGTCGCGGAGGTCGGGCAGGTGCAGGTGGGCGGGGCCACGGTGGCGGGGCAGACGTTCACGCTCGCCCTCCCCACCACGCAGGTGATGAACGGCGAGCACGCGCTGGTGGTGTATGGCGGCACGCAGCCGGTGGCGTGCGCCAGCATCCCGCGCAACGCCCCGGTCCCCGGCACCACCGGCACCGCTCCCCCGCCGCCCGCCGGCTGACGGGAAAGGTCCCACGAACACGAGCGCCCCCGATGCACGAGCGTCGGGGGCGCCTTTCGTTATCCGGATGAGATCCTAACTGCAGTCTCACGCGGAGACGCGGAGGCGCAGAGAACCGCAACAGCGGGCTCACACAGAGACACAGAGAAAGAACAGCAGGAGAGGTGCTCAGTGGCGTGTGGGCCCTTCGCCCCTCCCCCGCAGTTTGGGGGAGGGGCCGCGAGGAACGAGCGGGGGAGGGGGCCCCTTACGTCTGCGGGAACGCGGGCGGCTTGATGACCAGGCCGGAGCGGGCCAGCTTCCGCGACCTCGTCTCGTCCGCGGTGACTTCGGGGACGGTCCAGCGGAAGTAGACCACGGTGATGGCGATCCACAGCATCAGGCCGCCGGGCACCCACATGATCACCCCGCCCAGCCGCTGGTCGTCCAGCGGCGAGATGGGGAAGAGGCGCGGGGCCTCCACGTACCAGCGGTACAGCTCCGTCTCCGAAAAGGTGATCAGCGCCGCCGAAACCATCATCGGGATGCCGAGCACGAAGAGGTAGACCATCTGCAGCGCCGGCGCGATGCGCGGCAGCTCCTTCATGGGGCTCATCACCGGCCACCACATGATGGTGCCCGTCACCATGATGGTGAGGTGCATAGCCACGTGCACGCCGTGGTTGCGCATCATCAGGTCGTACGGACCCGGAAAGTGCCACGCCAGGAAGATGGTGTTGTTGAGCGCGAACGCCACGATGGGAAAGGTGAGCATCCGCGCCACGAACGCCACCGGCCGCAGCCGCACCGCGGGGCGCAGCATCCAGTCGGGTATGCCGTACAGCAGAAACGGCGGCATCACCAGGATCAGCACCAGGTGCTGCACCATGTGCGCGCTGAACAGGAAGTAGTCGCTCAGCTCGTGCAGCGGCCCCTGCAGCGACAGGAACATCGCCGCCATCGCGAACGCGAACGAGGCCACCTTCTTCGCCGGCACCGGCTCCGACCCCGGAAAGCGGCCGCGGAGCGGCCCGATCAGGAGGAAGTAGGCCGCCCCCAGCAGGAGCCACCCCACCATGAATTGCGGATATACCTTCCACTCCTGCCAGGAGAACGACTCCTGGTGCAGGAGCGCGAGCGTCATCGTCATCCAGAGCACTGCCTGTTTGGGTTCCCGCCTGAAAAGCCGGAGCGGGGCGGGGCTCACTCCCCCGCCCCGCTCCGTACCAGCTTCGCGGAGAGCTGTTCCCGCTCCCCCCCTCTAACTCCCCAGCGCCGCCCCCGCGCGCGGCAGCACCTGCTGCACGATGTACATCGCGCCGATCACCAGGATCGCCAGAGCGGCGGGGAAGATGAAGATCCCCGTGAAGATCTTGCTGTCGAACTTGAGGTGCATGTAGTACATCACCACCGTGATGAACTTGGCGGCCGAGAGGATGGCGATGACCGCCGCGGCCATGCCGGCGTTCAGGATGCCCCAGTCCTCTTCCGCGTAGTACGCCAGGATCTCGAACACCGTCATGATGGTGAGGATGATCCCGATGATGACGTACTGCTTCGGCCCCGGATGCGTGTGCTGGTCGTGCGCGATCTCGCGCTGCTCGCTGCTCATCGTCGGTTCACTTGATCAGGTAAACGAGGGCAAAGATCACAATCCAGATCACGACCACGAAGTGCCAGTACAGGCCCGCGATCTCCACGCTCATCGAGCGCTCCGGGCCCAGCTGGTTCTTGACCGCCAGCATCCCCAGCGTGCTCAGGTAGATCACCCCCACGAAGACGTGGGCCCCGTGGAACCCCGTCAGCAGGAAGAAGGTGCTCCCGAACAGGTTGGTCTGCAGCGTCAGGCCCTTGTGGTAGAAGTGGTTGAACTCGTACGCCTGGAAGCCCAGGAAGACGAGCCCCAGGAACGCCGTGAAGAAGAGCCAGTTGGCGGCCCACTTGCGGTCGCCCCGCTGCACCGCCGCGAGCGCCAGCACCATCGCCAGCGAGCTCATCAGCAGCACGAAGGTGCTCAGCGAGGTCAGCGGGATGTCCAGGATCCCCGCCACCTGATGCCCGTCCACGATGGACGGCTCGTGCGGGAGCGGGCCCCGCAGGCTCCGCCCCTTGTACGCCAGGTAGGTGGCGATCAGCGACCCGAAGAGGAGGCACTCAGACCCGATGAAGGTCCAGAACGCCATCTTCCGGTTGTCCAGCCCGGTGCTGGTGTCGAGGTGCGCGGGGTTCGCGGCGTGGTCGGCCGCGTTCACGATGCTCACGTAGCGTATCTCTCCGTCCCGAGGCTCGGGGTCGTCAGGCTCAGTGCCCGGGCTCGAAGGCCCACTTGAAGATGGAAACCGCGACCAGCAGCACGCCCGCCACCGACAGGAACCACAGGTTGTGCAGCGTGCCGTCCAGGTTGCGGAAGATCAGCGACCCGAAGGTCATCAGGATCCCGAACGCCAGGATGACCGGCCAGTACGACGGCGGCGGAAGGTGGATCCCCAGGTCGTGCGCGCTCATCTTGCTCTCGGAATCCGGGTACTCCACCTCGCCCACCTGCGTGCCGCCCACGGTGATCGAGTTCACGTCCTCGGCCACCTTGCCGTGCGGGATCCCCGGCTCCTTGCTGGCGTCCGCCTCCCACAGCGGCATGCGCGAGTGCACGATGGGGATGTCGCGGAAGTTGTAGACCGGCGGCGGCGACGGGATCGACCACTCCAGCGTCGCGGCGCCCCACGGGTTGTCTCCCGCGATCGCGCCCTTGCGCAGGGAGCGGATCACGTTCCACACGAAGACCGCGGTGGCCAGCGCCAGCAGGTAGGCGCCGACGGTGGACATCAGGTTCATGAAGTTCCACCCGAGGTCCCCGGGGTAGGTGAAGGTACGGCGCGGCTGCCCGTACATCCCCAGGAAGTGCATCGGGAAGAACGCCAGGTTCATCCCCACCATCGACCCGATGAAGTGGATCTTCCCCAGCTTCTCGTCCATCAGCCGGCCGAAGATCTTGGGGAACCAGTAGTAGACCCCCGAGAACAGCCCCAGCACCGTGCCGCCGAAGAAGACGTAGTGGATGTGCGCCACCACGAAGTACGTGTCCGTCTGCTGCAGGTCCGACGGCGCCACCGAGTGCATCACCCCCGAGATCCCGCCCAGCGTGAACATGGCGATGAACGCCACCGCGAAGAGCATGGAGGTGGTGAAGCGGATGGAGCCGCCCCACATCGTCCCGATCCAGTTGAAGATCTTGATCCCCGTGGGGATGGCGATCAGCATGGTGGAGAGGGCGAAGAAGGCGTCGGCGATCGGCCCCAGGCCCACGGCGAACATGTGGTGGCTCCACACGCCCCACCCCAGCCAGCCGATGAGCACCGAGGCGAACACCATCACGTTGTAGCCGAAGAGCGGCTTGCGGCTGAAGGTGGGGATCACCTCGCTGATCATCCCGAAGATGGGGATGATCAGGATGTACACCTCCGGGTGGCCGAACATCCAGAAGAGGTGCTGCCACACCAGCGGGTCGCCGCCCTTGGAAGGGTCGAAGAACGTCGTGCCGAACATGCGGTCGAACATCAGCTGCGTGATGGCGATGGTGAACACCGCCATCGCCGTCACGATCAGCACCTGCGTGATCAGCACCATCCAGGTGAAGATGGGCATGCGCATCAGGCGCATCCCCGGGGCCCGCATGTTCAGGATGGTGACGATGAAGTTGATCCCCGCCAGGATCGACGAAAGGCCGACGATCTGCAGGCCCAGCACGTAGAAGTCGACGTTGGGGCCCGGGTTGTACTGCCGCTCCGTGATGGGCGCGTAGGCGAACCACCCCACGTTGGGCGCCATCTGGAAGACGGCCGCGAACAGCAGCATCAGCCCGCCGAAGAAGTACACCCAGTACGACAGCGCGTTGAGCCGCGGGAACGCCACGTCGCGCGCGCCGATCTGCAGCGGCACGATGTAGTTGAAGAAGGCGGCCGTGAGCGGCATCAGCGCCAGGAAGATCATCGTCAGCGCGTGCTGCGTGAACATCTGGTTGTACAGATCCGCGCTGATGAAGTTGTTCTCCGGCACCACCAGCTGCGTGCGGATGAACAGCGCCTCCACGCCCCCCACCAGGAAGTAGAAGATCGAGGAGAAGAAGTACAGGATCCCGATCCGCTTGTGGTCGACGGTGGTGATCCAGCTCCACACCCCCGTTTCGGTGTGGGGTGCGGCTGCGTGGGCGTGCGGCGCAGCCACGGTCGCGGTCGATGCCATTCCTACTCCATCAGGTTGCGGCGCCGCGCATGGCGCCGTGGATCACTGGATTCGCGGCCCCGCCGCGCGTGCGGCCGGGCGCCCGTCTCACTGCAGCGTCTGCAGGTACGCCACGATGTACCGGATTTCCTCGTCCTTGAGGCCGAGGTTCGGCATCTTGGAGCCTGGCTTTACCGCGGGCGGATCCTTGAGCCACTTGCTGAGGTTCTCCGCGTTGTTCTCCAGGATTCCGGCGGCCAGGTAGCGGCGGCGGCCGAAGTGCGTCAGGTTCGGGCCGTTGCGCCCCAGGGTGACCGAGTCGCGCGCCGTGCCGTAGCGCAGCGTGTGGCACCCGGCGCACGCGCCCTTGGTCACCAGCTGCTTGCCCAGCATCACCGCCGAGTCGCGCGGGGCGGGGGCGGGCTGCGACTCGTTCTGCAGCCAGCGCTGGAAGCCGCCGGCCTCGTGGGCGATCAGCCGCATCTTCATGAGCGCGTGCGAGTCGCCGCAGAACTCGGCGCACTGCCCCAGGTACACCCCCGGCTCTTCGGGGGTGAACATGATGGTGTTAACCTTGTTGGGGATCAGGTCGCGCTTGCCGCCCATCTGCGGCACCCAGAAGGCGTGGAGCACGTCGGCCGCGGTCATGCGCAGCTGCACGGGGGTGCCCACGGGCACGTGGATCTCGTTGGCCGTCACCACCGTGTCGCGCCCGCCGTTGACCGCGTAGCGGAACTCCCACCACCACTGGTACCCGCGCACCTCCACGATGAGCGCGTTGGCCGGCGCCTCGCGCTGCGTGTTGAAGATGCTGCGCACCGTGGGGACCGCGATCGCCGCCAGGATGAGGGCGGGGATGAAGGTCCAGAGCAGCTCCAGGCGGGCGTTGCCGTGCACCTGCTCGGGCTCGGGGTGGCCGGGCTGGTAGCGGAAGCGCCACACGATGTACCCCAGCAGCGCGAACACGAAGAGGCCGACGAGCACGCCCAGCACCAGGGTGTACTTGAACAGCCAGTCCAGCTCCCGCGCGAAGTCGCTGGCGGGGGCGAAGGTCGTCTGCGGGTACGTCTTCAGGTGGTCTTCCCCGCACCCCGCCAGCAGGGTGAGGAGCGCGAGCCCGAAGGCCGGCTTCCAGGGGGAGTACCCGGAGCTTTTCGCTCGTGACTTCATGGACGGTGGAGTCTCGGTGGTCGGATACGGCGTTCGCCCCCGGGGCGCGGGCACCCTCCCCGGCGGGCGTATTCGCGGCGCGCCCGCGCCGGAAAACGGCATTATAGCCGGGGGGCATGCGAGCCGCTAGGCCCGCCATTTCCCCCCGCGCACACGGCCGCGCGGAACCGAAATCCTGTTTCGGCAGCGTGAATGTAGCGCGCCCCCGCGCCCTCGTCTGTAGGGAACCGCCCGACACGGTGTCGGGGCCCCCTCCCCCCGACCCCCTCCCGCGGGGGCGCAGGGCGGGTGAG
Organism: Longimicrobium sp.; assembly: GCA_036398975.1. GTDB lineage: Bacteria > Gemmatimonadota > Gemmatimonadetes > Longimicrobiales > Longimicrobiaceae > Longimicrobium. Next base: position 19,606 of record DASWNZ010000050.1, read on the forward strand.
GGGGAGAACTACCGTTCTCATCGCACGGACGCCGGTAGGGGCAGACCTGCGTGTCTGCCCGCCCTCGCCCGCACCGCGGCCCCGGCGCCACGCACCGCCCACCCTGGTAGGGGCCGCCCCACGTGGCTGCCCGTGCCATCCCGCGCACCGTCCTCCGCCGCGCACCCCGTTCCCCGCCGTTGCCCCCGTCGTTACACTTCCCTGCATGGCACCACCACGCACAATGAACGGCTCGCGGCGCGGACGCGGCGGGACCCCACCGAGCTGGGCAGACCGGCGGCGCGCCATGCGCAACCTCCCGCCCTTTCTGCGCATGGTGTGGGAGACGCACCGCGGCTACACGGCCGCCATCGTGGTGCTGCGGCTGCTGCGCGCCTTCGTGCCGCTCGCCAGCCTCTGGATCGGCAAGCTGATCATCGACACTGTGGTGCGCTCGGCCGAGTCGGGAAGGCCGGAGTGGCGCGCGGTGGCCACGCTGGTGGCGATGGAGCTAGGCGTGGTGACGCTCGGCGAGCTGCTTGCGCGGGCCGGGTCGCTGCTGGAATCGCTCCTGGGCGACCTCTTCTCCAACCGCATGAGCGTGCGGCTCATGGAGCACGCCGCCCTGCTGGACCTGCAGCACTTCGAGGACCCCACCTTCTACGACCGCCTGGAGCGCGCGCGCCGCCACACCGTGGGCCGCATCGCCCTGCTGAGCCAGCTCCTGGGGCTGGCGCAGAATACGCTGACGCTGGTCACGCTGATCGGCACGCTGCTGGCGTTCTCGCCGCTGCTCTTCGTGCTGCTGGTGGCGGCGGTGCTCCCGTCGTTCCTGGGAGAGACGCACTTCGCGGCGCTGGGCTACTCGCTCCTCTATTCCTGGACCCCCGAGCGGCGCAAGCTGGACTACTACCGGCTCATCGCCGCGTCGGACAAGACGGCCAAGGAGGTGAAGCTCTTCGGCCTGTCGCGCTACCTGATCGACCAGTACCGCGCGCTGGCGGACGACTTCTACCTGGCCAACCGCTCGCTGGCGATCCGGCGCGGGGTGGTGGGGATGGCGCTGTCGCTGGTCTCCACGCTGGGCTACTATGCGGCGTACGCCACCATCATCTATCGCGTGGTGCTGGGCCGACTCACCATTGGCGACCTGACGCTGCTGGGCGGGACCTTTTCGCACTCCCGCACGCTGATCCAGGGGATGCTCCTTTCCACCTCGGAGCTGTACGAGCAGGCGCTCTTCCTGGAGGACCTCTTCGTCTTCCTGGGGATGCGGCCGAGCATCGCGGCACCCGTCCAGCCCGCGCCCTTCCCGCGCCCGATCCGTGACGGTTTCGAGTTCCGCGACGTCTGGTTCAGGTACCCGCAAGCGTCGGGGGATGACGAGCGCGCGACCGAAAACGGCGACGACGAGGCCGGCTGGGTGCTGCGCGGGATCTCGTTCCGCGTGGCGCCGGGGGAGAGGCTCGCGCTGGTGGGGGAGAACGGCGCGGGAAAGACGACGCTCACCAAGCTGATCACCCGCCTGTACGATCCCACGCGCGGCGAGATCCTGCTGGACGGCATTCCGCTGCGCGACTACGATCCGGCGGAGCTGCACGCGAACGTGGGTGTCATCTTTCAGGACTTCGTGCGTTACGACATGGCCGCGGAGGAGAACATCGCCGTCGGCCGCATTGCGCTGCTGGAGGCGGACCCGGAGCGATCGCGCGGCGCCATCGAGGACGCGGCGCACCGCTCGCTGGCCGCCGAGGTGATCGAGGCCCTCCCGGAACGCTACCGTACGATGCTGGGCCGCCGCTTCGAGGGCGGGGTGGACCTGAGCGGCGGGCAGTGGCAAAAGGTGGCGCTCGGCCGCGCGTACATGCGCGATGCCCAGCTCCTGATCCTGGACGAGCCCACCGCCGCGCTCGACGCGCGCGCCGAGTTCGTCGTCTTCGAACGGTTCGCGGAGCTGACGGAGGGCAAGATGGCCATCCTCATCTCCCACCGCTTCTCCACCGTCCGCATGGCCGACCGCATCCTGGTTCTGGAGCACGGCCGCGTCCTGGAGGAAGGCACGCACGAGTCCCTCGTGGCGGGCGGAGGGCGGTATGCGGAGCTGTTTGCGCTGCAGGCGGCGGGCTACAGGTGAGGGAGAAAGTGCGTGAGTGCGTTAGTGCGTGAGTGCGCTTTTCTGGAGCCGGCCCGATGTCCCTTCTCTGTCATCCTGAAGGAGCCGCTTCACCGTCGTCTGCTCGGGCACGAAACATGGGCGGCGACTGAAGGATCTAGCCTGTGTGGCACGAGGACGGCGCAATGGAACAACGCCGCGGCCGGCACAGTAAATCCATCGCCTGGCGCCATGACATTGAGCGGGCAGAGGCGATGCGGCGTCAGATCGCGGTTTTGACATTATGGCGGGGACTGTTTTGTCTTCAGCGCACTAACGCACCAACGCACCCCCTCCCGTCGCCCATGCCGCTCCCCTACCTACGACTGGAACGCGAATGGGTGCCGTCCTTCGACGTGTATCCGTTCAGCCTTCCGGCCGTGCGCGGCCTGGATACGATGCCCCTTCACCCGGCGGTCACCTTTCTCGCCGGGGAGAACGGATCGGGAAAGAGCACGCTGCTGGAGGCGGCGGCGATCGCGCTGGGGCTGAACGCGGAGGGAGGAGGGCGCAACATCCGCTTCGTGACGCGCCCGTCGCACTCGGTGCTGCACGGGTACCTGGACCTGGGGCTGGCGGGGCGCCGGCCGCCCGACGGATTCTTTCTGAGGGCGGAGAGCTTCTTCAACCTCGCGACCGAGGTGGAGCGGCTCGACCGGGCCAAAGCGTTCGGCGGCGCGCTCGCGAAGGCGTACGGAGACCGCCCGCTCCACGAGATGTCGCACGGCGAGGCCTTTCTCGCGCTCTTCGAGAACCGGATGAGCCGTCCGGGCGTATACTTCCTCGACGAGCCCGAGGCCGCCCTCTCGCCCGCCCGGCAGCTCTCGCTTCTGGGGCTCGTCCACCGCATGGTGGCGCGCGGATCGCAGCTCATCGTAGCCACCCACTCGCCCCTCCTCCTCGCCTACCCCAACGCCTGGATCTACGCGCTGGGAGCGGAGGGAATCGTGCGCACGCCGTACGAGCGGACGGAGGCGTACCGGGTGACGAGCGAGTTCCTGGCCCACCGCGGCCGTGTGCTCGATGCGCTTCTTGCCACGCCCGACACGCAATCTTAATCATCGCCCGATTCGGAACCCTGTTCCGCGGAGCGAAACCTTCTTACTTTCTGGCCGGAAACACCGCAGCACGCGTCCCGTTTCCGATTTCCTACCCCTCCGGAGCCCATGATGAAGCTCTCGCCTCCACGCTCCACGCGCGCGCGCACCGGCCGCTGCTACGTCCCGACCGTTCCGCTCACGAGGCGGGGAAGCGGGGCGGAAGGGGTCGAGATCCTCCAGGAGATCCCCGGCGAGCTGGGGGTGCTGCTGTGGGCCACGCTGCGCGACGTGATGCTCTACCTGGGCGTGCCGGCGGCGGAGCGGGGTGGGCTCTTTCCGGCGGACGCGGGCGAGGGGCGCCGGGCGGAGATCAGGGGGTGCGGGGCGGACCCGGCGCTGTGGGCGCCCCTGCTGGTGGTGGCGGAGATGATGGAGGCGCCGGAGGAGGCGAGCCGGGCGCGGGTGGCGCACGCCTGCCGCGCCGTCGCCCGCTGGGCGGAGGCGGAGGCGCCCGCCACCCGGCTGGCCTTCTCGCAGGCGGCGGCGCTGGCCCGCCCCGGCGATCCGCGGCTGGCGCTGGCCACCGCGCGCCTCGCCCGCGACGCCGCCGACCACGCCCGCGCGGAGACGTGGTTCCGCCGCGCCGTGAAGCTGGCGCGCGGCAAGGACTGGGAGTCGTACGGCTGGGCATTCGTGGGGCTGGGCGTGCTCTACCACCGCAGCGGCAACTACCCCGCGGCGCGCGCCGTGGTGGGGCGGGCGCTGCGCACCGCGCGCCGCCGCCGCATGCGGGGGCTCGCGGGCGCCGCGCACCACGAGCTCTTCGTGTTCGCGCTGGACGCGCACCGCGTGGACGAGGCGTACGCACACGCGGGCTCGGCGGTCCAGGCGTACGGGCCGGCGCACCCGCGCCTCCCGGCGCTGGCGCACGACGTGGGCTGCTTCTGGTCGCAGCAGGGGTACTTCGCCCGCGCGCTCCCCGTGTTCGAGCAGGTCCTGCCCTGCTTCACCGAACCCACGGCGCAGGCGCTGGTGGTGGCCAACGCCGCGCGAGCGGCCGCGGGCGCCGGCGACCGGGAGCGCTACGAGGAGAACCGCGCGGCCACGCTGGCGCTGCTGGATCGCGGCTCCGCGTGCGCCCCCGTCGCGGCCGAATCGCTCCTGCTGCTGGCGCGCGCGGACAACACGATGGCCGAGTGGGCGCGCGCGGAAGAGACGGCCTCCCGCGCCGCCCGCGTCGCGGCCGCGCGAAACGAGAGCCACACGCGCATGCTGGCCGAAGGGCAGCTCGACTCCGCGCGCCGCCGCCTCGCCCTGCACACTCCCGCGCCGGAGGAGCCGGCCGAGATCGCGCGCGACGCGGAGCGGCTGGCCGACGAGTTCGGCCGCTTCCTGCGGCGCCGGTCCGAACTGCAGTTCGCCGCGGCGTAGGTGCGGCGGGGGTCAGCCGCCGCTCCCCATCGTGCCGTTCCCGAGCTCCTGGACTTTCGCGGGCGGCGCGACGCGGTCGGCGTCGGGCGCGGTGATGCTGTCGGAGCCGCAGGCGGACAGCAGACAGATGATGCAGGCGAGTGGAAGGATGCGCACGATCTTCATCGTTCGGCTCCGGTGTGGGAATGGGGTATGGACGGGAAGTTCGCGGAAAGGTGCGCCCGTAAGTGGTGGCAGGTCAAGACGCGTCGTAAAACCTACCCTATCGGGACAGCAGATGCAGACGGTGATCCGACCGGTGTTCCTGCTCCATGAGGACCCGGATCTGAAGTCGCGACTGTGCGGCGTGCTGAGCGACGCCGAGGAGCTGGTGCGGGTGCCGGACTGGGATGCGCTGCGCGCCTCGCTGCGCCGCGCGCCCGCCACCGCCATCAGCGTGGTGGACCCGCGACACGAGCCCCCGGGGGAGCTCCGCGTGCTGCTGGAGGAGTTCCCCTCGGCCACGGTGCTCGCGGTGGTGAGCCCCGCCCTGGGCCGCGGCGACACGCTGCGCGAGCTCTTTGCGTGGGGTGTGGCGGACGTGATCGTGCGGGGTCGCGAGGACACCGTCCCCGCTCTGGCCCGCCGCGTGGACGGGGTGCGGGCGCGCACGGTGCACCGCCTGCTGGAGCGTGCCCTTCCCCGCACCGTCCCCAGCCGCTCGCGTGCGCTGCTGGCCGCGGCGGCGGAGACGGTCGCGGCGGGGGGGCTGGCGGCGGAGCTGGCGGCGGCGCTGGGGGTCAACGAGCGCACCGTCCTGCGCTGGTGCGAGCGCGCCGACCTCCCGCCCCCGCGCCGGCTCCTCGCCTGGCTGCGCCTGCTGCTGGCCGCCGAGATGCTGGACGATCCCGGGCGCACCGTGGGCGCCATCGCCGAGGCGAGCGGGTACGCCAGCGCGGTGAGCCTGAAGGCGGCGTTCCGGCAGTTCGTGGGGATGACGCCCCGCGACGCGCGCGACCGCGGGGCGTTCGAGACCGTGGCAGCGGGTTTCGCGGGCGAGCTCTTCCGGCTGCGCGAGGCGGCTCGGGAGCAGGGGCGGCCGGAGAAGACCTGGCTGAACTGATTTGGGCCCGGCGCGGGTGGGGTGGGGGCGCGCGGGTGGTGATGGAGGGCCGCACCGGGAAAGGTGCGGCCAGCCGCGTTTTCAGGCGCGGGGGAAGGCG
>DASWNZ010000051.1:0-13596 GCA_036398975.1 Longimicrobium sp.
AATCGGATTCTCATTCTCATCGTAATCATCTCGTTCCGGTCGCTTAAACTCAACAATTACTACCGATGAGAACGGCCGAAAGTCCTCGCCCGCGAATGCCATTTTACGATTGTAGAGTACTACGTCAGGCCGACGCTCACCAGAAACTGCGACTGGGGAATCCTCCTGAGCAGAAAACTTTAGGTCTGAGGCGAGGTAGTGGTGGAATGCCAACCGCTCGTCCAGAACCCACAGGTTGTGCTGGTCGTACGCGATGTGGTCAGAAGTGGTTCGTTGTGGGAAGAACAAACCATGTAGAGCATCCTCCCGAGCGAACTTTCCAGATTCCATTAGCCCAATCAACCGCTCGAGGAACGTGAGTACGCTCGCACGATGGATTACATAATCCACCAGGTCAGACTGAGCGACCTCCTGCAGTTTGCCCAGCGCTCGAATAACCTCATCTTTGTGTTGCGAAAAGCTGACGGCGCTTGTCTCCACGCTCTTTAGCTTAGCTCGCACTTGCTCCGTAGCCTCGATGCGCCAAGCGGAGAGTAGCTTGTGCAACTCTAGTTCAAGTCGCTCATCGGATAGCGTAGTCGGCAACGCCTCCAACTCTGAACGCCTGTGTTCCAACAGCAAGCGGTAGCGGGGTTCGGATTGCTCGATAAACCTACGGATCCGCTGAAGCGACGCCTCCTTGGCATCGGCCGTGTGGGGCGCCAAAAACTCCGATGCAGCGGACATCGCTGCCTCAACGATCTGTTCCCAAGTTACCTCTTCACCGTCGAAAGAAATCTCGCCGTCATGTACGATGTCAAAGCCCGTGCGTTGCGCGTCTACCGTTCGATCCAAGAGTTCGCTCGTCACACAGGCCCAATACATCGCATCATTACCACTCGGCATCCGAAACGGACGATCAGCATGTGGCACTACACCGCCCAGCTTCCGAGTGACCACCGCACGCGTGTTCGCACAAAAGTGTATTGCATTCTCGGCATCGGCTGTCGGCCGGAGAAGGAAATCCACCATGGTAAATTTATGGCCGCTCACCTCGAACATGCGGCTATTCGATACTCGCTCGAATTCCTCCTCGTACATTTGGTTGAGATTTACTGTCTCCTCTGTGCTAGCGTCTACGATGACCACCTCAGGCATAGACTTTAGCGTGTAGAGCAGGAGGCAGTGTTCCACTATTCTTCGGCCGATGGCATTCGCAGACTTCGGCGCAGCATCCCGGAATCGCTTTCGGAACCCTTGTAAGCGAATCGTGGTCGCGGGTTCAGCACGTGCATTCTCTAACCTTTCTAGCTGACAATTCTCAATCCCTTGCTTGGTGCGCCGGAACTCAAAGCTGCGGTGAAAGTACTCACCGTTTTCTTGGAACGTGCTTTGAACTGTGACATCTTCGAAGGCAATCAGCCACAGGACGCGACCGATTCCTTTGCCACCAATCGCGAGCTTTGCTTGAGAGTCGAGCGTCTCGAACGAGCCGTAGTTTATTGCATTGAACCCAACACCATTGTCAGTAACTGAGAAATTAACTATCTCAGGAAGGTAGTTTCCATGTAAATCGTCCAGGAAGTACTGGGTCGAGCGCTCGATCTGAATTGTGATTTTTCCGGTCTTACCGCGCCCCTCCACCGCATGGACGGAGTTGATAACCGCCTCGAATAGGGGGAGGAGATTGTGTGCTGTTGCCAGGCGAGTGTTTCGCAGCCGTCCGAGGAGATCACTTTCCATGAGTCGTTGTGTGCCGTGGGATTGGGGTGCGATCTGCACGCGTGCAAACCCAAAGGTATGCCGAAGATAGGCCAGGCTGCACAAAAAAACCAGTGCAGCGTTCAAGCCCCTCGAACTTAAGGCTCGCCGTGCGTTGGTGCTTTTGGCTGTGACAGGGACCGTCGCCGCCCACGAATCCTGAGCAATAGTCGCCCTTGAGAGAACGACGGCCTTTAAAATCTGCGTGATCCCCTACTTCCAGTGTGCCTCTGGATTCCTGCTCCCTGGAGGAAGAAGGTGAAGCGCGAGTCGGCTGAGTTCACCCGGCCTGCTATATTTATCTGCTCGTAATCCGGTCCCTCTAAACTCAGAGGTTGGACGCTATAGCAAGGCTGACTAAGCCGACTCCCGAGTGCGCACACGTTTACGATGTAAGCTCCTGCCGGTCGTGTCGAGATGCGGAAACTCGTACACGTTCTTCTTTGCTATACCGAGCCGAACTATCTCGCGATAGAACTCTTCCATTTCGCAGTAGTCCGACTCCCCCGGTACGGCGCTCGCCTGCTCCGCCGCGATCTGGCGCAGTTGATCCACGAGAGTCATCGAGATCTCCTTAGATTCGGCTGTGCATGAAAACCGGAAGCTCGATGCGCACGATGTATTCGATCATGGGATGGTTGTACGCACGAACGTATCCCTCGCGACCTGCTTGAAGTGCCAGGATAATCACGGCCAATCCGACGCACAAGCCGAGCACCCTAGTTCCGTAAAACATCGCCAACATTGAGGCGGGCCGGTACATCCAGTGGCCCGTTAGGCGTGCAGAAGCCGCACCCGCGCGTAACTGTCCCGAGCGCCGCCTCCCGTTATGTAAATCGCGTTATGTGTTTTACATAATGCCCCCAAACACAGAGGCACAGAGAAAAACCTCTCTCTGTGCCTCTGTGTCTCTGTGTGAGACTGCTGTTTCGTGCGGTTGGCTCAGGCGCGGACCAGCTTGCGGTAGCGGATGCGGTGCGGGATGTCGGCGTCGGCGCCGAGGCGGCGCTTTTTGTCGAGCTCGTACTCGCGGTAGTTGCCCTCGAACCAGACCACGTTGCTCTCGCCCTCGAAGGCCAGGATGTGCGTGGCGATGCGGTCCAGGAACCACCGGTCGTGGGAGATCACCACGGCGCAGCCGGCGAAGTCCAGCAGCGCCTCTTCCAGCGCGCGCAGGGTGTCGACGTCCAGGTCGTTGGTGGGCTCGTCCAGGAGGATCAGGTTGCCGCCCGACTTGAGCACCTTGGCCAGGTGCACCCGGTTGCGCTCGCCGCCGGACAGGGTGCCCACCTTCTTCTGCTGGTCCGATCCCTTGAAGTTGAACCACGAGCAGTAGGCGCGCGCGTTCACCTTGAGCTTGCCCAGCTCCAGCGTCTCCTGGCCGCCTGAGATCTCGTCGTAGACGGACTTGTCGGCGTTGAGGGTGTCGCGGCTCTGGTCCACGTAGGCGAGCTGCACGGTGGAGCCCACCTTGAGCGCGCCGGCGTCCGGCTGCTCGCCGCCGGTGATCATGCGGAAGAGCGTCGTCTTGCCGGCGCCGTTGGGGCCGATGACGCCCACGATGCCGCCGCGCGGAAGGCGGAACTCCAGATTGTCGATCAGCAGCTTGTCGCCGAACGCCTTGGTGAGGTGGTCGGCGACGACGACTTCTTCTCCGAGGCGCGGGCCGGCGGGGATGATGATCTCGGCGGTGGAGGTGCGCTCGCGCTGGTCCGCGTTCAGAAGCTCCTCGTAGGCGGTGATGCGGGCCTTGCTCTTTGCCTGGCGCGCGCGCGGCGCCATCCGCACCCACTCCAGCTCGTGCTGAAGGGTGCGCTGGCGGGCGGAGGCGTGCTTCTCCTCCTTAGCGAGGCGCTCCTGCTTCTGCTCCAGCCACGACGTGTAGTTGCCCTTCCACGGAATCCCCTCGCCGCGGTCCAGTTCCAGGATCCACTCGGCCACGTTGTCCAGGAAGTAGCGATCGTGGGTGATGGCCACGATCGTCCCCTTGAACTCGGAGAGGTGGTGCTCCAGCCAGGCCACCGACTCGGCGTCCAGGTGGTTGGTGGGCTCGTCCAGGAGGAGCATGTCCGGCTCTTCGAGGAGCACCTTGCAGAGCGCCACGCGGCGCCGCTCGCCGCCGGAAAGGTTGGTGACTTCCGCTTCGCCCGGGGGGAGGCGGAGGGCGTCCATGGCGATCTCGATCTTGCGGTCGAGCTCCCACAGGTTGCCGGCGTCGATCTGGTCCTGCAGGCGCGCCTGCTCCTCGATCAGCGCGTCCATGTCCGCGTTCTCGTCGCCGAACGAGTTGTTGACTTCCTCGTAGCGGCGGAGGACGTCGCGCTGGTGGCGGACGGCCTCTTCCACGTTGCCGCGCACGTCCAGCGACGCATCGAGCTGCGGCTCCTGCGCCAGGTAGCCGATGCGCGTGCCGGCGGCGGCCCACGCCTCGCCGATGAAGTCCTTGTCGACGCCTGCCATGATGCGCAGCAGCGTGCTCTTGCCGCTGCCGTTGGAACCCACGACGCCGATCTTGGCGCCCGGGTAGAAGGAGAGCCAGATCCCCTTGAGGATCTCGCGGCTGGGCGGGACCACCTTGCGGAGATCCTTCATGACGTAGATGAACTTGCTCGTATCCAGACTCATTGTCTCGAAAAAAGGTTGAGGTAAGTCCTGATGATGCCGCGTTTCAGGGGTCGCGCCGCACGCCGCCCGCGCGCGTGAAGGCCGTGCCGCCGCCCACCACCGGCAGCGTGAACGACGTCCCCGCGAGGTCCACCGTCAGCCGCGTTCCGGGCCTTGGCGACAGGGTGAACTCCGGGTCGGTCGACATGATCATGATGCCGAGCTGCCGCCCGGCGGGGATGACCTGGTCATCCGGCTCCAGATCGAAGGTCAGGTCGTAGTACCGCCCCGGGACGAGCGGCTCGCCGCGGCGCGTCGATGCGTAGATGCCGCCGCGGGTGAGCGACGCATGGTTCTGGATGTCGGCCCAGCCGCGCGTCACCACGCCCGCGCGGCCGGCGGCGCCGATCTCCGTGGCGTCGTAGGGCAGCATCACGACCCACACGCTGAGGTTGGCCGCGGGCCGGTCGGCGGCGACGCGCACCGTTACGCGCGGGGTCCCGGAGATGCGCAGCGAATCCGCGAGCGGGGCGGTCGCGAAGAGGAGGCGATGGGCCGACTGCGGTGCGCGGGCACTCGCGCTGCCGCTGACGGAGGCGTCGTCGACGATGGAGTCGAGTCCCCGCGACGGCCGCAGGGCAAGGGAGGCGATGCCGTTGCCGCCATCCGTGGGATGGAGGACGACGGGCGCCGAGCCCGGCACCGGGAACGACGCAAAGGGAACAGGCGCGGGCGTCCGCCCCCTCGGTGCGGCCGAAGTGCTCGAGACGATCCACACCGGCGGATCGCGCCGGACGCCGTTGTCAACGCCGTACAGGTAGTGCGTGAACCACCGGTTCACCATCTCAAAGGGCGGATCGCCCCCGTGGCCGCCCTGGTGGAGGTACATGGAGACGGGCAGTCCGTGCGTCTTCATCGCCTCGTAGACCCGCACGGTGTGCGACGGCATGACGTTGAAGTCGTTGAGGCCGTGCGCCAGCAGCACCGCCGCCCGGATGTTCCTGATGTGCGGCAGCAGCTCGCGCGAGGCCCAGAACTCGTTGTAGTCGCCGCTCGCGCGGTCCTGCCCCGTGGCGAAAATCCCGCCCTTTACGATGCGGTCGCACGTCGCTCGGGTGGCGGTAGGGCCGCTGGCGACGAAGTCGTAGAGCACGTCCACGTCTTCGCCGAGGTACCCGCCCGGCGACCGCACCAGCCCGTTGGAACGGTAGTAGTGGTAGTACGACGTGTTCGCGGAGACTGGGACGACGACTTCGAGCCCCGCGACGCCCGTCGTCGCCGCGGCCAGCGGCAGGGTGCCCTCGTACGACGTGCCGATCATCCCCACCTTGCCGGTGGACCATGACGTCGCGGTCACCTGCTGCGTCCCTTCCGCGGTCGTGTAGCCCCTCGCGCGGCCGTTCAGCCAGTCCACGACGAACTTCATCGCCGTGCGCTCCGGCGTGTCGCCGATGGTCACGCACCCCTGGGAGCGGCCGGTGCCCGGCGCATCCGAATGCACCACCGCGAAGCCGCGCGGCACCCACGTGCGCACGAGGTCGTTGGAGATGCGCGTGCGCTTGGGGTCGTGCGGCGGGCCAGACATCGCGCCGCGCGCGGGCGAGGGCTGGCCGAGCTCCTGGCGCACGTTCCAGAACGCGAATGTGCGCGCGACGCCTGCGTAGTAGGGGCTCGACCCGTACACGACCGGCACCTTGAGGCTCTCGGTCTCCGTCTGGCGCGGCCGCGTCACGTCCACGTGCAGGCGATCGTTGCGCCCGTCGCGGTCGGAGTCGAAGTCCGTCTCGACCCAGAGGTTCTGCCGGATCCATTGCGAGGAGTCGGCGAAGGCCGGGACCACCTGTGCCATGCCGTTCACGAAGACCGGCGCCGCCCGCGGGGTGCCCGCCGGTGCCTGCGCGGCGAGCGTTGCGGTGCAGGCCAGCGTGAGCGCGAGGGTGACGGCGGCGCGCGAGCGTGGTTGGATCATGTGCGGGTTTCTCCCTGAGTTCACCGGCTCCCGTCGGGGCGGGGAACAAGATAGCGTGGTGGAGGGCGGGGCGGGAGGCGGGGGCGATTGCGGGGAACGGCGACACGGGGCCGCGGACCGCGAGGGCAGGCGGTGGAGATGCGCGGGGCACGGGCAGCCACGTGGGGCGGCCCCTACGGGTTTGTGCGCGCGTGGCGGGCGGCGGTGCAAGGGCGGGCACGGGCGCTACGGGACCTGTGCGGCCGAAAGGGGAGGGGGCCCTCAACAAGACCCTTGACCACCCGCGACGGGGGTGCTAGTGTACTGACAGGGTGTCAATACACTAGCATATAAGGTGTGCATGTCCGCTCCCTCGCAGTTCGATCTCGGGCGCCGCGAGCGCCAGATCATGGATGTGGTGTTCCGGCTGGGCAGGGCGACGGGGGCGGAGGTGCACGGGGCGCTCCCCGATGCGCCCAGCTACTCCGCGGTGCGCGGGATGCTGCGCCTGCTGGAGGAAAAGGGCTACCTGCGCCACGAGCAGGACGGCCCCCGCTACGTCTACCTCCCCACCGCCGCGCCGGGCGAGGTGAGCCAGACCGCCCTCCAGCACCTCCTGCAGACTTTCTTCGGCAACTCGCGCGAGTCGGCGGTGGCGGCGCTGCTGGAGCTGCCGGACCAGCCGCTTTCCGAAGACGAGTACCACCGGCTTTCCCGCCTGCTGGACGAAGCCCGCGACCCCGCAGAGGACGAATGACCCCGCCCCCCATTTCCGCCGCCGAAGCGCTCGCCGTGCTCGGCCTGCTGGCCAAGGCCACGCTCGTGGTGGCCGTCGCCGGGCTGGCGGCCGCGTGCCTGGTGCACCGCGGCGCATCGGCCGCCACGCGCCACATGGTGTGGGCGCTCGCCATCGGCGCGGTGCTGTCGCTGCCGGTGCTTACGGTGCTCCTGCCCGGGTGGCGGGTCGCCGTGCTGACCGAGACGGAGCCGATTCCCGCGTCGTTCTCCGCTCCCGACGATCCGCTTTCGGCGGGGCCGGTGGTGGCGGACGTGGCGCCGGAGGCTGCCGCTCCCGCCTCCGCGGCGCCGGTGGAGGCGCCCGCCGCGCCGATCCCCGTGGAGTGGCTGCTGGCCGGGCTCTACGCGGCGGTCGCGCTGGGGCTGCTGGCGCGGGTGGCGGTGGGGCGGTGGAGCGTGGCGCGCCTGGCGAAGAGCGCGACTCCGCTCGACTCGCCCGAGTGGCGGGAGATGCTGCGTGACCTGATGTGGGTTGCGGAGGTCGAGCGCCCCGTGCGGCTGCTGCGGAGCGACCTCGCCACCATGCCGATGACGTGGGGGACGCGGCACCCGATCGTGCTCCTGCCCGCGGCGGCGGATGGGTGGTCTGTCGAGCGGCGGCGGGTAGTGCTGCTGCACGAGCTCGCCCACGTGGCGCGGCGCGACTGCCTGCTGCAGACGCTGGCGGCGGTGGCGTGCGCCTTCTACTGGGTGCACCCGGGCGTCTGGTACGCGGCGCGCCGCATGCGCGCCGAGCGCGAGCTGGCGTGCGACGATCGCGTGCTTTCGGCCGGCACCCGCGCGCGCAGCTACGCCGCGCACCTGCTGGAGGTGGCCCGCGCCTTCCGCCCGGCCGGCGGAGCGTCGCCGGTGGCCGTGAGCATGGCGCGGCCGTCGCAGCTGGAAGGGCGCATGCTGGCGGTTCTCGACGCCGTGCGCAGCCGCCGGACACCGTCGCGCCGGACGAGCGCGGTGGCGGCAGGGGTGGCGCTGGTCGTATCCGGACTGATGGCGGCGGTGCATCCGGCGGTCGCCAAGGTGCTGCCCCAGATGTCGGCCGAGGCGCATCCGCAGGAGCACGTGGTGGAGCGCACCGTCGCGGTGCGGCCGGGCGGGCGGCTGGATCTGGTGATGGAGAACGAGGCGGGGGTGGAGGTGAGGGGGTGGGAGCGCGACATCGTCTTCGTGCACGCCGAGTTTACCGGCGCGCGCGCTCGCGAGGGGCAGGTGGATGCCGTCGCGAGTGCAGGCGGGGTGCGCGTGACGGAGCGGCGTCCCGGCGGAGCAGGGCGGCACGACAAGCTACGCATCTGGGTGCCGCGGCGCTTCGACGTGGCGGTGCGCTCCACGGGCGGCGGGCTGTCGATTCGCGAGGTGGAGGGCCGCTTCAGCGGGACGTCGGGCGGCGACGGGCTGCACCTGGACCGCGTGCGCGGGACGGTGGACTTCGCGACCGAGGGCGGCGGGCTGATGGTCGCCCTGTCGCGCCTGGACGGTGAGATCCGCACTCGCGGCGCGGGCGCGCTGCTGGACCGCGTGTCCGGCGGGCTGAACGTGGTGAGCGACGGCGCCGCCGTGGTGCGCGGGCGGGTCGAGACGGGGGACGCGGATGCCGAGGAGAGCCCCGCGCCGGGCGGGGCGCGCGTGCACGTGGTCCCCGATCCGCAGACGGAGATCGAGCTGGACTGCACCGGCGGGACGTGCACGATGATCAAGGAGTGGAAGAAGCCCTCGCGCGCCCGCACCGGCGAGAACGGGTTCGCGTATCTCACGGGCACCGGCGAGGAGCGGCGGGCGTCGGTGGAGGCGCTCGCCCGCAACGCGCCCCCCGCGGCCGCGGCGCAGGCGCTGGAGCGGCTCGCCTTCCAGGAGACGGACCCCGAGGTGCAGCGCGAGGCCGCCGAGTCGCTCGCGGGGCTTCCGAACGAGGCCGGGCTGCCGGGTCTGCTCAAGATCGCCCGCGCGCACCCCGGCGAGGAGGCGCGCCGCGAGGCCGCGGAAGGGCTGGGGCTGCTGGCCTGCGACGAAGTCATCGCCGGTCTGCGCCGCATGGTGGCATCCGACCGCGACCCCACCGTGCAGGGCGAGGCGGTGGAGGCGCTGGCCGGCATCCTGGGGCGCGACGACGTCTCCAGCACGGCGCGCGGAGTGGTGCGCGCCGCCCTGCGCGAGATCGCGCGCACGCACCCGGTCGCCAGCGTGCGTGCACGTGCGCGCACCGAGACGGGAGATGCGCCGCGCGAGATGTCGCAGGCCGTCCCCTCGACGGGCGAACGGGTTCCGCTGGCGCCCGGCGCGCGCGAGCTGGCGCTGCGCAACGCGGCGAGCGCGTCGGGTGCGGATGCGGCGGCCATCCGTCGCCTGCGTCCCGCGCTCGACCGCGCCCCCACGAGCCCGATCGACCTGGTGCAGGACCGTGCCACCTGGGCGCTCACGCAGGTGCGCGGGGGCGAGCTCATCCGCCCGCTGGTGAGCGCGCTTGGTGACGCCGACTGGAGGGTGCGCGCCTATGCCGCATGGGCGCTGGGCGTCGCGGGTGAGCGCAGGGCGGTGGATGCGCTCGCCAGCGCGCTGCGCGACCCGCACTGGCGCGTGCGCGCCAACGCCACGTCCTCGCTCGCGCAGGTCCCTGACCCACGCGCGGTGACGGCGCTCGGCTCCGTGCTGGGCGACCCCGCCTGGCAGGTGCGCGCCGGCGCCGTCGAGGCATTGGCCGCCATCGGCGACGCGCGCGCCATCACGATGCTGGAGCCGCTGCTGCGCGATCCGCACATGGCCGTACGCGGCGCCGCGGAACCCGCCATCGCCCACCTTCGAAGCTCACGGGCGCGCGGGTAGCCCCCGCGCGCCGGACTCCCAAACTGAAAGCGCTTCATCATGCTAAAAATTTCGCACCGATGCGCGGTCATGGCGCTCGTTTCAGGACTGGCGACCGTCATCGCGACCGCTTCCGAGGCACAGACCATCGCGCAGCACGTGGCGTCGGTGCGTGACGGCACCGTGCAGATCCACTTCGCCGCGGCGGCGGGGGCGTGTGGCGACGGGCGCGCGGTGATCGGGCGGCGGCTTGCGGGCGGCGGCGTGGCGCTCTTCGTCCCCAACCTGACGCATCTCCCCGCGGATGCGGAGGCGGCGTGCAGGCCAGGGCCGGTGCGCGTGGCGCTGGGGGTGGCCGGCGGGAGGGTGGCATCGGTGCGCGCCACGGCCGGTCCCGCGCCACAGACGCCCGCGGTCTGGGTCGCGCCCGCCGATGCGAGTGCCTTCCTGCTGGACGTTGCGATGCGGAGCGACGGGCAGATCGCGCGGGGAGCGCTGGTGCCCGTCTTCCTGCTGGATGGCGACGGCGTGTGGCGCGGGCTGCTGCGGGTGGCGCGATCGGCGCGCGCGCAGGAGGCGCGGAGCATGGCATCCAAGGAGCTCGGGCGGCGCGCGGCGGCCACCATCACGGGCGGCGACCGGAGCCATCGGGCGGACACGGAGCTTTCCAAGAAGAACGGCGGCGAGGCGGAGTGGCTCGCCATCGCCACGCGCGACGCGGACCCGGCACGCCGCCGCGCCGCGCTGCAGCTGCTGGGCAAGGACGGCACTCCGCGGGCGCTGGACCTCTTCGAATCGATCCTGGCCCGCGCGCGATGAGCGCCGCCACCCATCACCGACCTTACGAGGCCGCCATGCGCCGCATCCACCTCACGCTTCTCCTGATCCTCGCCTGCGCGCCGGCCGCCGCCGCCCAGGTCCCCGCCGACTCCACCCGCGCCGCCACGCGCGCCATGCGTGCCGCGCGGGTGAGCGGGACGCTGCGCATCGACGGCAAGCTGGACGAGGCCGCCTGGAACGCGGCGGGCGTGGCGGATGCCTTCACCGAGAGCTATCCCAACCCGCGCGCGGCGGCGCGGGAGCGCACCGAGGCACGCATCCTCTTTGACGACGCGGCCGTGTACGTGGGGATGCGGATGTACGACTCGCGCCCGGACTCCATCGCGGCCCAGCTCGCGAGACGCGACGCCACCGGGATCTACTCGGACTGGGTGCACGTGATGCTGGACACGTACCACGACCGGCGCACCGGCTTCCGCTTCGCCGTGAACCCGCGCGGGGTGAAAAAGGACTCCTTCCACTTCGACGACACCAACGAGGACCTGAGCTGGGACGCGGTGTGGGAGGTGGCGACGCAGGTGGACTCGGCGGGGTGGACGGCCGAGTACCGCATCCCGCTGTCGCAGCTTCGCTACGGCGCGCGCGAGCCGGCCAGCGGGCGCGTGTGGGGCGTGCAGGTGCAGCGTGACGTGGCCCGGCGTGAGGAGCGCACATCGTGGTCGCCGTGGACGCAGAGCGACGGAGGCTTCGTGTCGCGCTTCGGCGACCTGGCGGGGCTGGAGGGACTGCGCACCCCGCGCCGCCTGGAGATCCAGCCGTACACCAGCGCCCGGGTGGACCGCTCGCCGCAGGGCGACCCGGCGAATCCCTTCTACCGCAGCAACGACATGACCGCGTCGGCTGGCGTGGACGTCAAGTACGGGCTCCCCTCCGGCCTCACGCTGACCGCGACGGTCAATCCCGACTTCGGCCAGGTGGAGGTGGATCCGGCGGTGGTGAACCTGAGCGCGTTCGAGGTGCAGTTCCCGGAGCGGCGCCCCTTCTTCACCGAGGGCACCGACATCTTTCGCTTCGGCCATCCCACCAACTCCTTCAACAACTACCAGTTCACGCAGCCGTTCTACTCGCGCCGCATCGGCAGGCGGCCGCAGCGTTCGCTGGGAGGGCGGATCGGCGAGGACGAGGTGCTCTTCTCCGACGCGCCGGAGCAGACGACGATCGCCGCGGCGGCCAAGCTGAGCGGGCGCACGCGGGGCGGGTGGTCCGTCGGAATCCTGGACGCGGTCACCACCGGCGAGAACGCCACCTTCCTGGGCCGGCGCGTGGTGGACGGCGACACGGTGCTGGGCGAACGCTCGGCGCTGGTGGAGCCGCTCTCCAACTACTTCGCCGGGCGCGTGCGGCGCGACCTGCGCGGCGGGCAGAGCGTGGCGGGCGCCATGTTCACCTCCACCCACCGCGACCTGGGCGACGCGGCGCTGGGCGGGATGCTCCGCTCGTCCGCGTACATGGGCGGCGTGGA
Organism: Longimicrobium sp.; assembly: GCA_036398975.1. Taxonomy (GTDB): domain Bacteria; phylum Gemmatimonadota; class Gemmatimonadetes; order Longimicrobiales; family Longimicrobiaceae; genus Longimicrobium. The sequence continues at coordinate 12,189 of DASWNZ010000051.1, forward strand.
CTTCGACCACTCGTGGGGGAAGCGCACCTGGGACCTGAACGGCTTCCTGTCGGGGAGCACCATCGCGGGGGAGCGCGGGGTGATCGCGGCGGCGCAGAACGCATCGACCCGCTACTTCGACCGTCCCGATGCGGACCACCTGCGGCTGGACAGCACCGCCACGAGGCTCGATGGGTACGCCGGCGCTCTGGCGCTCGCCAAAACGAGCGGCAAGCACTGGCTGGGCTCGCTCACCTTCCAGACGGTGAGCCCCGGCTTCGAGGTCAACGACGCCGGCTTCCAGACCCGCGCGGACTATCGCTCACTGTCCACTTTCCTGATGTATCGTGAGACGCGCGCGGGGCGCCGCTTTCGCAACTACAACGCGTTCGCGTACAGCAACCACGCCTTCAACTTCGGCGGCGACGAGATCTTCGAGGCGTACAACGTGGGCGGCAACGTGCAGCTCGCCAATTTCTGGACGCTGGGCGGCCGTGTGGGCGGGAGCCCGGAGTACTTCAACGACCGCCTGACGCGCGGCGGTCCGCTCGCCAGCGTGCCGGCGCAGTGGAGCACGGGGCTCAACGTGCGCTCGGACAGCCGAAAGCGGGTGATCGGCGGGCTGAACCTGAGCTACCGCACCGACACCTCAGGCGAGTTCGACCGGGTGGTGGGGGTGACGCTGGACGCGCGCCCCAGCTCGGCGGTGCGCGTGCGGCTGGAGCCGCAGTGGGTCAACGAAAAGGACACGGACCAGTTCATCCGCTCCGTGCCCGACTCGCTGGCGCGCGCCACTTTCGGCCGCCGCTACGTCTTCGCGGACCTGGAGCAGACCACGGTGGCGGTGGGGACGCGCATCGATTGGACCTTTACCCCGCGGCTGAGCCTGGAGCTGTTCGCGCAGCCCTTCTTCGTGCGCGGCGACTTCCGCGACTACAAGGAGTTCGAGACGCCGGGCGAGTACCGCTTCCGCGTCTACGGCCGCGACGGCGGGATGGCGGTGCGCAACGACACTACGGGCGTGGTCACGCTGGACGCGGACGGCGCGGGCCCCTCCGCACCGTTCCGCGTGGCCCGCGGCTTCGGCGAGCGCGACTTCTCACTGCGCAGCCTGCGGGGCAACGCGGTGCTGCGCTGGGAGTACCGCCCGGGCTCGGTGCTCTTTTTCGTCTGGCAGCAGGACCGCAGCGGGCTGGACTTCACCGGCGACTTCATGGACGCGCGCAACGACGGCTCCATCCTGCGCGACCCCGCCCGCAACATTTTCCTGGTAAAGGCGACGTACTGGATCGGGAGCTGATGTCTCACGCAGAGGCGCAGAGACGCAGGAAAGGAGAACAACGAGAAAGGCATCACTCAGAGATGCAGAGGCAGGGGCGAGGGCACCGAGAACCCACTTCCTGTTCTTGTAGTGTCCCTCTGCGGGTCT
>DASWNZ010000052.1:0-2493 GCA_036398975.1 Longimicrobium sp.
GGGATCCCCGTCGGCTACACCAACGTGTTCTGGGGCGGCCGCAGCGAGATCAAGCCGTCGGAGATCTCGCCCTTCGCGTACGCCGACTGGTGCCGCTCCGCCGGGCTGGACCCGGACGCGATGCGCGACTGATTCCCGGCGCCTGCCGGCCGGCCGCGCATTTGATTCCACCGCGCGGCATGCCGACGCACATTCACCCTCAATGAAGCAGGCCGGCTATTGCGGCGGCAGGGGATGAATTCACGCGCGGCGACGGTGTTTCCGACGAATCGCAGAGGGCGCGGCGGTGGCGTGCATGGGCGCATGCAAATGGACAATACGGGGACACATTCCCGCCTGCCGCCATCCGCATGAGCACGTGCGGGTTGCAATGTAGCCGGCGAAATAACCTGATCGGAGCGAAGGGCGTAGAATACGCTTGCGGTTTTGCGCGAGGTGCATATAATTGTGGCATCATGATGACAATCCCCCTGAACGACAAGCAGCTCGACCTCCTCCGGTACCTCTATCGCCAGACGGGGCCGGCGCTCAGCGATCACCTGGATGGCCGGGTGGTTCGCGCGCTCCGCTCGCGCGGCATGGTGGAGGAGAAGGGCGGCTGGCTGACGCTGACGGACACCGGCCGCGCGGAGTTCGAGAAGGTGCGCAGGCGCCGCGTCTCGAACCCGCATGCGGAGGGCGGGAGCCCGCGCCAGGCCCGCGCGGAGGCGATCATCCGCGCCGTGGAGGCGCTGGAGCTGGCCCTCCCCCGCGGCTCGGAGGTCATGGTGGGCGACATGCCCGCATACTCCGACGACGTGCTCGCCGGCCTGCGCGGGTTCGCGCGGCGCCTCGGGAATCCGGGCTGACGCCGGCAACGGCAAAAGAAGTCTCACGCAGAGACGCCGAGACGCGGAGACGCAGAGGGAACCGACTCCCTCTGCGTCTCCGCGGGGAGTGTGCGTAGTTTTCTGTAGTTTGGTCGGAAAGGCTTTTGAATCCGTTCCATCCGCCGGGGAGACCAGAGCGGCGAAGCCGCGACGGTAGCCCTACGGGAGGTAGCGCGAAAACAGAAGGCCACCGAATCTCTTCTGGTCCACGCTGAATCACTGGCGGGTTGCAGCCCGCCAACAGCACAGAGGAGAGACGATGGCCTTCGAGATGAAAGGTATGGGCGCGGCCGCGGGCGATCAAGCGCCGCCGGACGTGATGCGGGCGATGCTCGCGCAGATGATGCAGGCCGCGGTGCAGGCGGAGTTCGATCGCTTCCTTGGCGCAGGCCCGTGGGAGCGCACGGGCGAGCGGCGGGGCTGGCGCAACGGGAGCAAGAGGAGGCGCTTGCACACGCGGGTAGGCACGATCGAGCTGCGCATCCCGAAGGACCGGGACGGACGCTTTCAGCCGAGCCTGTTCGAGCGCTACCAGAGAAGCGAGAAGGCGCTCGTGCTGGCGCTGGTGGAGATGTACATCCAAGGCGTCTCCACGCGGAAAGTGCAGAAGGTGGTGGAGCAGCTCTGCGGCGTGCTGGTGTCGGCCAGCCAGGTGAGCGCGCTGGTGAAGGGGCTCGACGGCGACTTGGAGGCGTGGCGGCGGCGGAGCCTGGGCGGGCAGAAGTACCCGTACCTGGTGGTGGATGCACACTACGAGAAGGTGCGCCGCGAGGGGCGTGTGCTCTCGACCGCGGTGCTGTGGGTGATTGGGATCAGCGAGACGGGCTACCGCGAGCACCTGGGCGTGTGGACGGGTCCGAGCGAGAGTCGGGAGAGCTGGGTGCGGGTCTTCCGCGACCTCGTGCAGCGCGGGCTCGAGGGTGTGGAGTACGTAGTCAGCGACGAGCACGCCGGCCTAGTGCAGGCGCTGGGGCTGTACTTCCCCGAAGCGACCCATCAGCGCTGCCAAGTGCACTACATGAGGAACGCGCTGTCGTACGTCAGCACCGACGCGTTACGCGATGCGCTGATCACCGGGCTACGCGACGTGTGGGCGGCCCCCACCCGGGAAGAGGCTCAGGCCCGGCTGGCACGGCTGGTCGACACCTTGCGCGCCAAGGTGCCTGCGCTCGCCGAGTGGCTGGAGGAAACGGCAGAGCAGACGCTCGCGTGCTACGAGCTACCGGCTGGCGTGCACCGTCTGCGGCTGCGCAGCACCAACAGCGTCGAGCACGACCACGCCGAGATCCGCCGCCGCACGCGCGTGGTGAGGATCTTCCCCAACGATGCCAGCCTGGTCAGGCTCGCCTCGGCACTCGCGATCGAACGCAACGAGAAGTGGATGGAGCGGCGATACTTCAGCATGCCCGAGACGCCGCAGGCCGAACCCGAGCTCAGGAAGAGTGCCTGAGTTTCAGCGGGCCGGAAGAGAAACTACAGAAAAAGCTGCACTTGACCTCTCCGCGTCTCTCTGCGTGAGATTTTCTTTTTGAGCTAGAAGCTGGTGTTGAACACGGGGAGGAGCCGGAGCCCCTTCGGGTTGCTGCGGACGTAGTTCAGCAGGCCGAGTTGCAGGCCGCGGATG
>DASWNZ010000053.1:0-17867 GCA_036398975.1 Longimicrobium sp.
TCCCGCCCAGCATGCCGCTGCGGCGGGACTTCGTGTGAAGTGGTCGATCAGGGACTCGAACCCCGGACCTCTCGCATGTGAGGCGAGCGCTCTAACCAACTGAGCTAATCGACCGTATCGCGGGCCGGCTTGCACCGCGCCCGCGCCAGGGGGTGGGCTGCTGCCTGCGGGGCCCTGACCCATTTTCCCCCAGATTTTTACAGTACCCCGTAGGGGAATCGAACCCCTGTTTACGCCGTGAGAGGGCGTTGTCCTAGGCCACTAGACGAACGGGGCGTAGCACACCAGCAAGGCGCAAAAACTACCCGCTTCACCTGCATCCGTCAACCCGTCGTGACCGCTGCGGGCATTCAGAGGCGCCGCCCGGATTCGAACCGGGGGTCGAGGATTTGCAGTCCTCTGCCTTACCACTTGGCCACGGCGCCATGTCCTTCGCGCGCTAAGAGCGGGAAACCGGGCTCGAACCGGCGACCTCAACCTTGGCAAGGTTGCGCTCTACCAACTGAGCTATTCCCGCGAATAAGGAGCGCTAAGATACACCCCGTTTCCGAGGTGGTCAACCCCCGCCGCCGAGTGGTGGCGCCGTTCGCGCGCGCCGCCGCGTTGACAGCCGAGCCCCCGCCCCGCTACCCTCCTGCCGCCGCGGAGCCGCCGCGCGCGCCCCAACCGACCGCCCCTTTGCCGCAGCCGATGAAGCCGTTCCGCACCGCAGCCGCCCTCCTCCTCCTCGCCGCCGGCGCCGCGCAGGCGCAGGGTCCCGACGCCCGCGTGCTTCCGCGCGGAATGCTGGAGGTGCGCGCGCTGGGGATCTTCTCCGGCTACGACGACCGCTTCGGCGGCGGGCGCGATCCGCTGGGCGGCGCCTTCGAGACGCTCCTTCAGCCCCGCGCCGAGGCGCTCACCGCCCCCGAGCTGGGTCCGCTGCGCACGCGCCTCAACACCTTCTTCACGACGACCGGCGGCCCCGTGGAGACGGCGAGCCTGGGCGGTGGCAGCGTGCGCGCGCTCCTTTCCGGCGACACGCGCAACGTGCCCATCACCGTCGCGCTGGGACTCACCAGCCGGCTCACGGTGGAGGCGACGCTCCCGGTGACGCGGCGGCAGACGTCGGTGCGCGGGATCTTTCTGGAGGACGGCACCATCGGGCTCAACCCGAACGCCACGCTCAACGGGCAGCTCCTGGCGCGGGTCGACACGTCGTTCGGCACGCTGGGACGCAGCCCCTTTCTCCCGGTTGAGGGGACCGACGCCGCCACGGCGCTGCGCCAGCGCCTCAACGCCCGCAGCGCGGGTGCCGGCGACTCGCTCGCCCTCCCCACGCGCGGAGTTTCCATCCAGGAGCTGGTGGCGGACGCCACGCGCGCAGGCCGGCTGACGCCGCAGGAGCTCGACGCGATCACCCGCCGCACCGCTGGCTCCGGCTACCAGCTGGGGGACGTGGAGCTGGGGGCGCGCTTCCGCGTGTCCGGCACGGCGCCGGCGTGGGCGGTCCCCGACGACTCCACATTCGTGCGTGGCTTTCGCGCGGTGGCGGGCGCGCGGGTGAGGCTCCCCACGGGCAAGCTGGGGAACACGCTCTTCCTCCTCGAAGATCCGGGGCTGCGCGGGCACTTCGGCGTCGCGGGCGACGTGGCGGGCGACTGGTTCCCGTCGCGGCGCTGGTGGGTGACGGGCGCGGCGGATGCGCAGCTACTCCTGGGCGCCGACGTCACGCGGCTGGCCTTCAGCGCCGACAACCCCTTCCCCGACACCACGCAGACGCGCGTGCTGCGCCGCGAGCCGGGCATGCGCATCGCCGCGAGCCTCACGCCGCGCTACCGCCTGACGAACGAGCTCTCCTTCGCCGCGCAGTACCGCCTGGAGATCGCGGGCGCGACGACGTACTCCGGCGAGAGCGCGGAGCTGCTGGGGCCTATCGAGCTGATCGCGGGGCGCACGGCGCACCGCCTGGGGCTGGGGGCGGGCTACACGACGGTGGGGGCGTACGCGGCCGGGCGGGCTCCCTTCCCCGCCGAGGTGTCGCTGCTGTACGCGCGCTCGGTCGTCGGCACCGGCGGCGCGCCCGCGGACACGCGCCTGGAGCTGGGCGTGCGCGCGTACTATCCCGCCTTCGGCCGCCCCCGCCGCGCCGCCACGCCCACGCCGGCCGACACCGCTCGCCCGGCGCCGCGATAAAAAAGCACCACACAGAGGACACGGAGGGGAACTACAAGCCGCAGAGAACCTCTTTGCGTCTTGCGGTACCCCTCCGTGTCTCTGTGTGAAATCGCTTTTCAGTTGGCTGGCGTCATGCGCGCGAGCATCTGGTCGGCGCGCTCCAGGACGATGCGCTTGCCGGGGAAGCGAAGGAGGCGCTGCGCCTCTTCGAAGGTGGCCCAGCGGAAGTCCTCCGCCTCGTGCGAGATGCGCACCTCGGAGGTCAGCGCCTCGGCGAGGTAGTAGACGACGCGCTTGACGATGAGGGTGCGCCCCTCGCCCTTGCCCTGGGTGAAGACGTAGCGCTCCTCCTCCTCGAAGCCGTCGATGACGCGGTAGTCCTCGGCGCGGACGCCGGCCTCCTCCTGCAGCTCGCGCTCGGCGGCCTGCGCGTCGGTCTCGCCGGCCTCCACGCCGCCCTTGGGGAACTCCCAGATCGGCCGGCGGGTGAGCGCCGAGCGAACCAGCAGGTACCGCCGCGCGCCGCCTTCCTCCCGAAAGAGCACGATCCCAGCCGCCAGCTGCGAAACCCGCCTCATCCACCCTCCCGTGCTTGGGGGCGACGAACGTTTCAAACCCTCAATCTGTTACGCAATCTTCGTACAGGCAACCGGCACCCATCTTGCCGCTGGGCCGCGCCGATTCGCGCCGACCCCGCTCCCCGCCACGGATTTCATGGACCCCACGCCCGAGCGGCCGCTGGGCGAGCTCATCCGCTCGCTCACCTCCGACGCCACGCGCCTCATCCGCCAGGAGATGGCGCTCGCCCGCGCCGAGCTCTCCTCCAACGTCCGCACCCTCGCCGCGGATGCCGGCAAGGTGGTCGCCGGCGCCACGCTCGCGGCTGTTGGAGCGCTGGTGCTGGTGGAGGCGCTGGTGCTGGGCGTGGGCGTCCTGCTCGGCCGCCGCTACTGGCTCGCCGCGCTGATCGTGGGCGCGGCGCTGCTCGTCGCAGGCGGCGTCCTCGCCTTCCTCGGCATCCGCGACGCGCGCGGCAGAAAGGTGGCTCCCGAGCGCGCCCTCACCGAGCTCCGCGAGACGGGCGACTGGGCGCGCGGCGAGGCGCTGGAGCTGCGCGCGGCTCTCACCGGCGGGGAGCCGGCGCCCGCACGTGCGGCACGGACGGTGGCTCCCGAGCAGACGAAGCCCAATCCTGCGCTGCCGCCGCTGTGGAAGCGGGTGATGAAGGAGTTCGGCGAGGACGACATCTCCAACCAGGCGGCCAAGGTCGCGTACTACTTCTTCCTCTCCCTGCCGCCGCTGGTGATGGCGCTCTTTGCCACGGCGGGAATCTTTGGCGGCGACGACACGGCGGACTGGCTCGCGACGCGCTTGAGCGGCATGCTCCCGGCGGAGGCGGGCACGCTCGTCGGCGGCTTCGTGGACGACGTGGTGCGCGAAACGCATCCCGGCCCGCTATCGATCGGACTCCTCCTGGCGCTGTGGGCCGCCTCCAACGTCTTCATGGCGCTGGAGGACACGCTCAACGCCGTCTACCACATCCGCCGGAAGCGCGGCTTCGTGCAGCGGCGGCTGGTGGTGCTGGGGACGCTGGTGGCGGTGGGGGTGCTCTTCGTGGCGGGGAGCGCGGTGCTGCTGGCCGGCCCCGCCCTGTCGCGCGCGATGGGCCTCGGCGCCGTGGGCGACACGCTGTGGGACCTGGGGCAGTGGCCGCTCTCGTTCGCTCTGATTGTGGGCGCGTTCTGGGTGATCTACTACGTGCTCCCGCTACGCGACCAGCGCGGATGCAAGGCGGTCCTCCTCCGCTCCTCGGCCATCGCCGCCGTCCTCTGGCTCCTGGCGACGCTCGCCTTCCGCGTCTACATCGCCAACTTCGGCTCGTACAGCGCCACCTACGGCCTGCTCGGCACCGTCATCGTGCTCCTGCTCTGGATGTACGTGACCTCGCTGGTGATCCTGCTGGGCGGCGAGATCAGCGCGGAGATGGAGGTCGGTGTCGCGCGGAGGGCCCCCTCCCCCCGACCCCCTCCCCCGCCTGCGGGGGCGCAGGGCGGGTGAGGGGGAGAATTCAGCCCGCGTAGCACAAATCCCGTAGGGGCGCGATTTATCGCGCCCGTGGCCGGTCCACACGCCGAACCGGTAGGGGCAGACCTGCGTGTCTGCCCACCCTCGCCCGCACCGCGACGCCGGCTCCTGACAACCGAAACCCGGTAGGGGCCGCCCCACGTGGCTGCCCGTGCCCTGCCCCGCCCCGAACCCGCCCACCGCGCACGGATGCGTGTGAACGCGGGGCGGCGAAGGCCTGCGCGGGTGCAGGCACGGGCGCGATAAATCGCGCCCCTACGGGATGTGCGCGATCGGCACCAACGCCCGCAAAACGCCCCTCCCCCAGGTAGTTTTGGGGGAGGGGCCGCGAGTTGACGAGCGGGGGTGGGGGCCGAGCCCCCGCCTATCAGAACGGAAGCCCGAAGTGCAGGTAGAACAGCCCGGAATCGCCCCGAGCGTAGGTCAGCCCGAGCACGCGGCCCACGGTCTCGAAGTACACGCCGCCACCCACCGCGGTGTGCCATCCGCCCTCCGAGTCGCCGTCCACGTACACGCGGCCGGCATCCACCAGGCCCAGGACGCCCAGCCGGCCGCGGGCGATCAGGCGCACCTGGCCGATCGGCTGGCGCGCCTCGGCGGTGCCGAAGACGGAGGCGTCGCCGGCGAAGCGCTGGTACTGGAAGCCGCGCAGCGAGGTGAAGCCGCCCAGGAACGCCGCCTCCTGGAAGGGATAGTCGCCCAGCGCCGTCTCCGCGCCCGCGCGGAAGGCGAGCGAGGGGCCACGCGCGCCGATCGGCACGTACGTCGCGGCCTGCGCGCGCAGGCGGGCGAAGGGCTCGCCGTCCGTCCAGTGGAAGCCGCGGGCTTCGGCGGAGGCGGTGATGCCGCTGCGGGTGACGGCCAGCGTGTCGCGCCGGTCGAGCGCAAGGCGGGCCAGCGCGCCGACCTGCGTGAAGGTCGAGGTCCCCGCGGGATCGAGCGTCGTGATGAGGTGCTCGTCGCGGGCGCGGGCGTCCACGTAGCGCATCTCGGGGCCCGCGGCCAGCATCAGGCCGGGCGCCAGGCGCCGGTGGAGGAGCAGCTCGCCGGCCACGAAGTTGTGGCGCACCACGTAGCGGTCGAGGTCGTCGCCGTCGTCGCCGGTGTCGTTGCCGAAGCCGTAGAAGCGCGTCGTCTCGAAGTTGTTGGCGCGCAGCAGGATGGTGGTGTAATCCGGACGGTTGGTGCGGCGGTAGTCGGCCGCGTACTCCACGCCCACGCCGCTCGCGAACGGCGCGAATACGAAGCGCAGGTGCTGAAAGGTGGCGTACGGCTGGCGGCGGAAGCCGAAGCGCGTGCCCGACGGGCCGAAGCCGATCACCGGGCCCACGTCCGTCTGCCAGCGCGCGTGGGGGGTGAAGGTCGACACGGTGCTGCCGTAGTCGCGCAGCGGCGGCGGATTGCCCACCAGGCTGCGGCGCTGCGGGGTGACGTACGGGCGCGTGTCCAGCCTCGCCTCCCTTCCCAGCTCCACCTTGTTGTCGCCGCGGTCGTCGTAGAAGACGGTGCGCCGCCCGCCGGACGCGACCGAGCGATCCGACAGCCGGTCGTCGCCGCCGCCGCCGATGACGCGCACCAGGATGTCGCCCGGGCCGGTGCCGGTGACCTCCGCCGCGTCGTCGCCGCCGCGCAGGTAGAGGCGCACCTCGCGCGTCTCGCCCGGCACGAAGCGGCGCACGAAGGAGGGCCGGGTGCTCTCCCCCGGCGTCACGACTACCGTCACCGTGCCGTCGGCGGCGCGGACGATCTGCGCGCGCTCCGCGTCGTCGCTGGCGTAGACGTCCACTTCGCTGGAGAGGAGCTCGTAGAACTCACGTGCCGCCTCCGGAACACGGTCGCGCCGGGCCATCAGCTCGGTACGGATGCGCGCGCCATCGACGGCGTAGTACTCGGGCGGCAGGCGGCGCACCGCCGTGTCGATCACCGCGTCCGTGATGCGGGTGCGCAGGAACTGCGCGATCGAGTCCCACGCCGCTCGGTCCAGCGAGGAGAGGAGCTGGCGGTCCAGCGCGGAGGCCTGGAAGTGGAGCCCGTAGATGGTGCCGTACTCCGGGCCGTACCGGGTGAGCTGCGGCGCCACCTTGCTCGCGATCGACATCACGACGCCCTCGTGGCGCGCGAAGGCGTTGTCGCGGTCGCGGGGGATCGGCTCCCACACCTCGCGGCCGCCGCGGTCGTAGCGCGCCCACCGCCACTGGTCCGGGTGGCGGTCCCAGTCGCCGATCATCATGTCCATCAGCCGCGCCTTGAGGTACATCGGCGCGTCCACCACGTTGTCGCCCTCGTCCTCCAGCTCCTCCAGGAAGTCCTCCGTCCCCTCCACGCGCTCCGAGCCGTTGAAGGCGGGGCCGCCGTCGTCGGCGTCCACGGGGCGCTCCTCGATCTGCCCCAGCTTGCCCGCGAACTCCTGGCGGTGCTCGCCCAGGAAAGGATGGTTCGGCATCACGAACAGACGCGGCACCACGTGCGGGACGCCGGCGGCGCGCAGCAGCGGCGGCACCACGAGCGCGGCCGCGGGCTGCTTGGCCGCCGTCTGGTCCTGCGCCACGTCCTGGATGAAGCTCCCCTGCAGGTCTTCGGGAACCGCGCGGGCGGAGTTCTTGTCCACCGAGCGGAAGACGTACTCGCGCCCGTCGCGCCCCTTGAGCCGCAGCGACTCGGTGGAGAGGCCGCCGCCCTCGCCCGTCACCGTGAGCCCCCCTGCGAAGCGCTCGGGGTCCAGCACCTCGACGCGGACCGGCGTGGTCCAGGCGGCGCGGTACTCCTCTCCCAGGAGCACCGTGTGCAGCCCGCTGGCGCGGTACCGCTCGCCGGCCGTGACGGTGGACGTCTGCTGCGCGCTCGCGGCGGACGCCGTGCCCAGCACCGCCGCCGCGGCCAGGATGCGCCAGCGGCAAAGGTTCACGTGGTTCACGCGGATTCTTCCTCTCATTGTGGTCGATACGTGGCGCGCCGAATGGGCGCGGCTCTGTAATATCCGTGCGGGGTGGGGGGTCTGCGCAATAGTCCTCTTACGCCTTCCACCCCGCTCCGCTCAGCCGCCGGTCGATGTCGAAGGCGGCGCTGATGAGCGCGAGGTGGGTGAAGGCCTGCGGAAAGTTGCCCAGGTGCTCGCCGCTGGGCCCCAGCTGCTCCGCGAAGAGGCCGAGATGGTTGGCGTAGCCGAGCACCTTTTCGAAGACGAACCTCGCCTGCTGCACGTCGCCCGCGCGCGAGAGGCACTCGGCGTACCAGAAGGAGCAGATGGTGAACGTCCCCTCGTCGTCCGGAAAGCCGTCCGTCTCGCTCCCCTGGATGCGGTAGCGGCGCACCAGCGAGTCCTCCACCAGGTCGCGCGTGACGGCCTTCATGGTGGAGGTCCAGCGCGGGTCGGTGGGGGAGATGAAGCGCAGGAGCGGCATCAGGAGCACCGACGCATCCATCTCCGTCCCGCCGCGCTCGCCGACGAACGCGCCCATCTTCGGGTTCCACATCTCGTCGAAGATGGAGTGGTAGATGGCGTCGCGCACCTCCATCCAGCGCCCGAGCGGCGCGGGGAAGGAGCGGCGCATGGCCAGCCGTATCCCGCGGTCCACCGCCACCCAGCAGAGCAGGCGCGACGACAGGTGCTCGCGCAGCTCGCTGCGGATCTCCCAGATCCCTGCATCGGGGCGGCGCCAGTTCTCGCACACCCACTCCACCAACCCCGAAAGGCGCATCCACAGGTCGTGCGAGACGGGCTCGCCGTACTTGTCGTACAGGTACACCGAGTCCATCAGCGCGCCGTAAATGTCGAGCTGGAGCTGCTGCGCCGCCGCGTTGCCGATCCTCACCGGACGCGACCCGCCGTATCCCTCCCAGTGCTCCAGCTCCGCCTCGGGCACCTCGGTGGAGCCGTCGATGGAGTACAGCGGCTGCAGCGGCCCGCCGTTCCCCGTCTCGCCGGTCACGCGGTCCGCGATCCAGTGGATGAAGGCGCCCGTCTCCTGCGTGAGCCCCAGCCGGATCAGCCCATAGAGGGTGAACGCGGCGTCACGGACCCAGGTGTAGCGGTAGTCCCAGTTGCGCGCGCCGCCCATCCGCTCGGGGAGCCCAAAGGTGGGCGCCGCCACCAGCGAGCCGTGCGGGTGCGATACGAGCAGCTTGAGCACGAGCGCGGAGCGGTTGACTTCGTCGCGCCAGCGACCCGTGTAGGTGGAGCGGCCGATCCAGCGCCGCCAGAAGTTCTCCGTCTCCTTGAAGGACCGCGCCGCGTACCGCTGCGATGCCCGCGCCGCCCCCTTGCACTCCTCGCCCACCTCCAGCACGAAGATCGCCGTCTCACCCGCCTTCAGCGTGATCTCCGCGACCGCATCTGCCTCCACGATCTCCAGCGGGACGGATGCGTCCAGACGCATGCGCAGCGATCCGTCATCGGTCGCGAAGCACACGCCCTCTTCGGTCGCCTCGGCGGTGTGCGGCGTCCTGCCGTAGCCGAAGCGCGGGGCGCAGCGCACGTGGAAGCGGATCTCGCCGCGCACGGCCTTGGCGCGCCTTACCACCCGCCGCACCTCCGCGTCGCCGAGGGGCATGAAGTCGGTGATCTCGGCCACGCCTGCTGGGGCCATGAAGCGCGTGAGGAGGACGTTGGTGTCGGGCAGGTAGAGCTGCCTGCTGCGCGCCCCCTCCAGCGCCGGCGCGATGGTGAAGGCGCCGCCCTTTTCCGCATCCAGCAGCGACGCGAAGACGGTGGGCGAGTCGAAGCGGGGGGCGCACATGAACCCGATGGTGCCGTCCAGCCCCACCAGCGCCACCGTGTTGAGGTCGCCGATGATTCCGTGGTCTTCGATGGGCGGATAATTCATCCGGTTCCCGATGGCAAAAGGTGTGCACGGGCGGACCGGAGCACTCCTCCATCATCGCGAAAAAAAGCCTCACACAGAGAACACAGAGGGAACTACGAAGCCGCGGAGACCGCTCCTGCCGTTCTTTTCGTACCCCTCTGTGTCTCTGTGTGAAACCAACGGACTTGCCGATGCCGTCTACCCCGCTCGTCTCCGCCCTGCCCGCCGCGCGCGAGCAGACGCGTGCGTTCTTCGATGCCCTTCCCCGCTCCGCCAGAATCGTGGTGTTCTGCCATTTCGATGCGGACGGTCTGGGGGCGGGCGCCGTGTTCGGGCGGGCGCTGCCGCGGATGGGGTTCACGGATGTGCGCGTGGTGCCGAGCGCGCGCGGCGAGAACGCCTTCACCGACGCCGCGCGCGAGCGGCTGCGTGCGATGGCGCCCGACGCGCTCGTGATCACCGACCTGGGGGTGAATGCCGAGGGCGTGCTGGAGGGTGTGCCCACGCTTTACGTCGACCACCACCGCCCCGACGGCGAGCCGGCGGATGCCACCATCGTGCTCGGCTACGGCTGGGATCCGATCCCGGCGTCCGCGTGGCTGGCGTACGAGATCCTGCGCCCGCTCGCCGACATCGAGGACCTGTCGTGGATCGCCGCCGTCGGCACGATGAGCGATCTGGGGGACAAGGCGCCGTGGGACGAGCTGCCTGAGCTGCGCAAGAAGTGGAGGGCGAAGTGGCTGCGCGAGGCCGTTTCCGCCGTGAACGCCGCCCGCCGCGCCTCCGCCTTCGACGTGCAGACGCCGCTCGACCTGCTGATGCACGCCGAGCATCCGCGCGAGCTCACCGAGGGCGACTCGCCGGAGGTGGTGCGCCTCCGCGGCTACCGCGCCGAGGTGCAGGCGGAGCTGGCGGAGGCGCGCAGGCGTGCGCCGCTCTTTTCCGCCACGCAGCCGTGGGCGCTGGTGCCGCTCGACTCGCCCTGCCAGATCCACCCGCTGATCGCGCAGCAGTGGCGCGGGCGTCTCAAGGGCCATGCGGTGATCGCGGCTAATCGGGGCTACCTTCCGGGGATCGTGGCGTTCAGCGCCCGCACCTCGCGCCCCGGCCTGGTGCTCCCCGAGCTGCTGCGCGCGGTGGACATCGGCCCGGTGGGCCACGAGTTCGGGCGCGGCCACGACCAGGCCTCGGGCGGCCAGCTCCCGACCGCGCAGTTCAACCGGCTGGTGGACGCGCTGGGGTTCGACGAGCGGGCGCGGGTGGGGGGCACCGGCGGTTGAAACCGCTGCAACAACCGCGGGAAACCTGCCTTCGCAGGTTCGACGCGCATCGATCTGCGTGAGACTTCCGGTGGAGGCGCGTGGACAAGGAGGGCAGACACTCAGGTACACGCAGGTCTGCCCCTACGGAGACCTGTCTGATTTGGCGAGGTGCGGTGTAGCGGCGGGCACGGGCGCGATAAATCGCGCCCCTACCGGCTCTGTGTGGCGCACACGGTGTTCTCCCCCTCACCCGCCCTGCGCCCCCGCAGGCGGGGGAGGGGGCCGGGGGGAGGGGGCCCTCACCGCGCCCCGCTTCTTGCGTTGCCGCGCTCCAGCCCGTGCACGCGGCGCACCCGCCGCGCTGAACCCCGTCCGGCGAACGCGCTCCCGTGTTGAGCAAGCCCCGAGATCCACGCGCGGCACCGCGCTGCCGATGAGACTGTCGACGCCCGTCCGACTCCTGGCCACGTACGGCTCCGCGCTCCTGGTGCTGGCGCTGTGCGCGCTCACGTACCAGGCCGTGCAGCGCTCGCGCGCGAGCACCGCGGCCGTCACGCGCACGCACGAAGTCATCATCCGCCTGGAGACCACCCTTTCCGACGTGCGCGACGCCGAGACGGGGCAGCGCGGCTTCCTCCTCACTGGCGAGGAGCGCTACCTGGAGCCGTACCGCTCGGGGACGCAGCGCTTCGACCACGACCTCGAAAGGCTGCGCGAGCTGACCAGCGAGACACCTTCGCAGCAGCGGCGGATCGCGGCGCTCCGCCGCGTGGGCGCGCAGAAGATGGCGTTCATGGCGGAGCTGATTCGCGTGCGCGCGGAGCGCGGGATGGAGCCGGCGCTCGCGCTCACGCGCACCGGGCGCGGCAAGGTGCTGATGGACCAGGTGCGCGGCATCGTCGCCGAGATGCGCGCCGAGGAAGAGCGCATCCTGCGGGCGCAGCGGGAGGAGGAGACGCGCCGGCGCAGCGTCGTGATGTGGGTGCTGGGCGGGGGCGGTCTGCTGGCGTCAGGGCTGGCGCTCCTCATCAGCGTCCTCTTTGCGCGGCACGCGCGGGCGCAGCAGGTGGCGGCGGGCGAGCTGGAGGGCGTCAACCACCTCCTCCAGGAGCGCGCGTCGCTGCTGGAGATGCAGAGCGGCCAACTCCGCCGCCGCGCCGTCGAAGAGGCGGCGCTGTCGGAAGTCGCGCGCAGCCTCACCACGGCGTTCGAAGTGGAGGAGGTGCTGCGGCGGATCGCGGACGGCGCCCTCACGGCGACGCAGGCGCGCGCGGCCTTCGTGGAGCGGGTGGATGACGATCGCACGATCGTCAAGCTGGTTGCGGGCGCGGGCGAGGGCTTTCCCGCGCTCGGAATCTCGGTGCCGTACGCCGGCTCGATGGCGGAGGACGTGCTGGAGCGCGACGAGCCGGAGTGGATCCCGGATGTGACCAAGGAGCCGCGCGCCATCGCGCCGGCCATCGAGGAGTCGTGCGGGGCGTGCGCGGCGCTGGTGGTGCCGCTGATCTCGGAGCAGGACGCGCTGGGCGCCCTCGTCCTCCTACAGGAGGCGGGGCATCCCCCCTTCCGCCAGGACGAGATCACCCGCGCGCGCACGCTGGCCGATCTGGCCGCCATCGCGCTCCGCCGCGTCATCCTCTACACCGAGTCGGAGCGGCGGCGCGCGGCGCTGGAGGAGAGCGAGGGACGCTTCCGCCTGCTGGTGGACTCGGTGCAGGACTACGCCATCGTCATGCTCGACCCCGAGGGGCGCGTGGCGAGCTGGAACCAGGGCGCGGAGCGGATCAAGGGCTACACCGCCGCCGAGGTGGTCGGCTCGCCGCTCGCCATCTTCTATCCGGAGGAGGAGGCCGGGCACGCCGCGACGCACCTGCGCATCGCGACGAGCGAGGGGCGCTTCGAGGAGGACGGCTGGCGGGTCAAAAAGGATGGGACGCGCTTCTGGGCGCACGTGGTGATCAACGCCATCCGCGACGAGCGGGGGGAGCTGCTGGGCTTCGTGGACGTGGCGGGCGACCTCACCGACCGCCACCGCGCCGAGCTGGCGCGCGAGACGTACCTGCAGCAGGAACGCCGCGCCCGCGCCGAGGCAGATGCCGCCAACCGCGCCAAGAGCCAGTTCCTGGCCACCATGAGCCACGAGATCCGCACCCCCATCAACGCCATCCTGGGGTACTCGGACCTGCTGGACATGGAGCTGAAAGGGCCGCTCACGCCGGGCCAGCGCGAGCAGGTGGAGCGCATCCAACGGAGCAGCCAGCACCTGCTGGGGCTGGTCAACGACGTGCTGGACCTCTCCAAGGTCGAGGCGGGGGAGATGACGCTGGAGGCGCGCCCCTCGCCCCTTCGCGCCACCGCGCGCGCCGCGCTGGAGCTGGTGGAGCCGCAGGCCGCCGCCAAGCAGATCGCACTCTCCGACGTCTCCGAGTGCGGGCGCGACGTGCGCTTCGTCGGCGACGAGGACCGGGTGCGGCAGATCCTGCTCAACCTCCTCTCCAACGCCATCAAGTTCACGGAGGCGGGGGGGAGCGTCACCATCCGCTGCGGCGTGGTGCATGCGCCGCCGGAGGAGGTGCGGCTGCACGGCCCCGGCCCGTGGACGCTGATGGAGGTGGCGGACACGGGGATGGGGATCGCGCAGGACCAGCAGGTGCGCGTCTTCGAGCCGTTCACGCAGGTGGAGGGAGGCTACACGCGCACGCACGGCGGCACCGGGCTCGGTCTCGCCATCAGCCGCCACCTGGCCCGCCTGATGGGCGGCGACCTGGTCGTCGCCAGCACGCCGGGCGAGGGCTCGCGCTTCACCCTCTGGCTCCCCGCCACCCGCGAGTCGGTCTCCGACATCCCCGCGGACGTGCTGCGCTGGCCGGACCGCGCCGGCGAGGTCGCCGGGCTGGGCGAGGTGGGGCGCATCGTGGCCGAGGGAGCCGACGAGCTGGTCCAGTCGCTCGCCGAGCGCCTGCGCCACGATCCGCGCATCCCCGGCGCGCGCGACCTGGACCGCGCGCAGCTCGAGGACCACATCTCCACCTTTCTGCTGGACATCGGCAAGTCGCTCGTCACGCTGGACGAGGGCGGCGGAGAGCCCGCCCTGATGCGCGACGGCTCTGACATCCAGCGCCTGATCTCCGAGCGCCACGGCGACCAGCGCCGCCGCCTGGAGTGGGGCACCGACGCCCTGCGCGCCGAGTTCGCCCTTCTCCGCGAGGTCGTGGAATCCCACGTGCGCCGCGAGGCCCCCGCCCGCACCCCCGACAGCGTCGACACCGCCCTCGCCATCCTCGGCCGCCTCCTGGACCGCGCCGAGGAGATCGCGCTGCGGGGGTGGGGGAAGGGGTAGGGGTAGGGGGCGAGTGAACTCGCGGCAACGGAAGCACAAAGTCCGCCTGCGCGGACTCCGGGTCAAACATCTCCTTCCTCTAGCCGGCTTCAGCCGCCTTCGCGTAGTTCCAGCCGGGGGCTTTAGCCCCCGGCTCTCCGCGGACCAATCTTCAGCCCTAGCCCCTCACCCCCCGCCCTTGTCGTCGTCCGGGTGCCCCAGGGTGTTCGACACCACCCGGATCACCGAGCGCGCGCGCTCCACCACGGCGCGGGTGGCGTCCATGAGGGCGGTGCGGGTCTGGGCGTTCTGGGACTCGTCGGTGGTCGGGGCCTCGGCGGGAGCTTCGGACGGGGAGGCGCCGCCGCGCACCTGGTTGAGGTACTCCTCCGTCTGCCGCGCCTTGACGGGGACGGCGGCGCGCAGCCAGGCGCACAGCGTGTCGTCCTCCGCCTCCGCCCAGCCGTCGGGAACGGGGTGCAGGCGGCGGCGCTCAGTGGGGCTCTCGAAGCCGAGCCACCCCGCCGCGTACACCGAGCGCACGTTGGACGCGGAGCTGGGATACGTGTCCCACGCGCGCCACACGACGCCGGCCGGATCGGTGAACTCTCTGTAGGCCATGGTCGTCCGGAGCGCGGGTGAGCGTCCAATATGCACCCGCCGGGCACGGGGCCGCTAGCGCCCCTCGCCCCCGTCCGCCCGCCGCCGCGGTTCCACACGCCCGTGCAGGCGGCGCACCGTCTGGCGCGTGCGGCCGATCACGCGGTCCGCCTCCGCGATCGCCGCGACGATCTCGTGCGGGACGGCGTGCCCCTCCACCGCCAGCTCGGCCGCACGGTCGATCACCCCGCGCACCACCTCGAGCGCCGGGCCGGGGTCCGCGTCGGTCAAGGCGGAGACGTGGCGGCGCAGGACGCGCTCCGCCTCCTCGAAGAGCAGATCGTACTCCAGCCGCACCTCGGCCGCCGTGAAGCCGAGGCGCGCGCGCTGGGCGCCGTGCAGCCGCGCCACCGTGCGGATGATGCTCTCGCCGTCGCGCAGCAGCGACGGCTCGCCGGCGCCGGCGTCGAGCGCCATGAGGGCGCGCGCCACCTCCACCAGGAAGGTGGCGGCGTGATCCTCGAGCTGCACCCACTCCACGCCGCGCGCGTGGGGAAGCGCGGGGTCGCGGCCGATGCGCTGCGTCCAGGCGGCGAGCACCTCCTCCACCCGCTCCTCCAGCACGCGGCCCACGCTGGCCAGCCCCGGCACCTCGCTGGGGACGGCGGCGGCGGCGGGCGCCTCGACCGCGGGCAGCTCGGCGGCGGGGAGCCAGAGGGTGAAGACGGAGCCCTCGCCCGGCATGCTCCACACGGAGACCTCGCCGCCCATGCGCCGCGCAAAGGTGCGCGAGATCGCCAGCCCTAGCCCGGTGCCGCCCTGCTGCCGCGTGTGGGTGCCGTCCACCTGCGTAAAGGGGTCGAAGATGCGCGCGAGCTGCTCCCCCGGGATGCCGATCCCCGTGTCCGCCACCTCCACGAAGCCCCACGGCCCGGTGCCGGGGAGCGGCGTCCCCGGCGGCGGGGCGGAGGAGGTGCCGGAGCGCACGGTCACGCGCCCGCCCGCGTGCGTGAACTTGACCGCGTTGGAGACGAGGTTGAGGAGCACCTGGCGGATGCGGTCGCCGTCGCCCAGCAGCTCGGCGCCGGCCTGGCACACCTCCGCCGCCAGCCGCACCCCCTTGGCCTCGGCCTGCGGAAGGATCATCGCCACCACCGATGCGGCCGCCTCCTCCGCGGGCACCCGCTCGCGGGCGAAGCGCATCTCCCCCGCCTCCACCTTGGCGAGGTCGAGGATGTCGTTGATCAGCCCCAGCAGGTGGCGGCTGCTGTAGCGCACGCGCTCCAGGTACCCCGCCTGCCCCTCGGTGAGCGGCCCCGCGATGCCGATCTCCAGCAGCTCCGCGTAGCCGATGATGGCGTTGATGGGGGTGCGGATCTCGTGGCTCATCGTGGCCAGGAACTGGCTCTTGGCGACGTTGGCGGCGAGGGCTCGCTCGTACAGGCGCGCCCGCTCCACGGCCAGCGCGGCGCGGCGGGCCAGCTCCTCGGCCATCGCCACCTCCTCGCTGCCCCACCCTTCCTCCGTCCCGCCCGCCAGCACGATGGCGCCGATGATGCGCCCGTCCACGCGCATCGGCACCACCGCGCCGCGCCCCCATTCGCCCGCGCCAAAGAGCCCCGCCAGCAGCCCGCCGCCGGGGACGAGCTCGGCCTGGCCGGTGAGGAGGACGCGCGCCACCGGGTGCCCCGCCGGCAGCAGCGACGGCGCCCGACGGCCGAGGAAGCGCACCTCGCCATCCTCGCGCACCGCGGCCTCCACCTGCTCGGGCGCGCAGTCCGGGCTCGCCAGGAAGACGGCGCACGCCGCCGCCAGCCGCGTCGCCGCGATGCGGGCCAGCGCGCGCAGCACCCCCTCCGCATCGGTCGAAACGGCGAGCGCGGTCCCCGCGTCGGCGAGCAGTTCCGTGCGGCGGCGGGCGCGCACGCGCTCGGTGACGTCCAGGATGGTGCCGATGAAGCGGGTGGCGCGGCGCGCCTCTCCCTCGCCCTCGAAGAAGGCGCGCCCTCGGGCCAGTGCCCAGCGGACCGCGCCCTCGCCGCCGCGGATGCGGTACTCCACGATGTACTCGCCCGTCCCGGCCGGGTCCAGCGCCCGCTGCACCTCCGAGTCCGTCACCGCGCGGTCTTCGGGGTGGATGGCGGCGAGGAATGAGGGGTAGTCCACGCGGCCGCGGCGCCCCACGCCAAAGATCTCCCTGCACCGCCGGTCCCAGCTCAGCTCGCCGGAGACGGGGTCGAAGTCCCACGTCCCGATGTTCGCGGAATCGAGCGCGAGGTGCAGCCGCTCGCCCAGCGATTCCACCTCGCGCCGGGCCTCGCGCTCGCGCTGATAGAGCGTGGCGCGGCGCACGGCCTGGGCGCACTGCCGCGCGAGCGCCATCGCGAGGTCGACTTCCTCGTCCCCGAACTCGCGCTCGGAGGTGAAGCTGAGCCCCAGCGAGCCCAGCACCTCCCCCTCGACGGAAAGGGGAACGGAGAGGATGGCCGGGTACGGAGTCGGCAGGTCCGCGAGCGCGGGATAGAGGCGCGCGCGCTCCGCCCTGGAGCGCAGCGCGACCGGCTCCCCGGTTCGCGCGGCGTCCGACAGCGGCACGCGCACGGTGACGGGGAAGCTGCGCCACCCCTCGATCATCTGCGCGGGATATCCGCGGTGCTCCACCAGCTCCAGCCGCTCGCCTTCCTCGTCCAGCAGCACCACCACGCCGGCCGCCGCGCCCAGGAGCGCGATCCCCTGCTCCATCACGACGCGCGTCACCTCCGCGGGGGTCAGCGCCTCGGAGAGCGCGGCGGTCACCCACTGCAGGCCGCGGGTGCGCTCGGCAGCGCGCTCGGCGGCGGCGCGGGCCTCCTGCATCTCGGCGAAGGCACGCTCGCGCGCGGTGACGTCCAGCACCAGCGAGAGCTGCGCGACCAGCTCGCCGGACGCATCCACCACGGCGGTGTTGTACCACTCGCAGTGCAGGATGCGCCCGTCGCTGGTGACGTTGCGGTTGATGGAAAGCGTCTGGCGCGCCGTCCCGCGCACCATCTCCAGGGTGCGCTCGCGGACGGCGGCGCGGTCCTCGGGGTGCACGAAGGGCCAGTCGGCGGAGCGCTTCCCCAGCACCTCGTCCGCGCGCCACCCGAAGAGCGCCTCGGCCTCGGCGGGCCAGCGCGTCACCCGCCCTTCCGCGTCCCATTCCACGGACACGAGCGGCGAATGCCCCGCGGACGGGGGTGCGTTGGAGGAAGTGCGGGGATCCATGCGGAGGGGACTTCGGGAGGGGGTGAGGAGCGCCCCAAAACTACATCGTCCGCCCCTCACGTGCCACTCCCCTGCCCAACAGCCTCACACAGAGACACAGAGGAAACGGCAAGAACAGAAGAAGGTCCTCCGTGGCTTGCCGTTCCCCTCCGTGTTCTCGGTGTGAGGGTTTTTTCAGGATGCCAGGCTCGCGAAGTCCTCGTCGGACAGCTCGATGCCGGCTCCGGCGACGTTCTCCTCCAGGTGCTTGACCCGGGAGGTGCCGGGGATGGGGAGCATGACGGGCGTCCGCCGCAGCAGCCACGCGAGCGCGACCTGCGACGGGCGCGCACCGTGCCGCGCCGCGATCTCCGCGAGCGGGCCGCCGTCCTCCGCCAGCTTTCCGACCGCCAGCGG
>DASWNZ010000054.1:0-7890 GCA_036398975.1 Longimicrobium sp.
ACTGCCTGGGGGAGGGGCGTAGGCGTGGGTCTATGCCCGTGAGCGGGATCGCGCGCTGGGGTGGGGGGCGCAAAAGAGGAGGCACGGAGAGATGATCTCCGTGCCTCCGTTCGTTCGCGTGAACCCGCTGAAGGTCAGGGCATGTCGGTCGGCTTGCGGTCCTTGTCCTCGCCGGGGCGGCCGCCGTACATGCTTTCGTCGTCCTGGGTGCCGGTGGTGGTGCCGCCGTGGTCGGTGCCGTGCGCGTTGGCGGGGAGCACCGGGACGTCGACGGGCGAGGTGTTGGACTCCTGCGCGGCCGCGTCGGTCGCGTTGACGTCCACGTGCGGCGGGTGGAGCTGCGAGCTCGCGGCGTTCCCCACCTCCTTGCGCGGGCCGGGCTGGCTGGCGCGCGAGGGCCCGGCCCCGTCGGCCCCGGCGTTCCCCGTCTCGCTCACGCTCCCACCCCTTCTTCGCGCGGGTCGGTGTTGCCGCGAGCCTCGCGCTCGCGCCCCTCGTCCTGCGCGTTGGATGTGCCGCCCTCGTCCAGCGGGTTGCCGTCGATGTCCACCGGCGTGCCGGCGCGGGCGTGCACCGAGGGCGCGGGCTTGCCCACGAAGGCGGGCCCCGCCTCCGCCTCCATCTGGTGCTCCGACTGGGCCATCCGCTGCTGGTCCAGCGCGATGGTATCGTCCAGATCCGAGTTGCCCTGCCCGCTCTGGGGGAGGTTCTTGTAGTCCGTGGCGCCGCCTTCGCGCGGATCGATCCGGTACTGGTCAGGTCGCTTGCCGGCCATGATGTCCCTCCGTGAAGCCGTGTTGCCTGCCGCGGGACGCGCCCGCGCTGGGGCGGGGCGGTACTTCACGATCTGTGCCGGGTGGCCCCCACCCCCCGGCCCCCTCCCCCGCACGCGGGGGAGCGTGGGGGGAGGGGGAGAACTAACGTTCTCCAGTGTGGCCTGCCTCGATCGCGTCGCGGATGCTGGAGAGGACCATGGGGAGGGCATGCAGTACTTCTTCGTTGCGGAAGCGGAGCACGCGGATTCCGCGCGCCTCCAGGTGCTCCGTCCGCACCGCGTCCTGTTCCTGCTGCTCGTCGTGAATCTCCCCGTCTACTTCGATCGCCAGCTTGTGCGCGGTGGAATAGAAGTCGAGCACGAAGCGGTCGATCGCGTGCTGCCGCCGAAACCGTACTCCGCACAGCTTCCGCTCGCGCAGCACCTCCCACAGCACCGCCTCCGCCCTCGTCGGCGCGCAGCGCATGCGCCGCGCTGCTCCCTGTACGCCGCTCGACGCTGCCCTCATCCGCTTCCACATACCAGCCTCCGCGCGCGAGAAAGTTCTCCCCCTCCCCCACGCTCCCCCGCATGCGGGGGAGGGGGTCGGGGGGTGGGGGCCCTAGTCTCGCGCCTCCGCCGGCCCCGCTCAACCCCCGTCCCCAAACCCGTCCACCCGCTGTCCCCAACGCCCTTCCACCGCTCCTCGCCGCCATTCGGAGCGCTCCCCGCCCACTTCGCGCCCAGGCACCCATCCTCCTGCCAGCATTGCAGTTGAACCTGCCGGGAAGTGCCGGGAGTTTGCCATTTTGAACGATTCGGATGGGCCCGCGGGTTGCTCAACGCGAGGCCAACCGCGGGGGAGCCGCGGGAGACATCATGTTCAACCGGGGGAAGAACAGAAGAGGAGGCGACCATGGCACTCTATCCGACGCGCTACAGCGACCCCATCGACCAGCTCTTCGGCACCGTGTTCGGCGGCAACGGGCACCGCAACGGGAACGGCGGCAGTCTGATGCGCGCGCCCGACACCGACGTGATCGAGACGGAGCGCGAGATCCGCGTGGTGTCCGAGATGCCCGGGCTGACGAGGGACAACATCGAGGTGGACGTAGAGAACAACGTCCTCACCATCCGCGGCGAGAAGCGCGAGGAGCGCATCGAGGGCGAGCCCAGCCGCTTCCACCTGGCCGAGCGCCGGTACGGGACCTTCACCCGCTCCTTCGTCCTGCCGCGCGACGTGGACCCGGAGCAGATCCAGGCCGACTTCCAGGATGGCGTCCTCACGGTCGCCATCCCCAAGAGCGAGCGGGTGCGCCGGCGCCGCATCCAGCTGGGCGGGATGCAGAACACCGGCGACCAGCGCGCCGAGCAGCCCGCCGAGGCGATGAACGCCTGACGGAACAGCGAGGAGGGGCGGGCACCGCGAGGTGCCCGCCCCTTTTCACGCCGCCGCCAGCAGGTCGCGCAGCTCGGCGACGACGCGCACGCGCTCGGGCGGAGGGTCAGAGCTCTCGGGGATGCCGCTGCCGCCGATCACGATCTCGGTGCCGTCCGGCAGCACGCGGCGCAGGTCGGCGGCGAGGACGGCGAACTCCTCCGGGCTCATGGGGCGCATCACCGAGGTGCACACCATGGTGGCGCGACGCTCCCCCGCCACGCGGCCGATCTCTTCCAGCGGCACGGCGAGGCCCAGGTAGATCACGCGCCACCCCGCGTCCAGCAGGTGCAGCGCGGCGCCCATCAGCCCCAGCTCGTGGTACTCGCCGGGGAGGCCGGCGCACACGGCGAGCGGCCCGCCCGCGATGCCGCCCTCCAGCTCGCCGAAGATGGCGGCCAGCTTCTCGCGCGCGAAGGCGGTGGCGTAGTGCTCGTCAGCCACGCCGATCTCGCCGCACGCCCAGCGCTCGCCCACCAGGCGCAGCACGGGCATCAGCACCTCGTCCACCCGGCGCAGCGAGGGGATGGAGGAGAGGCGCTCCCACGCGGCCTGCGCGCGGGGGCGGTCCATGGAGAGGAGCGCGGCCGCGATCTCGTCGCGCACCGCCTCCAGCAGGGCGGCGTCGGCGTGCGGGGAGAGGGGGACGGAGGTCTGCCGCACCCGCTCCAGCGCCTCCCCGATGGAGAGGCCTTCGTCGATCAGGCGCTTGATTCGCGCCAGGATGGCAACGTCCTCGTCGGTGTACAGCCGGTACCCGGCGGGGGAGCGGCGGGGGGTGAGGAGCTGGTAGCGCCGCTCCCAGGCGCGAAGCGTTGCCGGATTGATCCCGGTGAGGTGCGCCACCCGTTTGATCCGGTACGTCATCGGTGTTGGACCCTCCCGAGCCCGACGGATACGTTCAACTCATGCATTCGCTCCCGGCAGCCCCCGCAGGGCCTGGTGGAGAGCACGGTCGTGCGCCCAGCGTGGCGTAATCCCCAGGATCGCGGGCCGCAGCGACGCGGCCACCGCCGTCGCGCTCCACGCCAGCTTCTCCGGCCAGGGCACCACCGCGCGCCCCGCCGTCCCCGGCGCGCGCGCGCGAAGCTTTACGCCGATGGCGCGATAGGTGCGGCTCGCGACCAGAATCGCCGGACGGAAGCGCCAGGGGATGTCGCGCATCCCGCCGTCCGCGCTCCGGTAATAGCGGTCCGCGACCGCCAGCACACTTCGGACCACAATCACGAGCCGCTCCGGATCCGCCTCCCCGCGCACCACCTCTTCCGGATCGATCCCCGCGGCGCGCAGGCGCTCGGCGGGGAGGTACACGCGCCCGCGCTCCGCGTCCTCCGCCACGTCTCGGCAGATGTTGGTGAGCTGCATGGCGATCCCCAGGTCGATGGCGTGGGGAAGGGCCTCGCGGCAGCGGACGCCGAGCACACCGCACATCATGAGCCCGACGGTGGAGGCAACGCGGTAGCAGTAACGCACCAGCTCCGCGTCGTCCGCCATCCGCACGACCCCCAGGTCGCCGCGAACGCCGGCAATCAGCTCGGCGGCGGCTTCCATGGGCAGGCCCAGGCGCTCGGCGGCGGCGCGGAGCTCTGCTACGATCGGACGTGGCTGTGTGCGTCCTGCAACTTCATTGGACAAAGCCTCCAGCGCAAGCTCGGCGTCCAAAGGATCGTCGGCTTCGTCCCCCATGTCGTCCACCATGCGACAGAACGCGTACACGGTGGCCGCGTCGTCGCGCGCCGTACGCGGCAGCAGGCGGCTCGCCCACCAGAAGGTGCGCGCCTTTCGCCGAAAGACGTCGTGGCTCTCGGCCAGCAGCTGCGCGTTCACGCGAAGGCGGCGGCGCGCGCGGGCGCCGCGGGGAGGGGAAGGGGATGAGCCGGCGAGGGCATGATGCGCTCCAGCACCTTGGCCGTAGAAAGCACGCCAGGGACTCCCGCGCCTGGATGCGTGCCCGCGCCGACGAAGTAGAGCCCGCCTACGTGCGGCGACTGATTGTGGTAGCGGAAGTACGCCGACTGCGTCAGCCGCGGCTCGATGCCGAACCCCGCGCCGTGCGTGGAGCGTAGCGTGTCGCGGAAGTACGTCGGCGTCAGGTGGAACGACGTCACCAGCGATTCGCGCAGCCCTGGCAGAAGGGTGCGCTCCAGGTGCGCCAGGATGCGCTCGAAGTACTCGGGCCCCGCCTCCTCCCAATCGATCCCACTCTGCAGGTTGGGGACGGGGGAGAGGACGTAGAACGTCTCGCACCCCGGGGGCGCCAGCGACGGATCGGTACGCGTGGGGGCGTGCAGGTAGAGCGAGAAGTCCTTTGCGAGCACCTTGCGATCGAAGATGTCGTCGAGGAGGCCCTTGTAGCGCGGTCCCATCAGGATGGTGTGGTGCGCCAGCTCGGGATACTGCTTCTTCGTGCCGAAGTAGCCCACGAAGAGCCCCATCGAGTACTGCCGCGTCTTCAGCGCCGCGCGCGTGCGCCAGTTGCGCTCCTCAGGCGCCAGCAGAGACCCGTACACCTGCGTGGGATCGGCGTTGGCGACGACCATCGAGGCCGGGATCCTGCGCCCGCCGGCGTGCACCGCCACCGCCCGCCCGTCGCGCGTCTCGATCCGCTCGGCCGGTGTCCCGAAGTGCATCTCCACTCCCATTTCATCCAGCAGCTTCACCAGCCCGTGCACGATGGAGGTGGTGCCGCCCTTTGCGAACCAGACGCCCCACTTCCGCTCCAGCCAGTGGATCAGCAGGTAGATGGAGGTGATGCGGAACGGGTTGCCTCCCACCAGGAGCGGCTCGAAGGTGAAGACCTGCCGCAGCCGCTCGTCCTTGATGTACTTCGCCGCCTGGTCGTAGACCGAGCGATGGTTGCCCAGGCGGAGCATGGCGGGAAGGACGCGCAGCATGTCCGCCGCGCGCCCGAACGGCACGTCCGAGAGCTGCGTGTACCCTACGTCGAAGATTTTTTCCGCGTGCGCCGCCAGCCTGCGGTAGCCGTCCACGTCCTGCGGCGAGAGTGCGGCGATCTGGGCGATGAGGCGCTCCTCGTCGCCCACGTAGTCGAAGCGCGAGCCGTCCGGAAACTCGACGCGGTAGAACGGGTCGACGGGGACCAGCTCGAAGTAGTCGCGCGAGTCGCGCCCCGCCAGCTCGAACAGCTCGTGGAGCAGGTAGGGCGCGGTGATGACGGTGGGGCCGGCGTCGAAGGTGAAGCCGTCGCGGCGGAAGACGGCCGCGCGCCCGCCGGGCTGGTCCATTGCCTCCAGCAGCACCACTCGATGGCCACGCGCGCGCAGCCTGATTGCCGCGGCGAGGCCCCCGAAGCCCGATCCGATGACGACAGCCGGATCGCTCATACAGCAAAAGCCTCACACAGAGGACACAGAAGGAACAGAAAGCCACAGAGAAAATCTCCTTGCTTTTCTCTCTGTGCCTCTGTGTCTCTGTGTGAGCCACGCAGTTGGCGCATCATCCCGTTGCATCCAGGTGGGCGATGGGCTCCAGCGCGACGCGCGCGAGCTCCCACGCCAGGTCGCGGAGCGCGGGCGCTCGCTTGAGGCCGGGGGCGGAGACGACGGCGAGCGCCTCGTGGCGGATTCGGCCCAGGACCGCGCGCAGGGCGCCCGCAGTACGGAAGCGCTCGGTGGCGCGTCGCACGTCCTCGTCGGGGGTGAGGTCGCGTGGGAGGGCGAGGAGGGTGCGCAGCCAGGGCGCGTCGCCGGGGCGTAGCGCGACGTGCTCCACGACGAGCGCGCTCACCTTCCCCTCGCGCAGGTCGCTGCCGGGGGCGCCGCGGCCCTTTTCTCCGTAGAGGTCCAGCACGTCGTCCTGCAGCTGAAAGAGCACGCCAAGGCCGCGGAATCCGGCGGCCAGGGCGCGCGCCTCGTCCGGCGTGTGGCCGGCAAGGATCGCGGCGCCCTCCACCGGAAGCTGAAAGAGGGCGCCGGTCTTCCCCTCGACGGCGGCGCGGTACGCATCCCAGCCGATGTCCGCGGCGGTGGCGAGGGCGATCTCGGCCGTCTGGCCGCGCGCGGTGACGGTGGCGTGGCGCGCGACCGCCGTGGTCAGCGCCAGGCGGTGCTCGGCCGGGGCGGGGATGCGCTCCACCGCCAGGAAGGGGAGCATCAGGAGGAGGTCGCCCGCGTTGACCGCCTGCGCCGCGCCGAAGCGCTGCCACGTGGTGGGGCGGCCCCGGCGTGTGGTGTCGCCGTCCTGCAGGTCGTCGTGGATGAGGGTCGCGTTGTGCAGGAGCTCGCACGCGGCGGCCCATCCCGCGCCCCGGCCGCGCTCGCCGCCCAGCACCTCCAGCGCCGCAAGCGCCAGCCGCGCGCGCAGGCGTTTGCCCCCTGTCGCCAGGTGCTCGCTCACCATGAGCGCCGCGAGGTCCGTGCGCGGATCGCCCGCCAGGTCGAGCATCATCTGCTCCACCTCCGCCAGCCCGTCGTCCGAGCTGAGCGCGCGGCTCAGCGGGAGGGGGCGGGGTCGGCGCGCGGGGCGCTCCAGTATGGCGCGGGCGCTCATGCGGCTCCTCTGGTTTTCCGGTGCATCATCCCGCCCTCACCGCGGTCTGCAGGAGCGACGCGGCCAGCTCGCGCCCGCCCGGCCCCAGCGTTCCGAGCGCGAGGCGGCGGCGCGTGCCGCCGGTGGCGTGGGTGAAGAGGCGCGCCATCACCCCGCTCACCTCTCGCGCCGTCAGCGTGTCGCCCAGGTAGCCGCGCCAGTCCGCGTCCGGGAGAGCGAAAAAGGTGTCAAAGAACTCGCGCGCCGCGGTGCCGTTCATCCTCACGAGCTGCTCCATTCCGAAGCGGAAAAGGGCGAAGCGCCGCCGCCGGTCCGCGGGCCAGATCGCGTCCCACGCCGCCGCCGTCGCGGACTCCGGGGTGGCGCCGGGCGTGCCAAGCGAGGCTGCGACCGCATCCGCCAGCACCGGTGCGGCAGCGAAGGAGCGGGCGAGCGAGTAGCCGGTCGCCGGGTGCACGAAGCCGCCTGCCGCGCCGAAGCCCACCACCCGCGCATGCATGCTCGGCAGGGCGCCGCCCATCGGGATCCACACCTCCTCGCGATCCACCACGCGCCGCACGCGTACGCCCAGGCCGTCGAGCCGCCGCGTGAGGCGCGCTTCAAGCAGCGCCAGC
The DNA here is from genome assembly GCA_036398975.1 of Longimicrobium sp. GTDB lineage: Bacteria > Gemmatimonadota > Gemmatimonadetes > Longimicrobiales > Longimicrobiaceae > Longimicrobium. The sequence continues at coordinate 7,316 of DASWNZ010000054.1, forward strand.
GGGAGCGCGGGGCGGGCCGCCAGCGCCGTCTCCTCCACGAAGATGCGTCCGTCACCGAGCGGGAAGGCGTACAGAAAGGTGGGGAAGCCGCCCCGCTCCTCGGCGGGCAGATGGTCGTCGCGCCAGTCCATCAGCACCGCTTCATCCGATGCAAAGGGGTGCGCGTCGGCCTCGACCGTGAACCCGACGGCCGTCTGGTACGCCTGCGCGGGGCGCTCCTGGCGCGGAACGAGCGCGGGCCGGTGGCCGGTGGCGTCCACGACGATTCGCGCCTCCACCGTCCCACCTTCCCGGAGCCGGACCGCCGTCGCCGAGCTGCGCACGCCGATCCCCGCCGCCGTGCCGTCGATCGTCCGCACCCCCGCGCGCTCGCAGCGCCCGGCGAGCCAGGCGGCCATGCGCGCGTTGTCCACCCGCGCGTAGCGGCGCTCCAGCCGATGCGGGCGCCCGGCGTGCACCACCGCGCACGCCCAGACGTGGTCGAAGAGCGGCGGGATCATGGCTGCTTCCATCTCGTCCGCCCACACGCCGTACTTCGCGGGCCAGTGCACCACGCCCGCGGGACCCAGCAGCCC
>DASWNZ010000055.1:0-21496 GCA_036398975.1 Longimicrobium sp.
CGGTGGGCCTTTGCGTCGAGGCGGCCCACGAGCGCGCCGCGGCGCAGGATGGGAAGCACGAAGTACCCCCAGCGCCGCTTGGGCGCGGGGGTGTAGCACTCCAGGCGGTAGTCGAACCCGAACAGCTCCGCGGCGCGCGCGCGGTCCCACACCAGCGGGTCGAAGGGGGAGAGGAGGGTGGTGAGGGTGGGGCGGATCTCCCCCGCCGCGGCGCGCAGGGCCAGGTCGTGGTGGTCGGGGTGGATGTAGCCCGGCTCCTTCCACCCCTCCACCCGCACGGGCAGCAGGACGCCCTCGTCGGCCAGGCGCGCGGGGATGGGCGGGGTGGCGCGCTTGGAGGTGCGAAAGTAGTCGGCGACCCACTTCGCCTTCGCCACGCCCAGCGCGCGGACGGCCTTGAGCGCCAGCTCGCGCGCCACCACTTCCTGCGAGGGGAGCTGGTCGTCGCTCCACGACGGGAGGACGCGCTCGCGCACGTCGTACACGCGGTGGAAGTTGTCGCGCCGGGCGATCATCAGCTCGCCGGCGGTGAAGAGGCTTTCGAGCATCCGCTTCTCGGGCTTCCACTCCCACCATCCGCCGCCCTTGCCGTCGCGCCGCTCGAAGTCGGCCGAGCGGACGGGGCCGCGCTCGCGCACTGTCGACAGCAGGCGGTCGACCGTCTCGCGGTTCTTGCGGATGAACTCGGCGCGGTACTTCCACCCCATCGCCGCGGGATCGAGCATTCGGTGGCGAAAGAGCGCGAAGTCCTCCACGGGGATGAAGCACGCCTCGTGGGCCCAGTACTCGAACAGGGCTCCCTCGGTCAGCAGATCATCCAGCCAGCGCGGCTCGTACGCGCCCAGCCGGCTCCACAGCACCAGGTACGGGCTGCGCGCCACCACCGAGATGGTGTCGATCTGCAGCACCCCCATGCGCCGGATCGCGGCCAGCACGTCCATCTTCCCTGCCCTGCGCCGCGCCCGCCGATCCAGCCCCTGCGCGGCCACCATCAGCGCCCGCGCCGCGCTCTGGGTCAGCTCCACGAAATCTCCTGATGCGCCCGGTGTGGAAGTCCGATGCAGAGCCATCCGCAAGACGCAGGCTGGTAATCCCCGGCCCCGAGACCGACCAAAGCTGTCGAGCATCCGCGGCCTGCTCGCCTGGCACCAAACGGCGCAGCGGCGGCTTCGACCACTCACCAGCGTGCGCCGCCCGCACCCGGGGCCGCGGAGCATCCGATGTCGAACGAAGAGCCGGTTCGCGAGATTCCAGCGGAGGTCCAGGCGCGGCTCACGAGCTGGAAGCGTGGGCGCCAGATCATGGGGACGACGGCGCACAACCTCCTGGGGCTGCTCGGCATCCTCGGCTCGCTGGTGGCGCTCGCCGGCCTGCCGGGCATCTGGACGAAGGGCGCCACCATCGTCACCGGCTTCGCCATCGCCGCCATGACGCTGTGGAACCCGCGCCGTGAGTACATGAAGTTCGGGAGGGCGTGGCGGGTCCTGGAAGATGCGGCACGGCGATACAGCTACGGCCTCATTGAACTGAGCGAGCTTTTCGACGCCATCGTGGTGGGCGAGGGGCTCATCGAGGAGGCGGATGCCCTGTCGGGCGACTCTTCGGTGGAGATGCTGAGGAGCAGCCTGGATCACGGCAAAGCCGCGATCGCGCCCGGGAGCGCCGCCCCCCGCCAGCGCAAGGCGACTAAACGACGCACCAGAAACGCTGCTCCCGCCACCCTACCTCCCCCGGCCTGGCCCGGACGAATAGCGCGCTCTGCAGGGCTCGGCGAGGCCGCTCCGCGTTCATTGCAGCGCCCGGGGTGGCGGCGTAGCTTCAGCCGGTGCACAACGCCCTGCCGCCCCAGCCCCTGCCCGCCATGGACGCCACCGCGCCGCCCGTGCGCCTGCGCATCCGCGATGCGCTGGGGTGGCCGCTGCTGGCGCTGGTCGCGCTACTGGCGGGCGCGGAGGGCGCCAGGGGGATCCATGCCGGCGTCCCGTGGAGCGAGGGCGCCCAGGCGCTGTGGTACCTGGGATGGGGGTTCTGGATCACCCGCCTCGCCCGGCGGCAGGGCGGTGGGCTCCGCCGCTTCCTCCGCCGCCCGCGCGAGCCCCGCGCCTGGACGCACGTCGCGATGGCGATTCCGCTCTTCGTGCTCTCTGTGGGGCTGATCTGGCTGCAGCTGGTGGCGGTGTCGTGGGCGGTGCCGGAGCGGCTGGGCGGGTGGATGGCCGACGACCCGCTGCAGCCCGCCGCCATTCCGCTGGTCGGCGTGCTGGAGGTGCTGACCGCGGTGGCGCTGGCGCCGGTGGTGGAGGAGCTCGCGTTCCGCGGCGTCCTGCTGCGCGACTGGTCGCGCCGCTGGGGGCGCACGGCGGCGGTGCTGGCGACGGCCGCGCTGTTCGCCGTGCTGCACCCCGCCGACCTGCTGGGATCGTTCGCGTTCGGGGTGGTGCTCGCCACCATCCGCTTCCGCACGCGCACCCTGATCGTCCCGGTGGCGTGCCATGCGCTGTACAACGCCCTCGGCACCCTCGTCGGCGCCGGCGACTCCGACGCGGGGCCGGTGGACGCCGCCGCCTTTTCCCTCGACGAGCTGCGCGGGATGTGGTGGATCGGCGCCCTTGCCGTGGCCGCCGCGCTTCCGGTGGTGATCGTGTTCCTGCGGCGGGTGGGGAAGCCGGGCGAGTGAACTCGCTGCAACAAAAGCACAAAGTCCGCCTGCGCGGACTCGCGGGCGAGATCCCGGTCCAGACCGGATAAATTCGCCGCTGGAAAAACACAAAGTCCGCCTGCGCGGACTCCGGTTCACCCCCTGGTTTGTCATCCTGAGCGAGCCGCCTGCACAAAACTCCGCCACGCCGCCCACGCTGCGGCGAACGAAGGATCTAGCCGGCGCGGCAAGAGGACGGCGCGCGACCACGAGCCCCTTGGCACGCGCAGTAGATCCTTCGCTCCGCGCCACAAGTCACGGAATGGGCGAGGCCGGAGCCGCGCGTCGCTCAGGATGACAAAAAAATGGGTGGACGCCGCGCATCTCCAGACGGCTTCAGCCGTCTTCGCGTGGTTCCAGCCGGGGGCTTCAGCCCCCGGCGACCAGCCGCCGGACCAAAATGCTGGCATCCCCGCCGCGATCCCGCCCGCGCAACCTGCGAAGGCAGGTTTCCCGCGGTTGTTGCAGCGGTTTCAACCGCCGGACTCAGCCCCTCACTCGTACCGTAGCGCCGCCACGGGATCCAGCCGCGCGGCGCGGTTGGCGGGGACGATGCCGAAGACCAGCCCGCAGCCGGCGCACACCGTCAGCCCCGCGACCACCGACCAGAGCGGCACCGCGGCGGGCACCGGTGTGAAGCGCGCCAGCAGGAGCGCACCGCCGCCCGCGAGCACGATCCCCGCCGCGCCCCCCACCACCGTCACCGTCACCGTCTCCACCAGGAACTGCCACAGGATGGCGCGGCGGGTGGCGCCCAGCGCTTTGCGCACCCCGATCTCGCGGGTGCGCTCCGTGACCGAGATCATCATGATCGCCACCACCCCCACCCCGCCCACCATCAGCCCGATCGATGACAGGAGGAGCATCACCACGAAGAACATCCGCGTGGTGTCGTCGAACATCTCCTGCACCCCCTCCTGCTCGGTGAGGGTGAAGGTGTTGCGGTCCATGGGGCGCAGGCCGCGCGACGCGCGCAGCGAGGCGGTCACGTCGTTCATGGCGCGCGCCCGGCGCACCCCCGCGGCGGGGACCACCGTCATCTCCATCCACCCCTGGTCCGCCTCCAGGTGCTTGACCGCGGCGGTGTACGGGGCGGTCAGCCACTGGTCCGTCTCGTCCGCGAAGGCGTTGCCGCGCTCGCGGTAGACACCCACCACGCGAAAGGGCACGCCCGCCAGCCACACCGCGTCCGTCGCGGGCACGGCGCGGCCGAACACCTCCAGCGCCAGCGCCTCCGAGAGCACCACCACGCGCGCGGAGCGCTCCACCTCGGAGGGGAGGAAGTTGCGCCCCCACACAAAGGTACCCGCGCGGTACTCCGCCCACTGCGCGCCGGTACCCTCCACGTCCAGCCCCGTCACCGTGGTGCGCCCCACGCGGAGGTTCGCGGTGGCGGAGACGGAGGGGATGGCGGTCTGCACCGACGGCAGCGCGGCGATCTGCTGCACCTCGCGCATCGTCAGCGGCGAGGTGCCGGCCCAGGGGGAGCGCCCTTCGCCCATGGAGGCCAGGCTCACCTCGGCCATGTCGAAGCGCTCGACGACGAAGTTGTCGGGACCGATGGACACCAGGTCCTCCGTCACCACGCCGCGCACGCCGGTGATGACGGAGGCCACGGCCATGACCGTCCCCACGCCGATCACCATGCCGGCGGTGGTGAGCAGCGCGCGCACCTTGTTGCCGCGCAGCGCGTCGAAGGCGATCTGCACTCCGTGGAGCGCGGCGGAAAATCCCATGGAGACGTTCATTCGTGCCCCAGCGCGACGACGGGGTCCAGGCGCGCGGCGCGGCTGGCCGGGTACACCCCCGCCACCACCCCCACGCCGATCCCCAGAAAGAGCCCCAGCGCGACCGACCACGGCGCCACCTGCGCGGGGAGCGGCGAGAAGAAGCTGACCAGCGCGGCCAGCGCGAACCCCGCTCCCACCCCCAGCAGCCCGCCCATCCCCGAAAGGGTGGCGGACTCCACCAGGAACTGGAAGAGGATGTCCTGGCTGCGGGCGCCCAGCGCCTTGCGCAGCCCGATCTCGTAGGTGCGCTCGGAAACGGTCACCAGCATGATGTTGAGGATCACCATGGCGCCCACGACGAGCGAGATGCCGATCAGCCCCGGCACCGCCACCATCATCACCCGCGCCACCTTTCCCCACGCCTTCAGGGCGCGCTCGGATGTGGTGACGTCGAACTCGTCAGGGTCGGCGGGGCGCAGCCGCTTGCGCACGCGCATCCACCCCTCCACCTCGGCCAGGGCAGGGCGCAGGTGCTTGCCGTCCGCCACCTTGAAGGCGATCACGTCCACCACGCCGCGCTGGTTGAGGACGCCGTCGAGCGGCGAGCGCGCGGGGACGGTGGCGGTCTTGTCCATCGAAAAGGAGAAGAGCTTCCCCTGCTTCTCCAGCACGCCCACCACTCGGTAGGGGGAGCCGCGCAGGATCACGCGCCGGCCCACGGCGCGCCCGGGCGGAAAGAGTCGGTCCGCCACGTCGCGGCCGATCACCGCCACCGCCAGCCCGCGCTCCGCCTCGCGCTCGGAGAATGGGCGTCCCTCGGCCACTTTGAGCCCCTGCACGGCGAAGTGGCTGGGGGTGGTGCCGGTGATGCGCACCTTTTCCAGCTTCCGTCCGGTGGTGCTGGCCGCCGCGCCCGAGCCCGCCCACCCGGCCGACAGCGTCCCCGGCGTGCGCATGCGCGCCTCCAGCCATGCCGCGTCGTCCAGCGTGAGCGGGGCGCTGCGGCTGCGGCTGCGCATCTCGCCGGCGCTGGCCACCAGGTCGCGGTCCGGGGCGCGGCGCACGGAGACCGTGTTGTAGCCGTAGAAGCGGCCGATGACGTTGCGCTCCACGTAGCCGCTCATCCCCTGCAGCAGGGTGATGACCGCCACCATGAATGACACCCCGGCCAGCGTCCCGAACACGGTAAAGAACGCGCGCATCGGGTAGTTGCGGATGGTGTCCCACGCGCCGCGGAAGCCTTCGACGACGTGCATGCGCTACACCCCCGCCAGCACGAGCTCGTCCACTTCCACGCGCGCCTGCCTGCGGTCGCTGGCGATGACGCCGTCCCTGAGCATCACCACCCGGTCCGCGTGCGCGGCGATGTCCGGCTCGTGCGTCACCATGATGATGGTCTGCCCCTCCGCGTGCAGCCGGTGGAAGAGCGCCATGATCTCCTCGGAGGTGCGCGAGTCCAGGTTACCCGTGGGCTCGTCCGCCAGGATGATGGAGGGGCGCGTCACCAGCGCCCGCGCGATCGCCACACGCTGCCGCTGGCCGCCCGAGAGCTCATTGGGGCGGTGGTCCATGCGGTCGCCGAGCTCCACGGCGGCCAGGGCGCCGGCGGCGCGCTCCTTCCGCTCCGCCTTCCCCACGCCCGCGTAGACCAGCGGCAGCTCCACGTTCTCCAGCGCGGTGGAGCGGGGAAGGAGGTTGAAGGTCTGGAAGACGAAGCCGATCTCGCGGTTGCGGATGCGCGCCAGGTCGTCGTCCTTCATCCCCGCCACGGGATGGCCGTTGAGCACGTACTCGCCGGCCGATGGCGTGTCCAGGCAGCCGATCAGGTTCATGAAGGTGGACTTGCCCGAGCCGGACGGGCCCATGATGGCCACGTACTCGTTGCGCTCGATCACCAGGTCCACTCCGCGCAGGGCGCGCACCGTCTCCGCGCCCATGCGGTACTCCTTGCGCAGCCCCTCCACCCGGATGAGCGCCGGGGTCATTTCCGCACCGCCCCGGGAGCCTCGGAGCGCACCACGTCGCCGGGCTCCAGCGAGCGCACGGCCTCGTACGGGCCCGCCACCACCACGTCGCCCGCGCGCAGGCCGCTCTTCACCTCGAAGTGCTGCTCCCCCGTGATCCCCACCCGCACCGGCGCGAAGACCGCCTGGTTGTCGCGCACCACCCACACCCCTTCGGCGCCGCGGGTGCGGCCCACCGGACCACCGCCCGGCCCGCGCACCGTGAGCGCCAGGATGGGCACCGCCAGCACGCCCCTTCGCTCCTCCACCGCCACGTCGGCGCTGGCGGAGAGCTCCGGACGCAGCCCCTCGGGGGGACGGTCGAGCGCGATCACCACGCGGAAGCCGGCGGACTCCTGCGCACCGCCGCGCAGCGCGCTGTTGGCGATGCGCACCACCCGCCCGGGAAATACGCGGCGCGTGTAGGCGTCGATCCTCACCAGCGCGCGGTCGCCCACCGACACGTCGGGCACGTCCGTTTCGTCGATGACGACGTGCGCCTCCATCTCCGACAGGTCGGCGATGGTCAGGAGCTGCGAGCCGGGGCCGTTCATCGCCATCGCCGTCTCGCCCTCCTGGATGTTGACGCGCGTCACGCGGCCGCTCATGGGCGCCACGATGGTCGCCTTGGCCAGCGCGTCGCGCGCCTCCGTGAGGGCGGCACGGGCCTGGTCCACCGTGAAGCGGGCCCCGCGCGCCTGCGACGCCGCGCCCTGCACCTGCGCGCGGGCGCGCTCCGTCTCCGCCTCGCTCACGAATCCGCCGCCGCCCGCCACCGCCTGCAGCCGGCTCAGCTCGCGCTCGGCGTACACCTGGTTGGCGGCCGCCTGCTCCGCCGACGCCTCCGTCTGCGACAGCCCCGCCTGCGCGCGCACCAGCGCGGCGTGGAAGCGGGCGGGATCGATGGTCACCAGCAGGTCGCCCTGGTTCACCCAGTCCCCCTCCTGCACCGCCAGCCGCGTCACGCGCCCGGAGACGTCGGTGGAGACGTCCACCTTGCGCTTGGGCTCGATGCGTCCGCTCCCCGGCACGGTGGAGACCAGGTTGCGAGCGGCCACGGGCTCGGTGTGCACCGCCACCCCCTCCTCCGGGTCCGAGGCGGCGGAGACGACGACGACCAGCATCAGGACGAAGCCGGCGGAGACGAGGGTGGCGATCTTGCGCTTGCGCATATGGAAAATCCCGGGAGGTGGGTTCAGCGAAGGGGGGTGCCGACCAGCGCCTGCAGCTCTACCAGGCTCAGGTGGAACGCGTACACGGCATCGATCTCGTCCAGCTCGGCCTGGCCCAGACGAGTCTGCGCGTCGGTCAGCAGCAGGATGCTCCCGCTGCCCATCTTCATCCGCTGCTCGGCGAGGCGCACCTCCTCGGTGGCCAGCCCGCGGACGGCCTCGTGCGCGCGGGCCAGCTCGTACGCGGCGCGCAGGTTGGTGGCGGCCGTGGCCACCTCGGAGTACACCCGCACCTGCTCCGCGCGGCGGCGCAGCGAGGCGTCCTCCAGGGCGGCGCGGCTGCGCTCCATGCTCGCCCGGCGGGCGAAGCCCTGGAAGACGGGGACGGAGAGCGTGAGCGCGGCGTTCACCGGCTGCCGGTTGTAGTTGAACGGGTAGCCGTCGTTCTCGCTCAGCACCCGCTCGCGGATGGCGGCCTCCTGCTCTGGAGTGGCGCCGCGCCCGATCCGCTGCTGGATGAGCGCTTCCACGTCGCCCGAGCGCTGGATCCACCCGTGCGCGTTCACGGAAAAGGAGAGCGTGGGGAGGGAGGCGGCGCGGGCCAGCGTGGTGCGGGCGCGCGCGGTGCCCACGGCCAGCTCGGCCGTGTTCAGCGACGGGTTGCCGGCAAGAGCCCTCTGCACCAACTCCTCGTCCGTCCACCTGGGCTCGAACAGGGCGAAAGTGGAGGTCAGCTCCACCTCGGGGTCCATCATCACGCCCGTCACGCGGCCCAGCGCCAGCACCTCGGTGCGCAGGGTGCGGCGGGCCTGCATGCGGCGGATCTCGGACTGGCTGAGCTGCACCTGGGCGCGCGTGCGGTCCAGCGGGCTGGTGAGCCCCGCGGCGGCCTGGGCGTTCCCCTGGCGCACGTACTCGCCCGCGCGCACGATCTCGCGCTCGGCCTGGCGGAGCCGCGCCTGCGCCTGCAGCACCGCCAGGTAGCGCCGCGTCACGTCCGCCTGCACCGCCGCGGCCGCGCTCACGGCCTGCCCCTCGGCCTCGCGGTTCTCGGCGCGGATCACCCGCGGCTGCAGGAGGCGCGACGCGGTGAGGCCGTACGACGCCCCCACGTTGAAGCTGGACGAGTACACGGAGGGCTGGTCCCCCAGCGACACCGAGCCGATGCGGCGCTCGCCGCTGGCCGTGTAGCCGAGCGAGTTGGAGACGTTCAGCGAGGGGAGGAGCTCGCCGTAGGCGGCGCGCAGGGCGGCGCCGGAGACGCGGGCGTCGTTGGCGTGCTCGGCGATCGCCGGGTTGTGCTCGCGCGCCAGCGCGGACGCCGCCTCCAGCGACAGCGTGCGCGGCCCGGCCGGGATCCCCGGCTGCTGCGCGCCCGCCGCGGCCGATGCCAGCACCGTTCCCACGGCGGCCATGCACACCGCGCCCTTCCACCCACCGTCGCCACGATACGTCGGCATTGCTCTTCCCCTGTTTGTTCGGTAACGCCGCCCACCCCGGATGCGGTGAGCGGAAACGTGCGGGTCCCTCAGCGGTTCCGCTGCCGGCCCGCGAACGGGCCGGCAGCAGATCTGTGCGTGGTGATGCGGATGGCTTACTGCCGCGCGTGCCTCCGGCTGCGTCCGGCCCGCGCCCGTGGGCGCGGTTCCGGCGGAGGCACGCGGCCCCGCGAACTAGCAGGCCTGGATTTCCTGGTACATCTGGTACTGCTGCTCCTGCTCGTACCCGCCGCCGCCGCAGCTGCCGCCGCCGCTGCCGTACCACACCTCGGTCTGCTGGAACGCGTTGTTCTCCACGTACGTGCTGGAGGCGTTGTTGGCCTCGTAGTCGGCCTGCGAGTTGTAGTTCACGACCTCGTTCTCGCTGCCCTCCTGCTTCTCGCCGCCGGTCGTGCTGCTGAAGATCTCCTCCAGCCACTCGGTGATCGCCTTGACGATCTCCTGCACGATCACGCCGATGACCTTCTTGATGACCTTCTTGACCCACTTCTTGAACTTCTTCCACAGCCCGTCACCCTGCACGTCGCTCATCTGCGCGACGGAGAGCTGGGTCGCCTCGAGGCTCACCGGCGCGAAGGCGGCGGAGGCGAGCTGGACCGGGGCTGCGTGCGACACGGCGACGGAGGCCGTCGCGGTCGCCGGGGCGCCGGCCGTGGCGGCGACACCGCCACCGACGAGCGCGAACGCGAGGGCCACACTGAGACCAAGTTTCTTGAACACGGCTGTCCTTGTGAATTGCGTCTGAAAGTGAACATCAGGACACTTCGGTACTACCCACCGCAGCAGCACCACGCAGTACATCGGCACTCGACCTTCTCCGGCCACGCAACGGGCCGGACCACCTCCCGGATTGGGGAGTTCCTGGACGCGGCTCGCGCCGCGGGAGATTCGCGTTCCGACGGGCGAGGGCGCAGTGTAGCGCGCCCTCCGCACCGGTCCACGAGCACTTTCATCTGAGGAGCTGCGCGCCTAAACGGAAATTCCGGCAGGTCTCGACCGGCGCGGCGAGGGCAGATCAAACCCAGACCGCAAGCGCGTATAGCACGCCAGTAACGGTAAATTCTGTTTGCGCGGTGTCGTTCTAGTCCTGCTCAAGAACACGAAGCGGGCGGTCTCCATCCCGGCTCGACGGGTAAGAGCCTTGCCTGTGGTCAGATCATTTTGTCAGAGGAGGGACGATCAGAGGATACATCCGGCGCAAAGCGCAGTCAAGTGAGTTATATCGGAAAATGTGTGTCATGGCGCGGAATGCACCGCCACGTGTTTCCGGACCAATCAGCTGCCGAAGACGAGTACGTTGCCGGTCCACAGCCGGGCGAAATCCGCCGCCGAAAGGACGACGCGGCCGACACCCGGATCGCGCACGTGCACCGTGCCGTCCGGCAGCACGCGGTCCACCACCACGTAATGGTCTTCGAAGTGGGCCACCGCCGGGAGCGGAGCGCGGGCGAGCGCCGGCAGGTCCATCCGCCACCCCTTGGCCGCGAGCCCATGCCGCGCGGCGATGCCCTGCATCTCCAGGAGGGAGAGCCCCTCGCCGCGTTTCAGCACGCCGCGCCGCTCCCCTTCGAGCTCCGCGCGGCGCCGGTGGTGCTTCATGACCATGGCGAGCGCCGCGATCCCGCAGTCCGACTCGCCGCGCTGCATCTCCACCCCTTCCCTGCCCTCGTAATCGCCGCCGTACCACCAGGCGACCGCCACGGACACCGGCACCGGCGTGGGGGAGCTGCTGGCCCACGCCGCCGTGCCCCCCGCACCCGCAAGCGCCGCGAACGACAGCACCATCCACCTGCTGCCGATCTTGCGCACCGAGCTCCGGGGTTTGAAAACGCAGGTGATCCGATGCCGTGAGAGCTAGCGGCCCCCACGATTCCCGTCAACCTTATGTTTGTTACTGCGAATGCGAAAAACCTTGTCGTGTTTCATAATGCTTGAATATCGCAAAGAAAGTGAAAAAGAGAGCGCAATGTTCACTCTGTCTTCTTCGTGCCGGCAACCGCCACCCGATGGCGGATCAGCGGCGCCAGGAGGTAGCCGATCCGCTTCCCGCCCCCCTCACAACTTCCGCAGCCGCACCCGTTCCACCCGGTGATCCTTGCCCTTCTGCAGGATCAGCCGCGCCCGGTCGCGGGTGGGGAGGACGTTCTCGCGCAGGTTGACGGCGTTGATGGTGGCCCACACCTCGCGCGCGAAGGCGATCGACTCGTCGTCGGACATCCCGATGGCGTAGCGGTGGAAGAAGGAGGTGGGGTCGCGGAACGCCGTCTCGCGCAGCCGCTGGAAGCGCTGGATGTACCACGTCTCCAGGTGGCGCTCGCTGGCGTCGATGTAGATGGAGAAGTCCAGGAAGTCGGATACGAAGAGCCGCGCCGGCCGCTCCGGCTGCGGCGCGCCCGTCTGCAGGATGTTGAGGCCTTCCACGATCAGGATGTCCGGCCGGCGCACCACCAGCTCCTGGCCGGCGACGATGTCGTAGATCAGGTGCGAGTACACCGGCGCGCGCGCCTCCTCCGCCCCGCCCTTGATCTCGGCCAGGAAGCGGATCAGCCGGCGCACGTCGTAGCTCTCGGGAAAGCCCTTGCGGTGCATGATCCCCCGCGCTTCCAGCACCCCGTTGGGATACAGGAAGCCGTCCGTCGTCACCAGGTCCACCTTGGGATGGTCCGGCCAGCGCGCCAGCAGCGCCTGCAGGATGCGCGACGTGGTGCTCTTCCCCCCGGCCACGCTCCCCGCCACGCCGATGACGTACGGCACCCGCGCCGCCGGGCTTCCCAGGAACGTGTCGGTGACGCGGTAGAGCTGCTGCGCCGCCGCCACGTACAGGTTCAGCAGGCGCGACAGGGGGAGGTAGATGTCCGCCACCTCCTCCAGCGACACGTGGCCGTCCACGCCGCGCAGGGCGTCCAGCTCGGCCTCGGAAAGGGTGAGCGGGGTGGCGCCGCGCAGCCGCGCCCACTCGCCGCGGCGGAACTCGGCGTACGGCGAAAGCTCGCTGCCGGGGGAAGGTCTTGCCATCCGGATCGCTGGAGTGCGGTGGGAAAAACGCCGGCCCGCCGTGATCGGGCGGGCCGGCATCAGCTTACCGCGCGCGGCGCCCGCGGAACAGTGGCTACAGGCCGTAGAACGTCGCCAGGAAGAGGATGAAGCGGTACACGGTGAGCACGGCCAGCGTCCCGACGGCGAGCACGGCCGCCTTGACGACTGCCAGCGCGCGGCCCTGTCCGTACGCCGTGCGCAGCGCGATCGCCAGGTAGACCCCCCAGAACACCGCCGGCCCGCCCGCGTCGGCGATGAAGCTGGCGGCCTCCGCACTCGCCCCGGCCTGGTAGACGAGGCGGGCCAGCACGCTCAACGCCAGCACCACGGGCGGCATCAGGAGGAGCATGAAGGCAATGGCGTGCGTGGCGAACACGAGGTGCTGCACGAGGAAGCGCCGCGAGCGCCAGAAGACCATCGCCACCAGGAGCGCGAAGACGGGCACCAGCAGAAAGGCCAGCGACCGCGCGTGGGCATCCACCGCGGCGTCGAAGATCGCGCGGTACGCCTCCAGCTCCATCCCGCGCCGCGCCACCTCGGCCATCACCCACGGCTCCACCAGCGGGCTGTAGGGGGTCTGGCTCAGGTGGATATGCAGCGGCGAGTTGAGGCCGTTGAAGCCGATCAGCGGCTGGGTGAAGAAGAAGAAGACGCTGCAGAAGAGGAGGATCTGCTGCGGCCGCAGGTACTCGTCGCGGCGCGGCGAGAAGTACGCGGCGGTCAGCTCGCCCGGCCGCACCAGGAGCGCGCGGAACGAGCGCACGAAGCGCGAGTCGGCGTTCGTGACCACCTCAAAGAACTCCACCAGGTAGCGGCGGAGCGAATAGTCCGGGGGTTCGGGCGGGGGCGTGTCCGGGAGGGATGCGTTCAGCGGCTCGCGGCGGTTGGTGTCAGGTGGAGCAGCCATGGTACACGCGCTTCCCGTTCCGCTCCAGCGTGGCGGAGTCCGCGTTCACGTCGAAGCGCAGCCCTCCCGCTTCGTAGCGATCGCCGTTCCTGATGCGCACCTGCGTGAGCGTCATCTTGTCCGTCTCGCCGGGGAGGAGGAGGCGCACGGCATGGTCGTCGAACCACGCGGTGATGCGGGCGCCGCCTTCGCAGGTGAAGGTGACCTCGTTCTGCCGCGAGTCTTTGACGTTGGTGCACGCGGCCAGCAGCGGCAAGCATACGACGATCCATCGAGCACTCACTGCGTCCTCCCGGAAATCGGACCCGCCGCCCCGGAGCCGCCGGGGAACCACCCTCCTCCGGCAAACAGCGAGCCCGCGCGACGGCAGTCGCGGGATCGTTACGCGTGGAGGCGCCTGGAACGGTGCGCATTGCGTGGTTCGGTGGACCGCCGGGCACGGGCAGCCACGTGGGGCGGCCCCTACGGGATCGGTGTGCGGAGCGGGCGTCGCGGTGCGGTGGCAGGCCGCGGATTGGCACATGGCACGGGCGCGATGAATCGCGCCCCTACGGAGCGTCGCGTTTCCGGGTCTGGGCACACCGCGCACAAATGGCCGCGTCTCCCCCCTCTCCCAGCGGTTTGGGAGAGGGGGGCCGGGGGGGTGAGGGCCTGCGATGCCGGCGCGGCGTCGATCGACGTGTTTCCCGATCCCGGAGCACGGCACCAACCGCCGCGTCTCCCCCCCTCTCCCAGCGGTTTGGGAGAGGGGGGGCCGGGGGGGGTGAGGGCCTACGGCGCCAGCGGGATCCGCACCGTGAACGTGCTCCCCACGCCAACGGTGCTGGCGACCTCCACGGAGCCGCCGAGCATGTCCACCAGGTGGCGGGTGACGCTCAGGCCGAGGCCGGTGCCGCCCGCGCGCCGGATGGAGGACTGCTCCACCTGCCAGAAGGCATCGAAGATGCGCCCCTGCTGCTCCGGCGCGATCCCGATCCCCGTGTCGGCGACGCGCAGCACGGCCTCGTCGCCCTCCGCGCGGACGGCGAGGCGCACCTCTCCCGCTTCGGTGAACTTGACGGCGTTGGAGAGGAGGTTCAGGAGGATCTGCCTCACCTTGCCGGGATCGGAGACCACCCAGAGCGGCTCGGCGGAGGTGTCCACGGGGAAGCGGAGATCCTTGCCGCGCGCCATCGGCTCCACCATCTCCGCCGTATCGCGGGCCAGCTCCGCCAGGTCGAAGCGCTCCACGTTCACCTGCTCGCGCCCGGCCTCGATGCGCGAAAAGGTGAGGATCTCGTCGATGAGCTGCAGGAGGTGCCGCGCGCTGGCCCCGATGCGGTTGAGCTGCTCGCGCTGCGCATCCGTGAGGGGGCCCGCCACCTCGGCATCCAGCAGGTCGGCGTAGCCCAGGATGGCGTTCATGGGGGTGCGCAGCTCGTGGCTCATGGTGGCCAGGAACTCGCTCTTCGTTTCGCTGGCGTCCAGTGCGGCCGTGTAGAGGCGCGCGTTGTCCACGGCCAGGGCCACACGCCGCGCCAGCTCGCCGAGCGCCTCCGCGTCCGCGCGGCCCAGGGTGCGACCCGATGGGCCGGTGGCGATGCGCACCGAGCCCAGCATCTCGCCGCGCGCGATCAGCGGCGCGGCCACGTACGAGCGCACCCCCGGCAGCTCGCCCGGTCCCAGCGCCACCGTCTCGCCGGCGGCCAGGCGCTCCTCGAGCGCGGCGGGAAGCGCGGGGAGCGCGTCGCGGTCCGGCGCGGTGGCTACCATCCGCTCGCCATCCTCGTAGGGATGCAGCTCCAGCGAAAACGAGTCGGCCAGCAGCGGGACGGCGAGCTCGGCGAGGCGCGCGGGCATCCGCTCCGCCTCCAGCGACGCGGCCAGGACGGCCCCGGCGTCGCTCAGGAAGCGCTGGCGGTCCTCGGCGCGGCGGCGGTCCTCCACGTCCATGCACAGGCCGACCCACTCGCGGATCTCGCCGCCGGGCTCAAACACTGGCACCCCGCGCGCCATGAAGGTGCGGTAGGCGCCGTCGCGCATCCGCAGGCGGTACTCGGTGTCGTAGGTGCCCTGCTCGCGGATGGCGTCCTCCCACGTCTGCGCGATGCGGGCGCGGTCGTCGGGGTGAACCGCGTCCAGCCATCCCCACCCCAGCAGCTCCTCCGGCGTCTGGCCGGTGAGGTCGCGCCAGCTCGGGAGGTCGGCGGTGAGCCTCCCGGTGGCATCGGTGGTCCACACCACGTCCGCGGTGGCGGAGGCGAGCACGCGCAGGCGCTCCTCGCTCTGGCGCACGACGCTCTCCGCCTCGCGCACGCGCAGCAGTGCGCGGATGGTGGCCAGCAGCTCGCGCGGCTCCACCGGCTGGGCGAGGTACGCGTCGGCGCCGCCCTCCAGCCCCAGCGCGCGGTGCTCCGGGTCGCGGTACGCGGCGGACATGTGCAGGAGGGGGATGGTGGCCGTCTCGGGGTCGGCCTTGATGCGCCGCGCCACCTCGAAGCCGTCCACGTCCGGCAGGTTCACGTCCAGGATGATGAGGTCGGGGCACTCCCCGGCCCGCGCCAGCGCCTCCGCACCGGTGGTCGCCTCCAGCACGCGATAGCCGGCCTGGCGCAGCACGCGCGAGGTGGCGTACAGCGCCGCCGGGTAGTCGTCCACGTTGAGGACGGTGAGGACACGCTCTTCGTTCATCCCTGCGCCGCGGGCTCGGTATAGGTGAAGGGGATGACGAGCGAGAAGACCGATCCCGCCCCCGGGGTGCTCTCCACGCCCAGGTCGCCCCCCAGCAGCACGGCCAGCTTGCGCGAGAGGGGAAGCCCCAGCCCGCTCCCGCGCACCCGCCGTTGCAAGTGGCTCTCCACCTGCGCGAAGTCGCGGAAGATCCGCTCCCTGTCCTCCGGCGCGATCCCGATTCCCGTGTCCGCCACGCGGAAGACGACGGTGTCCTCCGCCGGCCCGCGCGCGGCGGAGATCCGCACCTCGCCGCGCTCCGTGAACTTGAGGGCGTTGGAGATGAGGTTGCGGAGGATCTGCGCCACCTTGGCCTCGTCGGTGTGCAGAGTGGGGAGGTCCGGCTCCACCTCCCAGACCAGCGGCGGCGCCTTTTCGTCGATCAGGGGGCGGAGCATGGCGCGCACCGCATTGTACACGTCGTCCACCGTGAAGCGGGAGGGGCGCACCTTCACCTGCCCGGCGTCCATGCGCGACGCGGCCAGCAGGTCGTCCACCATGTCCAGCAGGTCGCGCGCGGAGCGGCGCACGAACCCCACCTGCGTCTCCTGCTCCTCGGTGAGCGGGCCGTCGGTGCGGGCCAGCAGGAGGCCACTCAGCGCCAGGATGGAGTCCAGCGGCGTGCGGAACTCGTGGCTCATGTACGACAGGAACTGCGCCTTGAGGTCGTTGGCCTGCCCGAGCTGCTCGGCGCGCTGGTCCAGCTCGGCGTACAGCGCCACCACGCCGCGGTTGGTGTCCTCCAGCTCGCGGTTGAGGCGCTCCAGCTCCTCCTTGCGCTCCTCCAGCGCGGCGAGGGCGCGCAGCACCTCGCGGTTCTGCTCGTGCAGCTCGTGCACGGGCTCCGGCGGGGCCGCCCGCACCAGCTCCGCGGCGATGCGCGCCACCTCCGCTTCGCCGAGCCGCGCGCCGGGCGGCAGCCGCATCGACATCACGACCGTCGTCCCCCGCCCTTGCGCGGTGTCGATGCGGAAGGTGTCCATCAGCCGCCGCGCGCCCGTGATCCCCGCGCCCAGCCCGGTGGGCGAGGTGTAGCGCCCGCCCAGCACCTCATCCAGGTGGGGGATGCCGGGGCCGCGGTCCGCCACGCGCACCCCCAGCGAGCCGTCCGCCACGAACAGCTCCACCGTGCCGCCGCCCGCGTAGCCGTACGCGTTGCGCGCGATCTCGCTGACGGCGGTGGCGATGCGGGTGGCGTCCTGGCGCTCGAAGCCGGCGCGCTCGGCGGCTTCGCGGGCGCGGCGGCGCGCGATCACCACGTCCTCCTCGCGCAGCAGCGGCAGCGACAGCAGCGGAAGCTCGCTCACGGGGCGGTGGGAAGGGTGAAGTGGAAGATGGCGCCCTCGTTGGGTGCGCTGGTGACCGACAGGATCCCGCCGTGCGCCTCCACGATGCCGCGCGCGATGCTGAGCCCCAGCCCCACGCCGCGGCGGTCCGCGCGCCCCGCCTGCCAGAAGCGGTCGAAGGCGCGCTCCACCTGCTCCGCGCTCATCCCCGGCCCCGTGTCCGCCACGGAGAAGCGCACGGCCCCCTCCGCGCACGCCGCGCCCAGCGTCACCGCGCCGCCGGCCGGGGTGAACTTGACGGCGTTCCCCGCCAGGTTGGCGAACACCTGCAGCACGCGGTCACGGTCCGCCAGCACGGACGGCAGCGTGCCCGCGCACTCGGTGAGGAGCCGGACGCCGTTCTCCTCCGCGGGGCCGCGCATCACCTCGGCCGCGTCGGCAAGCAGGCCGGGCACCTCCACGGGCGCCGCGTCCACCGCCAGGCCGCCGGACTCGATGCGGGTGACGTCCATCAGGTCCTCCAGGAGGCGGTTGGCGCGGCGTGCGGCGCGGTGCATCACCCCCACCTGCTGCCCCTGCGGCGTGGCGAGCACCTCCGCGGGGAGCGTGTCCAGCAAAAAGGCTGCGGCGGTGATGACGCTCCCCACCGGGTTGCGCAGGTCGTGCGAGACGATGGCCAGCACCGCGTCCCGGGCGCGCGACGCGGCTTCGGCGCTGCGGCGGGCCTCGGCCTCTCGGTCGGCGCGGTCGCGCAGCTCGGCGTGCAGGGCCAGGACGCCGCGGTTGGTCTCCTCCATCTCCGCGTTGAGGCGGGCCAGCTCGTCCTGCCGCTCCTCCAGCGAGGCGAGCAGGCGCAGCAGCTCCTGGTTCTGCCTGCGCACCTCGGCCGCGGCGTCGTGCGACACTTCGCGCGCCAGCGTGTCCGCCGCACGCTCGAGCGCCGCCGCCGTCGGCGCCGCGCCCGCGGGAAGGCGCTTCGCCATCGTCACGACGGTCCCCGCAACCGTCGCCTCGACGGCAAAGGCGTCCATCAACCTGCGAGTCCCCTGGAGCCCCACCCCCATCCCGGTGGGCGAGCGGTAGCGCCCCGCCAGCACGTCGTCGAGATGCGGAATTCCCGGCCCGCGGTCCGCCACGCGGATGGCCAGCGACCGCACACCCCGCTCCTCCTGAACGCCGATTTCGACCGTGCCGCCGCCCGCGTACGTCTGGGCGTTGCGCACGATCTCGCTCACGGCGGTGGCGATGCGGGTGGCGCCCTGCGAGTCGAAGCCCACCAGCAGGGCGGCGTGGCGCGCGCGCTGCCGGGCGAGCACCACGTCCTGCTCGCCGCGGAGCACCAGCGACCAGAGCGGGGTCACGGCGTGCGGCGGACGACCACCACCGTGGCGTCGTCCGTCTCGCGGCAGAAGTCGCGAAAGAGGACGCCGGCCACCAGCGCCGGGTCGCGCCCGGCCAGCCCCGGGTAGCGAGCCATCGACCAGCGCGCCTGCAGGCCGTCCGAGTGCATCACCACCAGCCCCCCCGTCGGCCAGGCATAGGTGAACTCCTGCACGCGCCCCACGTGGTGCCCGGCGGTGCCGTTGTGCGACACCATGCTGTGCTCGCGCTCGCCTCCCGCCACGCTCCCGGCGATGTTCCCCACCCCGCAGTAGCGGATCTCGCCGCGCACCGCGTCCAGCACCGCCACCGCGATCGCCGCGCCGCGCGTGGAGCGCAGGGCGGCGTGGATCGACTCCACCATCTGCACCGGCGGGTCGTCAGGGCGGGCGCGGAAGACCCGCACCGCCTCCATGGAAGCCTCCGCGGCGCCGGGGCCGTGGCCCAGCCCGTCGGCCACCAGGATGACGCCGCCGCCGTCGCGCGGAACGAAGGCCCAGTTGTCGCCGCACACGGTCTCGCGCGGCTTGGAGAGGTGCACCGCCGCCACCTCCAGCGGCACGGGAGCCGGCTGGGTGCCGCGCGGCCAGAGGCGCGCCAGGATCGCCGTCCCGATCACCGGAAGGGAGTGGATGTCGAAGCGGTCCGCCAGCCGCGAGATGGCGCCCAGCCCCGTGCCCGGCGAGCCGGCGGTGGTGAAGCCGTCGCGCAGCGCCTGCCCCACGTTGGCGATCCCCGCCCCGCGGTCCAGCGCCAGGATCTCCATCCCCAGCACCCCGCCCTGGACGCGTGGCTGGGCCAGCAGGCGCCCGCCGCCGGCGGTGTGCTTCACCAGGTTGCCGGCCATCTCGGTGGTCACCAGCGCCACGCGCCCGGCATCGGTCTCGTCGAAGCCCAGCCCGTGCGCCAGCCGCTGGAACTGGCGGCGCGCGTCGCCCACCTGGCTCTCCTCCTCCACGCGCACCAGGCACCCGCAGCGCGTCTCCATCGCCGCTACTTCCACTTGGTTCCCGTGATGCGCGTCCCCTGCCCCGCCGCGGATTCGATCTCCATCTCGTCCAGCAGCCGGCGCGATCCGCCCAGCCCCAGCCCCAATCCGCCGCCGGTGGTGAAGCCGTCGCGCAGCGCCTGCTGCACGTCCGCGATGCCCGGCCCGCTGTCCTCGAACACCATGCGCAGCCCAATGCGCGGCGGGCGGTCGACGGTCTCGATGCGCATCGACCCGCCCCCGCCGTAGACCAGGGTGTTGCGCGCGAGCTCGCTGGCGGCCGTCACGATCTTGGTCTGGTCCACCAGGGAGAAGCGCAGCTCCACCGCCCGCGCGCGAACGGCCTGGCGGGCGGCCACCACGTCGGCGTCGCTGCGGATGGCGTACGCCTCACTCCCCGGCGTCAGCATCGCCGGCGCCGCCGTCATCCTCGTCCTCCTCCTCCGCCAGCGCCACCCGCAGCAGCTCCATTCCCCGCTCCACGTTGAGCGCCGTGCGCACGCCCGGGAGCGAGAGGCCCAGCTCCACCAGGGTGATGGCGACCGCGGGCTGCATCCCCACCACCACGGTCTGCGCGTCCAGCACGCGGCTCATGGCGGCGATGTTGGCCAGCACCCGCCCGATGAACGAGTCCACCACGTCCAGCGACGAGATGTCGATCAGCACCCCGCGCGCGCCGCTCTGCGCGATGCGCGTGGTGAGGTCGTCCTGCAGCGCCAGGGCGAGCCGGTCGTGCATGTCCACCTGGATCGTCACCAGGAGGACGCGCCCCATCTTGAGGATCGGGATGCGCTCCATGCGGTCAGCCCTTCGCGGGGCGCGTGACGCGCCACCCGGTCTGGCGCAGCGCCATGAGGATGGCGTCGGCCAGCGTGGCCTTGGTGGCGGCGCCGTGCAGCTCCACTCCCAGGTGCACGATGGTCTGCGCGATCTGCGGCCGGATGCCGCTGATGATGCAGTCGGCCCCCATCAGCCGCGCCGCCGCAACCGTCTTCAGCAGGTGCTGCGCGACGAGTGTGTCCACCGTGGGCACCCCCGTGATGTCGATGATGGCGACCGTCGCCTCCGTGTCCACGATGCGCTGCAGCAGGCTTTCCATCACCACCTGCGTGCGCGCGCTGTCGAGCGTGCCGATGAGCGGCACGGCCAGGATGCCGTCCCACAGCTTCACCACGGGGGTGGAGAGCTCCATCAGCTCCTGCTGCTGCCGGTGGATCACCTCTTCGCGGCTGCGCTGGAAGACCTCGGTGGTGTGCAGCCCCAGCCGGTCCACCAGCGTGGTGACGCCCCGCAGACCCTCGTGGTAGCGCGCCGCATCGTCGCCCGCCGCCGCGCGCAGCCGCTCGAAGAGGGGGCCGCGCAGCGAGAAGACGAAGGTGGCCGTCTCCGAGGGCGTGAACCCCTTGAGCGCCCGCGCCCGCGATACGCGCCCCAGCATCTCGCGGAGCGGCGCCCAGCCGGGGCTGTCCGGGTCGGCCGGCCCGCCGCTCCGCAGCGCCTCGCGCAGCAGCTGCAGGAACTCGCCGGACTGCTGGCGGAGCTCCGCCTCGGTGATCAGGTCGGGGCGCGTGTCGGGCGATGCGAGCTGCTCGGCGATCCACGCCTCCTGCAGGCCGTGCGGGTCGCTCGTGAGAAGGTCCGTGACGATCTGCGTGGTGCTGCTGTCCATGGCTGCGCCGGGGGAGACGTGTTGGCGGGCAACGAATTGGATGCTCCGCGGCTGCGCCCGTCGCAAGGATGAAGCCGGGCGCGCGGGCTTACCCGCGCGCCGCTTCGATCTCCTTCAGCAGCGCCTCGTCGTCCATCCCCTCTTCCCAGTCGCCGGGCAGCTCCAGCTCGGCGGTCTGCGCGCCGCCGCTTGGGGTGCACACCACGCGGAAGCGGTTCTGGGCGCCGTCCACGCGCGCGGCGTCCTTGTTCCCCGATTCATCCGCGCTCTGCGCCAGCCCCGCGTACGCCTGCACGCACGTCCACCGCACCCCCTCCGCATCCGTGACTTCCCGTGGCATCCCGTCTCCCCTGGCCCGTGTGTTTTCGATTCGGTGCGGCGGCGGGTTTGCGAATCGCGGGCCAGGGGACGGCGCGCGG
>DASWNZ010000056.1:0-30746 GCA_036398975.1 Longimicrobium sp.
ACGCTGTGGCCGCGGGGGATCCGTGTGCGTGGCGAGAGGGCGGTGAGGGGGCGGGCACGGGCAGCCACGTGGGGCGGCCCCTACGGGTTTTGGGGTGGCTGGAGCGCGGAGGCAATACCCGGAAGCGACAGTGTTCGTGGCGGGGGTGGCGGGCGCGGGAGAGGGGGATCTGGTGGTGGCACGCGCGTTGCTCCCCTCCACGGGTTCCGCGGCGGGTTGCCGCACGTCCCAATTTCGAGCGAACCCAGACCCTTCGATGGCTTTGCACCTCTTCTCCACCCCCGTGCAGTGCACCAACTGCAACACGGTGGTGGATGACCCCACGCTGGAGCGCTGCCCCAACTGCGGCAACCTCCTCAAGGAGCGCCGCGCGCCCCGCCGCCTCGCCGGGCTGGAGGAGCGCTACGGGAGCATCCGGATGCTGCTGGGGGTGCTCCGCTTCCTCGCGGTGATCATCCTGGTGGTCGGCGGCGTGGCCTTCTTCGGCGCGCTGGGCGGCAACCGGGCGGACGGGATGGAGGGGGTCGGCATCCTCCTCTCCAGCGTGCTGGGCGCGGTGGCGATGTTCTCCATCGCCGCCTTCTTCGAGCTCACCATGGACATCGAGGAGAACACGCGGGCCTCGTTCAGGCTCCAGCAGCAGATCCTGGAAGAGCTGGGCGAGACGCGGCGCGGCGCCGGGGCCACGGTGGAACCCGCGGGCCCGGAAGGGCAGACGGCCGCACGATGACGAGGGGGCGGATGTGGGCCGCGGCCATCGCCGCGGCGATGGGCGGCGCGGCGGCCACCGTGGGCGCGGCGGGGACGCAGGGCGCGGCGGGGCCCCTCCAGGCCCAGGCCGATGCCGCCGTCCCCAACAAGAGCGAGTGGACCATCATGGCCTACTCGCTGGACCGCAACCAGACGCTGTTCGCCATCAACGCGGAGCAGCCCAAGGTCCCCGCGTCCAACAACAAGGTCTTCTCCGCCATCTGGGCGCTGGGGGTGCTGGGGCCGGACTACCGCTTCCCCACCGACCTGCTGATCAACGGCAACATCCAGAACGGCGTGCTGCAGGGCGACGTCATCATCCGCGGCTCGGGCGACCCCGGCTTCGGCTATCCGTCGTACGAAAAGGACAACATCGACCCGCTGCGCACCATGGCGCGGCGCCTCAAGTCGCTGGGGATCAACCAGGTCACGGGGAGCGTCATCGGCGACGCGACGATCCACGACCGGCAGAACTACGGGCCCGCGTGGCCGCTGGACACGGGGATGGGCGCCGCCCACTACGCGCCCACGGTGAGCGGCCTCCCCTACCAGCGCAACATGCTGTGGGTGGAGCCGAACGGTCAGGGGCCGAACGGCTTCGTGCTGCACCCGGACGTCCCGGAGATCCCGGTGGTCTGGCAGAGCCGCGGCGGGCGCGGCTACGCGGTGCGCAGGCCCGAGCAGGACACGGTTCGGCTGCGCGGCGGCATCGGGCGGCCGGGTACGCGCTTCCCGGTGGGCGCCTTCGAGCCGGCGCTGCTCGCCCCCGCCGCGCTGCGCCAGGCCATGCGCGAGGCGGGGATCCAGGTGAACGGCGCGGTCAAGCTCCAGCGCACGCCGCGCGGGGCGAAGCTGGCGCACCGCCACCTCTCGCTCACGCTGGCCGACATGGTGCCGCAGCTCAACCAGCACTCGGACAACTTCTTCGCCGAGCACTTCTGGAAGGCGGCGGTGGCGAAGGCGACGGGCCAGGGGAGCTACACGCGGGGCGGCGCGGCGTCGGCCAACTTCTTCCACCGCAGCGCCGGGGTGCCGTACGGGCAGCTCTGGCAGGCGGACGGATCGGGGCTCTCGGCCAACAACCGCACCAGCGCCAACGCGATGGTGATGACGCTGAAGTTCGCGGACCGGGCGCCGTACTCGCGCGTGTTCCACGAGTCGCTGGCCGTCGCCGGCGACCCGGGCGGCACCATGAAGCGGATGTTCGTGGGCACGCCGGCCGCGGGGAACCTGCACGCCAAGACGGGCTACATCCGCCAGGTGCGCTCGCTCTCCGGATACGTGAAGACGGCGAGCGGCGAGCGTGTGGCGTTCGCCTTCATCTACAACGGGCGCAACACGTCCGGGGCCCGCGGCGTGCAGACCAACCTGGGGAACCTGCTGGCGTCGTATCGCAGGTAGCTGTTCTCAATCGCACTTTGGGGAACCGGGGTCCGGCGCGGGTTGGCCGGGCCCCAATCGTTTGCGTGGCGCACCGGGCGCGGGGTAGCTTGTGCGCCGTTTCCAAGCGACACCCCCGGCCACGAGGAGGCGGCATGGAGCAGACCGACCCGCGGTTCCCCATCGGCAAGTTCCGGCTGGAGGGCGAGGTCACGCCCGAGCGGCGGCGCGAGTGGATCGCGCGCATCGAGGCGGCGCCTGCACGCTTCCGCGCGGCGGTGGCGGCGCTGGGCCCCGAGCACCTGGACACGCCCTACCGCGACGGCGGATGGACGGTGCGCCAGCTCGTGCACCACCTTCCGGACAGCCACATGAACGCGTACGTGCGCTTCAAGCTGGCCCTCACGGAAGACAACCCCGCCATCAAGACCTACGACGAGGCGCTCTGGGCGAACCTCCCCGACACGCGCGACACGCCGCCCGAGGTGTCGCTGGCGCTGCTCGACGGGCTTCACCTGCGCTGGGTGACCCTCCTCAACTCGATCGAGGATGCGGAGTGGCGCCGCACGCTCAAGCACCCGGAGTGGGGCGACATGCCGCTGCAGTCGGTGCTGGCCCTGTATGCCTGGCACGGGGATCATCACACGGCGCATCTGGCGGCGCTACGCGAGCGTCTGGGGTGACCTCGGGATGAACGTGCTGACGCTGGGGTATTCGCCGTGCCCGAACGACACATTCATCTTCGACGCGCTCGTGCATGGGCGCGTCGAGGTGGATGGGCTTCGGTTCGAGGAGCGGCTGGAGGACGTGGAGACGCTGAACCGGCTGGCCGCGGAGGCGGCGCTCGACGTCACCAAGATCTCGTACGGCGCCATTCCGGGGCTGCTGCGCGACTACGTGCTGCTGCGCAGCGGCGGGGCGCTGGGGCGCGGGTGCGGGCCGCTCGTCGTCGCACGCCGCGAGATGGATGCGGCGGAGCTGGCGGGGGCGCGCATCGCCATTCCCGGGCGCAACACGACCGCGAACCTCCTCCTCCGCCTCTTCGCGCCCGATGCGGCGCCGGGGGTGGAGCGGGTGTACAGCGACATCATGCCCGCCGTCGCGCGCGGCGAGTTCGATGCGGGGCTCATCATCCACGAGTCGCGCTTCACCTACCCGCAGCACGGGCTGGTGCGCGTGGTCGACCTGGGCGAGTGGTGGGAAGCGACGACCGGCCTCCCGATCCCCCTCGGCGGCATCCTCGCGCGCCGCGCGCTGGGCGAGGACAGAATCCGCGCGGTGGAGGACGGCATCCGGCGTTCGGTGGAGTACGCCTTCACCGATCCCGAGGCGTCGCGCCCGTACGTGCGTGCGCACGCGCAGGAGATGGACGACGTGGTGACGCAGCAGCACATCGACCTGTACGTGAACCGCTTCTCGGTCGATGTGGAGGAGGAGGGCGCGCGCGCCATCGAGGCTCTCTTTGCGCGCGCCCAGCGGGCCGGGGTGATCGATGCGGAGGTGCCGTCGCCGTTCGTCTGAGCGCGCGGGGGTGGGCAGACACAAGGTTTCGGTGTACGCGTCGGACACGGGCGCGATAAATCGCGCCCCTACGAGGTTGGGGCGGGCCGGTGGGGGACAAGCGAAGAGGCGCGGGGGAAACTCCCCCGCGCCTCTCTCTGCGTCTCTGCGTCTCCGCGGGAGCCCCGCCGTTCAGTCGTGCGAGCGGCGGATGGAGACGGGGCGGCCCTTGATGGCGGCGCGCGACATGGTGCGGATCACGTGGTCGGCGTGCTCCTCGGCCACCTCCACCAGGGTGAACTGGTCCGCGATCTCGATGGATCCGATTCCCTCGGCGGGGATCTTGGCCTCGCCGACGATGGCGCCCACGATGTCGCCCGGGCGGATGCCGCGGCGCCGGCCCACGCCGATGAAGAGGCGCGTCATGTCCGCGCGCGGGCGGCGGCCGCGCGGGGGGCCGTCACGGCCCGGACCGTCGAAGCTGTCGCGCCGGCCGCGCGGGCCGCGAGTGTCGTCGTGCGGGCGCTGGGGGCGGTTCTCCCACTGCGGGATCTCCACCTCGTTCTCCGGCTCCTCGCCGCGCGTGGCGTCGGCCGCCAGCTTGGCCGCGGCCGCGGCGATGTCCAGCGGATCGTAGCCGTCATCCGCCAGCGACGCCGCGATCTCGCGGTAGCCATCGAACTCGTCCTCCTCGATCGTCTCGCGGATGGCGGAACGGAGCAGCTCCACGCGCCGCGCGCGCAGGTCGGCGACGGTGGGGACGCGGGCGACCTCGATGGGGCGCCCCACCACCCGCTCGATCCCGCGCAGCAACCCCTGCTCGCGCGGCTGCACCAGGGTGATGGCCGTGCCCTCGCGCCCGGCGCGGCCCGTGCGCCCGATGCGGTGGACGTACACCTCGGGGGTCTGCGGGATGTCGTAGTTGATGACGTGGCTCACGTGCTCCACGTCCAGCCCGCGCGCCGCCACGTCGGTTGCGATCAGCAGGTCCGCGGTGCCGTCGCGGAAGCGCTTCATCACGCGGTCGCGCTGCGCCTGGTTGAGGCCGCCGTGCAGCGCCTCCGGCCGGTAGCCGCGCACCGAGAGCGCCTCGTTCAGCTCGTCCACCTCGTTGCGGGTGCGGCAGAAGAGGATCGCCGAGGTGGGCGCCTCCAGGTCGAGCACGCGGGCCAGCGCCTCCAGCTTGTACGGGCGCGGAACCACGTACGCCGCCTGCCTCACCAGCGGCGTCTCCAGCTTGGGCGCGCGCACGGTCACGCGCAGCGGGTCGGTCATGTGCCGCGCGGCGAGCTGCGCGATGCGGGGCGGGAAGGTGGCGGAGAAGAGCGCCGTCTGCCGTCCCTCGGGGGTCTCGGTGAGGATCGTCTCGATGTCCTCGATGAATCCCATGTCCAGCATCTCGTCCGCTTCGTCCAGCACCACGTAGCCGACGGCGGAAAGGTCCAGCGAGCCGCGGCGGATGTGGTCCAGGATGCGCCCCGGCGTGCCGACCACGACGTTGACGCCGCGGCGCAGCTCGCGGAGCTGGCGGTCGATGGGCTGGCCGCCGTACACGGCCAGCACGCTCACGCCGCGCTTGGCGCCATAGCGGTGCGTGGCCTCGGCCACCTGCACGGCAAGCTCGCGCGTGGGCGCCAGCACCAGCGCCTGCACCCCGCGCAGGTTCGCGTCGATGCGCTGCACCAGCGGGAGCGCGAACGCGGCGGTCTTGCCGGTGCCGGTGGCGGCCTGCCCCAGCACGTCACGCCCGGCCAGGAGGGTCGGGATCGCCTCCACCTGGATGGGCGTGGGCTCTTCGTATCCTAATGCTTCAAGCGTCGCCAGCACGTCGGGCTCCAGCCCGAGCTCGGTGAAGAGCGGTGCGGCGGCGGCTTCGGTGTTCGTATCGGTCAACGGGTACTCTCCTGCGATCGGCGGTTTGGTTCACAATCCTGCAATCTCGCGGAAAGGGCAGGGCAACGGAAGTGCGTGAGCGCGTGAGTGCGTTCTCGCCCCGCGCGTTTCCGCTCGCCTCCGTGCGTGCTGCGGCACCGGGGACGGCGCGGCTGCGGGCACGGGCAGCCACATGGGGCAGCCCCTACGAGGTTCTTGTGCAAGCCGCGGCGTCGAAGCCGGGGCAAGCGTGGGCAGACACGCAGGTCTGCCCCTACGGGAATCGCGCGGTCATAGAGGCCGCGGCGCGGCGGCAGGCACGGGCGCGATAAATCGCGCCCCTACAACATCTGTGTCTCCCATTCCCCATTCCCCATTCCCCCTCAGTACCCGTACGCGCCCACGTCCGGCTCGCGGGCGAAGATGCGGAAAGCCTCGTCGGGGTCGGAGTGCGCTTCCAGGAGGCCGCGGACGCGGCGGAAGGAGAGGCGCAGCATCCGCTCGCGAAGCATGTCGTCGGTCGGGGTGGGGGGCTGGATCAGCCATCCCGGCGTGTACTTGTCCGTCGTGGGCTGCGAGGGCGAGTTGTCGAGGCCTTCCTCGGGGGGCGCCACGCCCAGGCCGCTGCGGACCAGCTCGAAGGCGAGCATGGGGTCGAGCCCCTCTTCCACGGCGATGTCGTACATCATGTCGGCCAGCTCGGGCGACATGCCGACGGCGCGGGCGTCGCCCATCAGCTCGGCGCGGCGGCGAACGCCATCCGGCGAATCCGAGGGCTCGCCGCTCCCCAGCAGCAGGCTCTCGCTCCCGAAAAAGGTGTCCTCCGCCCGGCGGCGGCGGCGGCGCTCGCGGTAGGCCTCCAGCACGTGCCCCGCGTGCGTCTCGTTGTCCATCTCCCCCGCCGGTCCTTGCGGCTCCGTCACGACTCCCCCCTGTCATCCGTTGTCTGTGCGGGACTCCCCCGCCGGCCCACCCCGCGCGCAAGGGACGGACCACGGGACAACGGAACGGCAAGTGCGTGAGTGCGCTCGGTCCCAACGCACTCACGCACTCCACGCACCAACGCACTCCTCCATGGCCGAAATCCGTGTAGAACGCACGCGCAAGCTCGCAAAATGGCCCTGGTTCGTGGGGCTGCTGGTGCTGGCGCTCGCCATCTGGGGGCTCGCGGAGATCCTGGGCGAGGACGACGGCGACGATGTGGTGGAGCAGCTGGACGCAGGCGCCGCGACGGGACCGCGCTGAGAGACAACTTTTCGCGGGTGCGCGGGGTACGGTAGATGCATTGCACAACGTACAGGCGCGGGAGGCTGGCGGCGCGGCATGTTGCCGTGCTCCCGCCGCGCATGCACGACGGTCGTCCCCCCCATGGCCGGGTAGAGGAGATCCCCATGTCCGTTCCATTCCGACGCGCCACGCGCTGGGCCCTTGCCCTCTGCGTGGGCGCGGTATCCGTGGCGGCGTACGCCACACCCGCGTCCGCGCAGTACTTCGGGCGCAACCAGGTCCAGTACCGCGAGTTCGACTTCCGCATCCTGCGGACGACGCACTTCGACGTGTACTTCTACCCGGAGGAGGAGGTCGCAGCCCGCAACGCCGCCCGCCACGTGGAGCGGTGGTACTCGCGGCTGTCGCGCATCCTGGACTACGAGTTCGAGAACCGTCAGCCGCTGATCCTGTTCGCCAGTGCCCCGCACTTCCAGCAGAACGCCATCACCGGCAACCTGGGCGAGGGCACGGGCGGCGTGACGGAGGTGTTCAAGCAGCGCATCATCCAGCCCTTCGGCGGCACCGTCCAGGAGACGGACCACGTGCTGGGGCACGAACTGGTGCACGCCTTCCAGTACGACATCACCGGCGCCGGACGCGCCGGAGCCGGGCTGGAGCAGGCGGCGCAGCGGCTCAACAACCCCCTCTGGTTCACCGAGGGGATGGCCGAGTACCTCTCCGTCGGTCCGGTGGACCCGCACACCGCCATGTGGCTGCGCGACGCCGCGCTCACCGGCAACGTCCCCACGCTGAGGCAGCTGACCTACGACCCGCAGTTCTTCCCGTACCGCTGGGGGCAGGCGCTCTGGTCCTACATCGGCGGGCGCTGGGGCGACGCGGCGGTGGGGCAGATCCTGAAGCAGGTGGGCCAGGGGGTTCCGTACGACGAGGCGTTCGAGCGGATCCTGAACGCCGACCTAGAGACGATCGTCGAAGACTGGCAGACCTCCATCCGCCGCACCTACCTGCCGCTGCTCACCAACCGGCGCGAGGCGCGCGAAGAGGCGCGTCCGCTGATCACGCAGCGCGGCAAGGGCGGGCGGTACAACGTGGGCCCGGCGCTCTCGCCGGACGGGCGCCAGGTCGTCTTCCTTTCGGACCTCGACGGGCTGGACGTGGAGCTCTTCCTGGCCAACGCGGAGACGGGCGCCATCGTGCGGCGGCTGGTGAAGGGGCCGGCGTTCGACGCCCACTTCAGCTCGTTGCGCTTCATCAACTCGGCCGGGGCGTGGGCGCCGGACAGCCGCCGCTTCGTCCTCTCCGCCCAGCGGACGGGGAGCGACGTTCTGGTGACGCTGGACACGCGCAACGCCAACATCATCAGAGAGTACCGCATCCCGGGGGTCAGCGAGATCTCGTCGCCCACCTGGTCCGCGGACGGCAACACCATCGCGTTTTCGGGGAACAAGGGCGGGATCACGGACATCTGGACGGTGGACGTACGGTCTGGCCAGGCGCGGCAGCTGACCGACGACCTTTACGGCGACCTGCAGCCCGCCTTCTCGCCGGACGGGCGCACGATCGCCTTCGCCACCGAGCGCGGGGTGTCGCTGGACTCGCTGCGCTACCAGCGCGACGTGCGCGTGGGGCTGCTGGACGTGGCCACGGGGGCGGTGCGGATCGCGCCGGCGCAGGACCGCAGCAAGAACATCAACCCGCAGTGGTCGCGGGACGGCGCGGCGGTCTACTTCATCTCGGACCGCACGGGGATCCCCAACGTGTACCGGGTGGAGCTCGCCGGCGGGCGGCTGACGCAGGTGACGAACCTGTTCACCGGCGTGAGCGGCGTGACGGCCCTTTCGCCCGCGCTGAGCTCGGCGACGCAGGCCGACCGGGTGGTCTTCTCGGCGTACGAGCGCAGCAACTTCAACCTGTACTCCATCGCCAACCCCACGGAGCTGGCGGGCACGGACCCGCAGACGCCGCAGATGGCGAGCGGGGTGCTGCTCCCAGCGCTCCTTCCGCCCTCGCCGCGGCCCACGGAGCCGGCGTTCAACCGGGTGTCGGCCACCATCAACGACGTCGCCACGGGGCTCCCGACCGAGGCCGAGGTGGCGCAGTACGCGGTGGTGCAGTACCGCCCGCGCCTTTCGCTGGACTACCTGGGGCAGCCGCAGGTGGGCGTGTCGGGGAGCTCCGGCGTCGGCGGGCAGCGCGGCGGGCTGTACGGCGGCATCGGCGGCATCTTCAGCGACGTGCTGGCGCGCCACACCATCTACGCTACGATCCAGGCGCAGGGGCGCATCGAGGAGATCGGCGGGAGCGCGGCGTACATCAACCGCGAGCACCGCTGGAACCTGGGGATCGCGGCGCAGCGGATTCCGTACGTGGCCGGCGGATACCGCCAGGGCATCGACCAGTCGACCAATCAGCTCGTCACCCAGCGGATCACCTACCGCCTCTTCGACACCAACGTCAGCGGGATCGCGCAGTACCCGTTTTCGCAGGTGCAGCGGCTGGAGTTCTCGGCCGGGGCGCGGCGGATCGCGCAGGACCTGCGGACGGAGGAGTTCACCTCCGGCGGCGCGTTCAACGAGCAGCTGGAGTCGCTCCCCGGCTACAACCTGGGCGAGGGTTCGGCGGCGCTGGTGTACGACAACTCGCTCTTCGGCTACACCTCGCCCTTCGCGGGGATGCGGTACCGGTTCGAGGTGGCGCCCACCATCGGGACGCTCCGCTTCACGCAGGTCACCACGGACTTCCGTAAGTACTTCTTCCTCCGCCCGCTGACCTTCGCGGTGCGCGGCTGGCACTTCGGCCGCTACGGGCGCGACGAGTCGCGGCTCAGCCCCATCTACCTGGGCTATCCGCAGATCATGCGCGGCTACTCGCAGGGGAACGTCACCAATGCCTGCATCGACCAGCTGAACGCGGGCGTCCCGCAGGCGAGCGCGGTGGAGTGCCGTGCGCTGGAGCAGCTGCGCGGGAGCCGGTTCGCCGTCGCGAACGCGGAGCTGCGCTTCCCGCTGATCCGCCAGCTGGTGGTGGGCGGAGGGTTCGGGCTGCCGCCGATCGAGGGGATCGCCTTCTTCGACGCCGGCACCTCGTACGGCGACGTTCTGTCGATCAACAACGAGGTGCTGGAGACGCGCCCCAACTTCCGGCGCGGCCCCGCCCCCGAGGCGAACGACCGCGGGCTCTTCACCAGCGCCGGTGTGGGCGCGCGCGTGAACCTGTTCGGGTACGCGGTGCTGGAGGGTGTGTACGTGAACGCGCTCGACCGCCCGACCGGGTGGCACTGGCAGTTTTCGCTGCAGCCGGGGTTCTGAGGGACGGAAGTGCCTGGTGCCAAGTGCCTGGTGCCTAGTGCTAAGTCCTGAGTGCTGAGTGCTGGGATGATGGGTGAGAGGGCCGGGGGTGATTCCCCGGCCCTCTTGCGTTGTTGCGTTCTTGCGTTGCGCGGATGATTCCGCGTGGCCGCCGTCGCCGGGGGATGGATCCCCCGGCTGGAACCACGCGAAGCCGGCTGAAGCCGGCTCGTGCGGCGCAATTTTGTCATCCTGAGCGACGCGCGGCTCAGGCTTCGCCCCGGCTCCGAGCTCCGGCGCGGAGCGAAGGATCTACTGCGCGTGTCGCGAGGACCGGGCGGTGGGCGAGACCCGGCGCGGCGTGCGGTTAGATGGCTTCAGTCGCCGCAGAAGCCGGGCTGGTGACGACCGGGGCGGTGGAGATGGCTTCATCAGGATGACGAACATAGGCCGAATTCCGACTCCTGGAGGCGGGCCTCGGCGGATGCACAGGGCACGGGCAGCCACGTGGGGCGGCCCCTACGGGTTTGGTGCGTAAGGGCGGGGGTCGGGGCGCGCGGAGGGTGGGCAGTCACCCAGGTCTGCCCATACGGGTTTGTGCGCGGGGGTAGGGGCGAGGGTGGGGCGCGATGAATCGCGTCTGCGAAGTCACCCGGTGCAAACCTTTCGCGCCTTGGGCGGGGGGCGTAACTTCCGCGCATGAGCGACCGCCCACTTCCCGAGAACCGCGAAGCACGCCGACGCGCGATCCTGGAGTCGGCGGTGCGCGTGTTCGCGGAGAATGGATTCTTTGCCGCGCGCATCCGCGACATCGCGGCGGGGGCCGGGGTGGCGGAGGGGACGATCTACCTATACTTCGACGGCAAGGACGACCTCCTCCTCACCGCGTTCCGCGACAGGGTGGCGGAGTTCTGCGCGTCGGTGCGCGACGTGCTCTCCTCTTCGCTGCCGTTCCAGGAGAGGCTCTCCAGGTTCGTGGCGCACCAGTTCGAGAGCATCGAGGCCGATCCGCCGCTGGCCACCGTGCTCCTGCTGGAGAGCCGGCAGTCGAGCAAGTTCTACGGCGGGGCGGTGCGCGACGTGCTCCGCTCGTACGCGCAGGCCATCGACGAGCTGCTGGCGAGCGGGCAGCACTCCGGCGAGCTGCGGCCCGACGCGGACGTGCCCCTCGCCCGGCGGATGCTGATCGGCGCGCTGGAGGAGATTGAGCTCGAGTGGCTGCTGGGCGACCGCACGCGCCCGCTGGTGGCGATGGCGCCGCGCGTGGCCGCCACCTTCTTCCGCGGCCTCGCCACCGTCGGCTGAGGCTTCTGGACATCGGGGCGAGGGGGCGATAGAATACGCCGTCGCTTCAACAGGGAACCCATCGCGGACTCCGGTCCGCGCAGCGAAACGAGCGAGCCATGGCCGATCTGAACGTCCGCACGGAAGCCCAGCCGGTGGTCGAGGACGACTACACGATGGTGGAAGTGGTCCTCTGGGTCCTGGGGATCCTGATGATCCCGCTCGTCCCCATCATCATGGTGGCGTTCCTGACCCCGTTCAGCGGGATGTAGACGGAGCGCGGCTCCGTAACGAAAAGCCCCGGCTCGCGCGTGCGAGCCGGGGCCTTTTTTTTCGTGTGCGCTCCCGTCTACTCCGGCCGCGGGCGGGTGGTGGCGCCGGGCACGGTCACCTCGCCCGGCGCGCGAGTGGGGCCGAAGCTCGGGATTCGCGCGGCGGGGATCGCGGCGGGACGATCCCCCTCTCTGCGCGTCGATGGACGCGCCGCGGTCCGCTCGCGCGCGGGCTTGTCGCGCGGCCGCACTTCGGCTACGGGGGCGGAGGGCTCGCCCATGAACGGCGCGAGCTCGTCGGCGCTGGCGACGGGGCCGGCGTGCGCAAGCCGCTCGTAGTCGCCGTTCTCGGTGCCCCACACGCGCCGGTGGACGATGCGGGTGGCGCCCGCCTCCAGCGACACGCGCCCCAGGTCCAGCGTCTGCGCGACGCTGCCGTCGGCGGCGAGCACCTGGATTTTTACGTCGTGCTCGCCCGGCGGAAGGGTGAGGCGCGCCACCGAAATGCGGTCCGGAAGGAGCGACCAGCTTCGCGTGTCCGCGCGCTCCATCACGTTGCCGGCCAGGTTCACCGCGCGCGCCGCCAGCCAGCCGAGCGCCTCACTCTCCTTGTTCCCCTTCTTCTCCGCCTCGCGTGCGGCCAGGTACTTGGCGACCCCGCGCATCACCATGCGCGCCACCATCGCGGGGCGCTGCGCATCCCAACGCCGCGTCACCGCCGACGACAGATCGGACGCCGCGACGGGGACGCCGGCGGTGTCGCCGTCCAGCACCAGGCGCAGGGCGGAGGGAGCGCACGCCTCCAGGCGCGGGATCGCCCACGCCATCTTGAGGATGTGGGCTCCGTCCAACGCATCGGCCAGCAGGAAGCGCTCGTCCCAGGTGGAGCCCCAGCGCGACTTCTCCGCGAGGTTTGACAGGAGGTGCGCCGCCACCCGCGCGGTGGACTGGGTGATGCGCGCCGCGTCGCCGCTCTGCAGCGCCTCCACCTCGTCCGGCGGGATGGGGACGTGGATGTCCGCGGCGCCGCGGTGCGCCACCCATCCCTCCTCTACCAGCACCACCAGCTCCGCGTCGTTCGTACCGCCGTTGAGCGCGGGACCGGCCACCTTGTAGCGCGCCGCGGCCGATTCGGCCACCTCGCGCACGCCGGCGGCGCGTGCCGCGCGGTACAGCTCGATCCCGAGAGTAGCGGGCGGCACGGCGTCATCCCACGAGCAGGCGTCGTAGCCGCGCTCGGCCTGCCGGTAGGAGACCAGCGCGTCACGCCGCTCCCCCGCGCGGTCGTACACCAGGCCGGTGAGGTACTGCACGAATCCCTCGCCCACGCACGGCTCTTTGCTCCCCTGGCGGATGCGCTCCAGGTATGCGTTGGCCTTGCGCGCTTCCACCAGCGTCCCTTCTCCGCCACCGAGCGCCAGGTAGTTCAGCATCCGGTAGTAGGGGATCATCGCCATCTCGGCGGGGGGCGGGGTGTACGCCGCGATGGCGTCGTTCACCAGCACCATCGCCGCCTGCCGGGAGAGGGAGCGGGTGAAGCGGCGCTCCGCCTCTTCCTCGGCCCACTGGAAGGCGGCGTTGCTCTCCTCCCACTTCCCCGCGTGGTGCAGAACCACGCCGAGCTGCAGGTGGCGGAGGAGCTCGTCGCGCGGCGCGACCCGGCTGCGCTCGTGCAGCATCTCGAGCGCGGAATCGGCGCGCCCCTCCATCAGGTAGTGGCGGAGCCAGGCGTCCGTCTCGCCCAGCGTGGAGCTGAGGAGCGGGGAGTTGGCGGGGAGCGCCTCGGGGGCGGGACGGGCGGGGTAACGCGCCCCACCAGCGCACCCGGCGACCGCCGCCGCCACGAGGGCGGCGGCGATCGCGCGCAGGGCGGCGGGGAAGGGTCTCATCGTCCGCCGCGCTGCAGGACGATGATGCGCTGCTGCGCCGTGATGGCCGCCTGGTACAGGTGCGCGTAGGCGTCGCCGTGCGCGCGGATCTTCTCCAGCTCGAGCTGGTGGAGGAAGAGCTGGTAGCGGATGGTGGCCTCGTAGGGCCGCAGCTGCTTGTCCAGCGCCCGCGCGATGCGCAGCGTCGTCTCCGGGTTGCCGGCGTCGATCACGTCCGCGCGGTCGTAGCGGTCCAGCGCCGCGCGGAAGTCGCCGCGGGCCGCGAAGTCGTCACCCTCGCGCAGGAGCGCGGCGGCGCGGGCACGCGAGCGCCCGGCATGCGACGCGTCGGCGGCGTTGGCCACCAGCCGCACGCCCTCGGGCTCCTGGTACGCGATGGAGCGCACGCGGCCCTCTTCCATCGTCACGTACGCCACCGGCGCCACGCGGTCCGCGGGAAGGTGCGCTTCGTCGCGCGCGACCAACGTGGTGGTGCGCCCATCGCCGCGCGTCTCCCAGGCGGCGGCGCCGCTGCGGGTGGCGGCCAGCACCTGCGCCTGCGTCATCCCCAGCGCCAACTCGCCGCGGGCGATGGCCTCGCAGGTGGCGCCACTGCACGACGCGAGGGCGGATGCCTCGTTGCGGTTGCGCTCCTCGGCCAGCCGCGCGCGCTCGGACTCGCCCTCGGCCCGTGCCCGCTCTACGGTCTCGTCCGCATGCGAGGGGACGATGGCGCCGTTCGCCTGGATGGGACGGACCGGCTGCATCCGCGGCCCGCACGCGGCAGCCGCGGCCAGCGCCAGCGCCGCTATGGTGACGTGCTTCATGATCGTGCTCCTGCAGGGGTGGGAAGAGTGGTTCGGCTCGGCGTGGGCTCGTAACAGGTGCGTGAGTGCGTGAGTGCGTGAGTGCGCTTAAAACCAAACGCACTTACGCACTAACGCACTAACGCACTTCCCTTCACAGGCCGAACCGCGACCGCTCCACGTACTTCTTGATCTTGTGCTGCCCGGTCCACTCCTTGGCGTTGGTCTCCAGGTTGACCAGCGTCATGTCGATCTGGTACAGCACCACGCGCCGCCCGCCCTCGCGGTCCTCCACCGATTCGATGTCGCCCTGCAGCATGTAGTTGGCGCCGCGCTCGATGCCCATGCGCGCGCGGGTGTCGGCGGCGGCGTTCTGCTGCTGGTCCTCGCGCTCGGCACGCACCTCGCCGCGCTCGTCGGCGCTGGCCACCACCTGCACCTGCCCGCTCCCCAGGTACGCCCGCTCCAGGTCGCGCACGAACCCATTCACCGGGATGTGCTCCATGCTGCGGTTGCGGACGGCGCCCACGATGATGGTGGGGCGGCGGCCGCCGTGGGCGCGCGCGTACTCCGTCATCCAGCTCTCGCCGGCGCGCGGCTGAAAGGTCTCGCGGATGATGGCGTCGGCGGCCTGCCGGCTGTCGACGTCGTTCCAGCGGCCGGAAAGGTCGATCTGCTGGTCGGGGCTGATGCGGGTCACCTGCTTGCCGCACCCGCCGGACACGACGACGAGGCCGGCCAGGGCGAGGGCAGCGCGGCGGAGGGCGCGAGCTTGGGTCTTCATGGGATCTCCCGAAACGGGTTGCTGCGGAGGAAGGAAAGCGTGCTGCGACGGTCTGCGGGAACGCATCCGGCGTACCGGAAACGGCCTGATTCGGATGTGAATATAGCGAAAAGAGTTACGTTGCGCGGCCCCCGGCGCGGCGGATCGGTGTGTCATCGCGGGAGGACAGCTGGGAGGACAGCGGGCCCTCACCCCCGCTCGTTCCTCGCTGCCCCCTCTCCCGATAACAGGAGAGGGCTGCGCCCTCGCCGTTCTCGAGAGAGGGGGCGGAACTCTGATCGTGGCGCCAACGCCGTTGTAGGGGCTGCGATTTATCGCGCCCGTGCGCGGCGCCGCGCCGATGCCGTCAGCGGCGGAGGAGGGGATCGCGGCGCGGGCGGGACATCAGCCAGCCGACCAGGATCATCCCCACGCCGCCGACGGCCAGAAAGATCCAGTCGTAGAGCGGGACGTGCGTGGGGAGGTCGCGGACGTGGTGGAGGTTGAGCAGGTGGTGGTCGATCAGGCCCTCCACCAGGTTGAAGAGGCCCCAGCCCAGCAGCAACTGCCCCGCGAGCGCCCGCGGTCCGGGGAGCGGATGCCCCTGCCGCGCGTGCGACCAGAGCATCACGATCCCCGCCATCGCCGCCAGCCACGTGCCTGCGTGGAAGAGGCCGTCCCACACCATGTTCTGCTTCATCGCGTCCATGGTGTCCGGGCGCAGCACGGACGAGCCCATGTTGTGCCACTGCAGGATCTGGTGGAGGACGATGCCGTCGACGAAGCCGCCCATCCCCACGCCGATGACGATGCCGCTGCGGGTCCGCGGCCCGTGCCTGACCAGCGCCATGCTCAGAAGCCCGCCGGCCGGCGCGTGTGCCAGTCCGTGCGGCGCTGGTACTCGGCGGCCACTGCGATCACCTTCGCCTCCTCCCAGGCGCGCCCCGTGAGGGAGAGCGAGGTGGGGAGGTTGTCGCGGCCGAAGCCGTTGGGGATGGCGATCCCCGGAAGGCCCAGGAGGTTGGAGGCGGCCGAGATCGGCTCGCCGCCGCCCGATGCGTCGGTGTAGGCT
The DNA here is from genome assembly GCA_036398975.1 of Longimicrobium sp. Taxonomy (GTDB): domain Bacteria; phylum Gemmatimonadota; class Gemmatimonadetes; order Longimicrobiales; family Longimicrobiaceae; genus Longimicrobium. The sequence goes on from DASWNZ010000056.1 coordinate 16,085, forward strand.
TCGCTGAACTTCTTCCCCACCGGGTACGAGACGGTGCCGCGCGTGGGGTGCGCCAGGGCGTCGAAGCGGCGCTCGGCGAAGAAGCGGTCCATCGCCTCCGCCGCGGGGGTGCGGATGCGCAGGGCGCGCAGGTAGTCCTTGGCGAACACCACCTGGCCCGGGTAGCCGCCCAGCCGGTCCTCCGGCGCGGTCAGCTCGTGCACGCGGCCGCTCTCCACCATCTCCTCGAAGATGCTCGCCGCCTCCGCCTCGATGATCAGCGACGCGGCGGCGCCGTACGGGAACTGCGGCAGCGTGACGTCGCGCACCACCTCCGCGAACTGCGCGATCCGCTCCACCGACGCCTCGAAGTTGCGCCGCACCTCCGGCTGCGATCCCTCTGCCAGCCCCTTCAGCACCCCGATGCGCGGGCGGCGGGTGGAGCGGGTCGCGGTGTGGCGGTACGGGCGGTCGGCCGATGCATCGTCGCGCGGATCGTGCCCGGCGATCGCCTGCAGAATGACGCCCGCATCCTCGGCGGTGCGGCACATCGGACCGATCTTGTCCATCGTCCACGACAGCGCCATCGCCCCGGCGCGGCTCACGCGGCCATAGGTGGGGCGCAGGCCGGTGATGCCGCAAAAGGCTGCGGGGGTGATGATGGAGCCCCACGTCTCCGACCCGATCGCGAACGGGACGAGCCCCGCCGCCACCGCCGCACCGGGTCCGCTGGACGAGCCGCCGCTCCAGAAATCCGTGTTCCAAGGCGTGCGGCCGGGGCCGGTAAAGGAGGCGTTCGCCTGCTCGTACCCCATCCCGCCCGCCAGCTCCACCGAGGCCAGCTTCGCCACCAGCACCGCGCCCGCCGCCTTGAGCCGCGCGACGACGGTTGCGTCCTCAGCGAAGCGCTGCTCGCGGTACGGCTGCGCGCCCCAGGTGGTGGGGTAGCCCGCCGCCGCGATCAGGTCCTTGGCGCCGTACGGAATACCGTGCAGCGGCCCCCGGTAGCGCCCCGCGTTGATCTCCGCGCGGGCGGCGCGCGCCTCCGCCAGCGCACGTTCCCGGGTGAGCGTGACGACGGCGCCCAGCCGCGGCCCCAGCGACTCCAGCCGCTGCAGGGCGGCCTCGGCGAGCTCCACCGGGTCCAGACGCCGGTCGCGGACCTGCGCCGCGAGCCGGGTGAGCGGCTGGTAGAAGACGGCGTCCGGGATCATCGCCCGCCCCCCCGGTACGCGCGGAACACCGTCGACGGCTCGGTGGAGATGGGAAGCCGGAAGTCGTGCAGCGTCTTGGCCACGCGCAGGTTCCCCTCGATCCCCTTGCGCACCTCTTCCCACTGCTCGCCGCTGAGCCGGTCCTTGTACTTCACGCGCAGCACCTCCATCAGCTCCTCGGCCATGGGATCGCGCTGCTGCTCGTTCTGCCTTTGCGGCGGCGACGAGGGAGCCGTGGGCGTCGCTCCCGCCGTCGTGGCCGCGCCCGTGGCAGGGGCGGGTGCGGTCGTGGGCTCCGGCTGCCCGCCCGCGCATGCCGCAATCGGCGCGATCACCGGTACGAGGGCCGCGGTGGCCGCGGCCTTTGCGAAGCCGCGCCGGGACAGGTTCTGGGGATCGGATGACATGCGTGCGCGGGTCGTGGCTGCGTGGGTGTGATGTGGATGTCGGTGCAATGTGGGGCGTGGGGGACGATCCGGCGAGGGGGCCCTCACCCCCGCTCGTTCCTCGCTGCCCCCTCTCCCGATAACAGGAGAGGGCTCCGCCCTCTGTTATCGAGAGAGGGGGCGTGGGCACGTTCCGTCACGCGTATGTCGTTGTAGGGGCGCGATTTATCGCGCCCGTGCCCGACGCGGCTCCGCCGCCCCCCCGCAACGCGCCAAACCCGTAGGGGCAGACCTGCGTGTCTGCCCACCCTTTCCGTTCCTCGAATCCCGGCCCTATTCGCACCGGACCCCGTAGGGGCCGCCCCACGTGGCTGCCCGTGCCCTGCCTCGCCCCGCACTCTGCTGCCGCACACCCATGCCTGCCACCGCCCCTACTCGCACCGCCTCGCCTGCGCCGCCGCGGCATCGGCGTGCGGAAACAGCTCGTGCGCGGCCCGCGCGTGCTGGCACCGAAGCTCGCGGGTGCGGCGGCCGCTGTAGGAGCGCGCCAGGCGGAGGTGGATGCGGTAGCTCCCGGGATCCAGGCGGGAGGCCTGCTCCATCACGCGCGCCGCGCCGCTGCCGGCGTACAGATGCATAGCGGCGGTCTGCGCGGCGCTCTTGGCGGCGAACCCGCCGATCCCCACCAGGAGCACCAGCATCCCCAGGAAGCGCACCCCGCCCCCCGCGTCGAAGCCCCACCGCCCCTCCTCTCCCGCAGTCAGGGCACCCAGCGCGGCCCAGATCAGCAGCGAGGGGAGCGCGAGGAGGAGAACGGCGTCGAAGGCGCCCACCACCAGCGTCGCGACCAGCGTGGATGCGAGTGCGAGGGCGACGAGCCCCTCGTCGGCGTCGCGGGCGGTGCGCATGCGGCGCCAGGCGGTGCCTGCCAGCCCCGCCATCGCGAGCACCAGCAGGGCGAAGGCGGGAAGGCCGCGCTCGGCCAGGAGAGCGACCCAGTCGCTGCTGGGCCAGGGGTTGGAGGTCATCCCGCCCTCGTTGGGGTCCATCGAGGGGTCGCGCCGCTTCGCGAAGCCGGGATACTCCACGGGCCAGTTGCCGGGTCCGACGCCCAGCACCGGGTGCGCCGCGGCCATGCGCAGCGTGTTGCCGTACTGGATCAGCCGCCCGCGCCCGCTCCCCTCCTGGTAGTTGACCACGCCGCGCGCCGTCTCGCCGTACGGATCGTCGCTGTTCCAGCGCAGCTTGTTGGGAACCATTAGCGCCACCGCCACGCCCCCGCCCGCGAAGAGGAGGAGCATCACCAGCCGCAGCCAGCTGCGCCCGTCGCGGCGCACCGGGCGCACGATGAGCCAGCCGAGCACCAGCGTCGCGAGCCCCGCGGCCACCCCCAGCCAGGCCGCACGCGAGCGGGTGAGGACCAGCACCGCGGCCAGCGCCGCGAACCCCACCGCGCCCAGCGCCACCCCCGGTCCCCGCCACGCCCGCAACGCGCAGAGCGCCAGGATGGGGAGCCCGAAAGCGCAGAGGTGCGCCACGAAGTTGCGGTTCCCCAGCGTGCCGCCCGGCGCGCGGTTGACGCTGAAGACGTCCAGCCGCACCCCGTACGTCTGCGCGAGCGAGGTGAGCGCCCCGAGCGTCACCGCAATGCCGATCGCCACCAGGAGGGGGCGCGCCAGCCCGGCCCTCCCCAACGAGCGCGCGGCCCAGAACACCACGATCCCGGACGCGCTCACCCCCAGCGCCCGCATCCCCGCCCACGGGTTCTGCGCGAGCGCAGCAGATACGGCGCCGATCACCAGGTACCCCGCCAGCAGCGCGTCCACCCGCCCCAGCGACACGCGCCGCGCCGCGCTCAGGCAGAGCATCCCCGCGATCAGCGCGGTCAGGTGCAGCACTAGCTCCTTGGGGACGAAGAAGCGGTCCAGCTCGAACACCTTGTACGTCGCCGCCGCCAGCACCACGGCGATCGCGCCAACCTGGAGCACGCGTAACGCCAGCCGCTGTGCCCCGCTGGGCTGCGTCGGATAGATGTAGGTGTCGTCGCCGGTGTGCTCGTAGACGGGGGTGTGGCGTGCGTAGAGCGACATGGCCGGGGCGTGGAGGCTGGGTGACGGCGGGGAGCGGAAGAGTATGCCACGCCGCAGCTTCCATCGCAATCCGCGCGGCGCTCGGGAGTGTCAGTGGCCGCCGCCCCAGCTCCCCATCCACAGCCCGGTGAGGAAGACGAGGCCGCCGCCCAGCAGCACCTGCACCACCGTCTTCCCCAGCGGCGACTTCATGAAGCGGTAGCGGATGTACGCGATCGCGACGAGCTCCACCGCGACCACGACGTACGCCATCGTGAGCGCCAGCTGCAGCGACGACAGCAGAAAAGGGAGCGTGTGCAGCGTCCCGCCGACGATGGTGGCGGCACCGGTGATGGCGCCGCGCATCCACGGATGGCCGCGCCCGGTCGTCTGCCCGTCATCGGAGAGCGCCTCGGCCAGCCCCATGCTGATCCCCGCGCCGATCGACGCCGCCATCCCCACGATGAAGGCTTCGCGCGGGCTGCCCGTGAGCGCCGCCGCCGCGAAGAGCGGGGCCAGCGTGGATACGGAACCGTCCATCAGCCCCAGGAGCGCGGGCTGTACCACCTGCAGCACGAAGCGCGAGTCGGCTTCCCGCGTGGCGTTCATTCGGAAATCGTCGTGGGATGGGTGCGATGGCGCGCCGGCTTCCGGAACGCGGGGAGGGGGCCGGCTCAGGCGCCGCCGCACCCCCGGATCGCCTGCCGCAGGCTGGACTCCACCGATGCGCAGCCGATGTGCGCAGGAGCGCGCGTGATGGTGATGGCGAGCGTGCCGGCATCCTCATCCCAGCGGTACTCGGCCTCCACGTTGTGGTACGCCACGATCCCGCTGGGCCCCTTCGGCGCGGGAAAGCCCATGCTCCTGGCCTGCTGAATCAGGCAGTCGTACACCTCGCGCGTAACGCCGCTGAAGCTCATCGTCGGGCAGGACATCCGCATCTCCCCTGGGTCGGTAGCAAGTAGATCGCTCGCCACCCCCCGCGCAAGTGAAGTGCCGGGCTCTGGGACGAATCACATCCGTGCCAGACGCGCGCTTCGACGCACAGCCTTGCTGGGTCGGTGGCTCATTAGAACTGCGCTTCGCTCGCTGTGCGTCACCCCTCGAACGACATTCGATCGGCCTCTGGTCGTGGCATCCAATCTGAGGTACACTCTGATCGGCGCCGTACCTGAATAGGAGGAAATCATGTCACCGATGAGCGTCATCCACAGCGATCCGGAAATCCTTGGCGGCACGCCCGTGTTCGTCGGCACACGGGTCCCGCTGAAGAACCTCACCGACTACCTGAGCGCGGGTCACCCGCTCGAAGAATTCCTTGACGACTTCCCCGGTGTCACACGCGAGCAGGCAGTCGCGGCACTGGCGGAAGCAACGGAGGCTCTGATCCAAAGTGCGCGTGCTGCTAGACGAATGCCTGCCACGGCAGCTCGCCAGGGAGCTTCCGGAGCATGAAGTCCGGACGGTAAGAGAGGTCGGTTGGGCCAGCGTTCAGAACGGAGCGCTCCTCCGACGCGCGGGAGAAGTGTTCGACGTCTTCGTGACGGCAGATTCGAACATCGAATTCCAGCAGAACGCCGCGACGCTTCCGATTGCGATTGTCGTGCTGATCTCCTACACCAACGATGTCAACGTCCTGCGCCTGCTGATGCCCCAGCTACGTGAGCTCCTGCCGTCAGTCGAACCTCGCCGCCTGTATCGAATCGGACCGCCCGGTCCTACGCGCTGAACACCCCCACTTCCCTCCCTCCGCCGGACAGAGTCGTCACAGGCGGCGTCGCGATCGTCACTTCCAGGTTGGAGCGCGGGCTGGGCGGGCTTAGTCATTCGCCCGTTCGACCGCAACCAGCTCACGGAGATTTTTCATGACGATACGACCCCTGGCCCGCGCCGCCGCCCTCGCGCTCATCAGCGCGGCGGGATGCGCGGCACCATCCCCCGCACAGACCGCCCGGGCGGAGCGGCTGACGCCGGCCACGAGACACGCCATCGCGGACAGCGTGGCGCGCATCCTGGAAGCACGCTACGCGGACTCGACCGCCGCGGTGCGCCTGGCGGAGCGGCTGCGCACGCGGGCGGCGGCGGGCGCGTACGACGCGTACGACGAACCGGCCGCCTTCGGCGCGGCGATGATGGCGGACCTGCAGGCGGTGCGCGCCGACAAGCACCTGCGGCTCAGCTACGAGCCCACGCGCGAGTACTCCCTCACCGCGGGTGCGCCGGGCGGACCCGCGTCGGGCGGAGCCGTGCGCTGGAACCGGATCGACGGGCGCGACTCCGCGGCGATCGCGCGCACCAACTTCGCCTTCGACGCGGTGGAGCGCCTCGACGGCAACGTGGGATACCTGAAGCTGCGCCAGTTCGTGCCGCTCGACTACTCGCGCGAGACGGCCGTCGCGGCGATGGCGTTCCTGGCGAACAGCGACGCCGTCATAGTCGACCTGCGCGACAACGTGGGGGGCAGTCCCGAGCTGGTGGAGCTGATCCTCAGCTACTTCTTCGGGCCTGAGCCGGTATCGCTCCTCACCACTTACGGCCGGTACGCACGGACTACCGGCGAGCGCCGCACGCTGCGCGATGTGCCGGGGCGGCGCATGCCGGACGTGGAGCTGTGGGTGCTCACGAACGGAAACACCTCCTCGGCCGCGGAGATGTTCGCCTACGCCGTGCAGCGGCTGCGGCGCGGGACGCTGGTGGGCGAGACGACGGCGGGGGCGGGGATCGGCGGAGCCAAGCAGTCGGTGGGCGCGGGGCTGGCGCTCTTCGTACCGCAGATGCAGGTGATTTCCGGCCCCGGGTACGAGCGCACCGGCGTGACCCCGGACGTGCGCACCCCCGCGGAGAACGCGCTCGCCGTCGCGCACCGTATGGCGCTGGAGAAGCTGGCCGCCGCCGACGCGCCCACCGAGGTGCGCGAGGAGCGCCGCTGGGCGCTGGAGATGCTGCGCGCGCGTCAGAGCCGCGCGGCGGTGGACCCCGCCCTCCTCCGCTGGTACGCCGGCAGCTACGGTACCCGAACCTTTGCGGTGGAGGAGGGGCGCCTCGTCTCCACCAGCGCGCTCGGCTGGAAGACGGCGCTGGTGCCGGTGGGCGGCGGCGTCTTCCGGAGCGAGCAGGAACGGTTCCGTTTCGAAAGCGGGGCGGACGGCGCGGTGCAGGCCGTCACCATCGAGGTCCTCAACGGCCCCTCCGCGCGGCGTGCGCGCGAGGCAGACACCCGCACCGCCACCCGGGAGTGACCATGCACCGCCATGCATTTCTCGTCCTGGCCGCGCACGTGGCCGCCGCCCAGGCGCTCCGCGCCCTGCCGCCGCACGCCGACGACCTGGCCGCCCTGAGCGACGAGTTCGCCACCCCGGCATCGCTGGCCCGCTGGAAGGAGTTCCACGTCGCGGAGGGGTGGCCCAGCATGACGCGCCGCATGAGCGTGGATTCCGCCTCGGGCGAGCTGCGGCTGGAGCCCGGCACCAGCGGATGGTACGCGGACTTCCACGGGCCCTTTCTCTTCCGCGAGGTGACGGGAGACTTCCAGGTCACCACGCGCCTGCGCGCCGACGGGCCGGACGGACAGGTGCCGACGACGCCCTGGTCGCTCGCCGGGCTGATGGTGCGCGCCCCGCGTGCCGTGACGCCGGCCACCTGGACGCCAGGGGGCGAGGCGTGGCTATTCCTGACCACGGGCGTCGCGGGCGCCCCCTCCACCCCCGTCTTCGAGACGAAGACCACCGTCGCGAGCCGCTCCGCACTGCGCCTCCACCCCGCGCGCGCCGGGTGGGTGGAGCTGCGCATCGTGCGCCGCGGCGCGGAGTTCGAGCTCCTCAGCCGATACGACGGTGAGGAGTGGGAGGTACGCGAGCGCTTCCACCGTCCCGACCTCCCGGCCACGGTGCAGGTGGGGATCAACGCCTACACGGACTGGAACTCGGCCAGCGCGCTCCACGGCGACCCCTTCCGCTTCAACACGGTGCCGTTCCAGGGCGGCTCCCCGGGGCTCCACTTGCGCGTGGACTGGATCCGGTTCGCGCGGCCGGAGGGGGCGGTTCCCGGCGGTTCTGGGGGTTCCTCTCTCTACCGCAGCAGCCTGCGCAGCTCCTCGGAGTGAGCGCGGCTGGAGGTGAGACGGGTGCCGTCCGCGAGGGTGAGCGTGTACTCGCCCCTCGCGTACGGCTCCACGCGTGCGATGCGGTCCACGTTGACGATGGCCGAGCGGTGGACGCGCACGAAGCGCTCGGGGCTCAGCTTCTCGCGAAAGGCGCGCATGGTGTCGCGCACCAGGTGGGCGCGGCCGCCGGCGTGGAGGCGCACGTAGTTCTCCTCGGCCTCCACCCAGTCGATCTCCTCCGCCCGCACGAAGTAGGTGCCCCCGCGCGGGTCGCGCACCGCGAAGCGTGCGGGATATTCGCGCTCCCGCCGCAGCGCGTTCAGCACGTCGAGCAGCTCGGGGTCCAGCGGCTGAGCGCCCGCCGGGGCCTCCGCGCGGCGGGCGAGGGTGTCCGCGGCGCGGCTCAGCGCGCGGCCCAGGCGCTCGCGGTCCACGGGCTTGGTGAGGTAGTCGCGCGCATTCACCTCGAAGGCGGTGAGCGCGTACTCGTCGAAGCCGGTCACGAAGACCACCACCGGCAGCGGGGCTTCGCCCTCCGCCAGTGCACGGGCGACGCCGATTCCGTCCAGCTCCGGCATCTGGATGTCGAGGAAGACCAGGTCCGGGCGGACGGTGGCGATCGCGTCCACCGCTTCCACGCCGTGCTCGCACTCGGCCACCACCTCCCACTCCGGCCACTCCTCCAGCAGCATGCGCAGCCGCTCGCGGGCGAGCGGCTCGTCGTCGGCGATCAGGACGCGGTAGGCGCTCATGCCGGCACCGGCTCCGCAAGCGGGGTGCGGCGCAGCGGGAGCTCCACCGACGCGACCGTGCCGGCGCCCGCCTCGCTCGCCAGCTCGAGGCGCCCGGCGCTGCCGTACAGCTGCTCCAGCCGGCGGCGGGTATTGGAGAGCCCCACGCCCTCGTGCCGCGCCGCGCCCACGCCGGGTCCGTCGTCCCACACGGTGAGCCGCAGACGCCCATCCACCGCTTCGGCGGCGATGCGGACGCGGCCGGTGCCGGAGCGCCGCTCGATGCCGTGCTCCAGCGCGTTCTCCACCAGCGGCTGCAAGAGGAATGGCGGAACCATCGCGTTCTCCAATTCCGGCGGCACGGCCTCCTCCACGCTGAGCCGCGGGCCGAAGCGGACGCGCATGATGTCCAGGTAGCGGCGCAGCAGATCCATCTCGGCGCGGAGCGGGACCTCGCGCGTGCCGGGCGTGCGCAGCGTGGCGCGAAGCAGGTCGGCCAGGCGCGTGAGCATCAGGTCGGCGGCGCGCGGGTCGCGGTGCATGAGCACCGAGATGGCGTTGAGCGTGTTGAAGAGGAAGTGGGGGCGGAGCTGCGAGGCGAGCGCCTCCAGGCGTGCTTCGGAAAGGCGGGCCTGCAGCCGCAGCGCCCGCCGCTCGCCGTGCACCAGGCGGCGGCGCAGCTCCAGCGCGTACACGCCGCCGGCCAGGAGCGCAAAGGAGAGGAACTCCCCGATCCCCTTGGCCACGCGGCTTCCGCGAAAGGAGACGCCGGGGATGAGGATGCGCTCCAGGTAGGCGCCCCCGGCCGTCTTGACCAGCGCGAAGATGGCGGTGGCGGCCACGAGAACGAGCAGGTGCACCGCCCACCCGCCCCCGCGCGGTGGACGCCGCACCAGCAGCAGGAGGAGCGGGAGGTACAGCGCGCCGAGCACCAGATCCAGCAGGCGCGGCGGGAGTATCCATCGCAAGCGCACCTCGGCGCCCATCCCCTGCATCCCCAGCGCGGCCTGCACCGTCCCCAGCGCCACGATCGCCACCCACGCGGCGAACAGCCCCGCGAGCCAGCGCGCCGCCGAGCCGCGCTCGGCCGCTTCGTCATCCGCGGGGTAGGTCGTCATGGGCTGGATCTCCATCCGCCGAATCTGCGGCTCCCTCCCTCGTCCGTCCAGCATCCAGTGACGACCGCGACTTTCGCGAGGACGACTTCGCGGGGTTTGACCTCGCCCGCCGCGCGCACGATTATACCCATCCACGCGTCCACCCCGAGGGAGCCATGCCCGAGACGATCGCACCCGCGCCCCATCCCGCCCCCGTCGCCGAGCCCGCAACCAGCCCCGCGCCCGTCTCCGGCCCCTCCGCGCCGGGGCGGCTCCAGTCGCTGGACGTGTTCCGGGGGATCACGGTGGCGGGGATGCTCCTGGTGAACAACCCGGGGACGTGGAGCGCCATCTACCCGCCGCTGGCGCACGCCGAGTGGCACGGGTGGACGCCGACCGATTTGATCTTCCCCTTCTTCCTCTTCATCGTCGGCGTGGCGATGGCGTTCTCGCTCCTCCCGGCGGCGGAGCGCGGGACCGCGCGCGGCGAGCTGATGAAGAAGTCGGTGGTGCGCGGGATCAAGCTGTTCGGGCTGGGCCTCCTGCTGGCGGCGTTCCCCTTCTACACCCTGGACCTGGCGCACCTGCGCATTCCCGGCGTCCTGCAGCGGATCGGGGTGGCGTTCGTGGCGGCGTCGGCGCTGGTGCTCTTCCTCAAGCCGCGCGCGCAGGCCTGGGCGACGGCGGTGCTCCTGCTGGGATACTGGGCGGCGATGCGGCTGATCCCCGTCCCCGGCTACGGCGCGGGAAACCTGGGCAAGGACGGCAACTTCGCGGCGTACGTGGACCGCGCCATCATCGGCACGGACCACATGTGGAAGTCGGCGAAGACGTGGGACCCGGAGGGAATCTTCAGCACCCTCCCCGCCATCGCGACCGTGATGCTGGGGGTGTTCGCCGGGCGGTGGCTGCGCTCCGCCCGCCCGCCGGCCGAGAAGGCGACGGGGATGTTCTTCGCGGGGAACGTGGCGCTGGTGGCGGGGCTGATCTGGCACGCCGCCTTCCCCATCAACAAGAACCTGTGGACCAGCTCGTACGTCGTCTTCACGGCGGGGATGGCGCTGAACTTCCTGGCGATGTGCTACTGGACCGTGGACGTGCGCGGCTACCAGCGGTGGGCGCGTCCCTTCCTGGTCTTTGGCGTGAACGCCATCGCCGCGTTCTTCCTCTCCGGCATCATGGCGCGCATCCTGGGCCTGGTGAAGCTCCCGGCGTCCCCCGAGCCGGTGGCGCTCAAGACCTGGATCTTCGACAACGCCTTCGCCTCGTGGCTCTCCCCCGTCAACGCCTCGCTCGCCTTCGCCCTCTGCTTCGTCCTCTTCTGGATCGGCGTGATGGAGGTGTTGTACAGGCGGCGGATCTTCTTCAAGGTCTGAAGGGATAGTGCGTTAGTGCGTGAGTGCGTAAGTGCGCTGGATCAAACGCACTCACGCACTCACGCACTTCTGTTCAACGCCGCCCCACCCCAGGCGGAATCGTAATCGTCACCCGCTGCCCCGGCCGCACCTGCATCTCGAAGCTGGTCGCGGTCTGCTGGTTGCCGATGGGGTCGGCGATGAAGCGGAGGGAGCGCCCCTGCCCCACCGCGGTCGCGGGGATGCGCAGGTTGGCGGTGGCGGTGGCGCTCACCATCCCCAGGCGGGTGCGGCTGCTGCTCCCCGCCTGCACCACGTAGATGGTCATGTCGAACCAGGCCCGGTTTTCCACGCGCAGGGTGGCGCCCTGGTTGCCCGGGGCGACGCTCCCCGGCTGCCTGGACTGGGCGCACCCCGCCACCAGCAGGAGGAGCGCGAGAACGGAGGACAAACGACGAGTATGCATGAGCCTCATTCCGGTGAGAGGAATCCCGCGGCTATCTGCCGGGGTACGGGAGCATGGGGACCTGCCAGCGGCGGAAGAGCGCCAGCCCCACCATCACCAGCAGGAGAAGGGCGAACAGGATCATCGTTCCGTACAGGCACCCGGTAAGCCCGCAACCGCCGGGCGGCTTTTGGTTCGGCCCGTGCTCGGGTGGAAGCCGGACGATGCCGTCCGGAAGGTCGTCGTGTTGCCGCAAGCGTGTGCCGGGTTGCGAGGTTCAGCGGCCGAGCCGCTCGATCTGGTCTGACTCCACAACGACGGTGCCGCGCACCCCTTCCTTCGCCAGCCGCACCAGCGCCGTCGCGACGGTCGCCGCGTGGATCGCGCGGTACTTCCGCAGCCCGCCCCGCAGCAGCGGCGAGAGGAGCGGCGCCAACTTCTGCGCCAGCGCCTCCGCCGGTCGCCTCTCCGCGCGCGTACCCAGGAGGAGCGAGGGCCGAAGGAGCGCCACTCCCGCGAACGGCAGCGCCGCGACGGCCGCCTCCGTCTCCCCCTTCACGCGGTTGTAGAAGACGCGCGACCCCGCATCCGCGCCCGCCGCGGAGACCAGGAGAAAGTGGCGCGCCCCCGCCCCCGACGCCACCCGCGCTGCGTGCACGGGAAGATCGTGGTCCACGCGCCGGAATGCTTCCTGTGACCCCGCCGCGCGGATGGTGGTTCCCACGCAGCAGAATACGTCCGCCCCGCCGAACGCGGATGCGTGCTCGTCCAGCATCTGGCGACGTCGCCCACGTGCTCGTCCAGCCGCGGGTGCGCCCGCCCGCTCGCCCTTCGTCCCAGCACGACCACCCTCCCATACTCCGCATCGCCTAGCAGCAGGTCCAGGCAATGCCCGCCCACCAGCCCCGTCGCCCCCAGCAGCACCGCGGCGTGCGGGGAAATTTGAACGCTCATGGTGTCGCGTCGAGAACGGCGAGCAGACCTTGCTCGCCGTAGTTGATGATGCTCCTGTCTCGGGTGACCAGCTTCGCTCCAAGGTGCCGCGCGGTCGCGATCAGAATGCGGTCCGCCGGGTCCCCGTGTACGGTGCCCGGCAAAGCGCTACTGTCCAGCGCTACCTCGGGCGAGAGCTCCGCCATTCGCACGCCTGGGACGCCTAAAGCGCGCCGCACCCAGTCCCGGATTCCACGCGAGAGCGTGAGACGCCCCTTCGCTTCCAGCATACCGACTTCCCAAATGGAGATGGCTGACACCCACACCCGTCCGTCAGCCTGGGCTCGTTCAACCTCCTCGAGCACCCGCGTGGGTACCTCATGAGCTCGCCCCTCCATCACCCAGATCCATACATGGGTATCCAGGAGAAGCGGAACGGCGACATCATCAGGCATCCGCGTCCCAATCCTCGTCTATCGGAGAAATGAGATCTCCATACGCGGTGACGCTCCCCGCCAGGTAGCCAACTATGGATACGGGGGACTCTTCGAACGGGACAAGCTTGGCTACGGGGCGCCCGTAGCGTGTGATCACCACTTCCCCGCGTTCCTGCCTCACCTGTTCGATGAGCTGCAGACAGTGTGTCTTGAAGTCACCCGCAGGCACCCAACCGGCCTCGCTCTCCGCGTAAGGCGGTGCAATCTCGCGAACACTCTGACGCGGGCGCTTCTTCGGCTCGTACATACCACCTCCTTTCTTGACCAACAATCTACAACCAACAATTCTGCTGATCAAGCTTTTCGGCCGGCTCACTGCCCGTACAGCCCGCGGTAGAGCGCGATGTTGCGGGTGAGGATCTTTACGTAGTCGCGCGTCTCCTCGAAGGGGATGCGCTCCGTGAACAGCTCTGGGTCGCGCGCCTCGGGGAAGCGCCGCCACCGCGTAACCCGAACCGGCCCCGCGTTGTACGCCGAGAAGACGTACGGGAGGTTGCGGTCGTAGGTGCGCATCTGAGAGGCCAGGTAGCGGATCCCAAGGTGGACGTTGATCTCCGGGTTGAAGAGCATCTCCGGGTCCCACCCGCTGATCCCCGCGCCGGCGGCGAGGCCGCGCCCGGTGGTGGGCATCACCTGCATCAGCCCCAGCGCGCCAACCGGCGAGCGCGCCCGCGCCCTGAAGACCGATTCCTGCCGCGTGAGCGCCGCCACCAGGAACGGGTCCAGCCCGCGCTCGCGCGACTCAGCCTCGATGATGGGGCGGTACTGGAGAGGATACAGGATGCGCAGCAGACGCGCGTTCGGCTTCTCCCCCTTCGCCTCCAGCGCCCGCGCGATGCGCACCCCGTGCACCGTCCACCCGCGCGCCGCCAGCGCCTCGCCCAGGGCATAGCGCGTGGGAAGGTCTTCTGGGGCGCTGCGCACCACGCGATCCACCTCCGCTTCCGCATCGGCGTGCATGCCGGCCTCGCGGAGCAGGTCGGCCGCGGCGAGGGCGTCGGCCATACGCGCGGCGAGGTCGCGGTCCACCGGCGGTGCTGGATCGAGCGCGGCGGGCCAGTACGGCGTGTTCAGCCGGCGCGCGGCGAGCACCGTGTAGTACGAGACCGGCGCACGGGTGCGGAGCTCGGCCCAGCGCTCGCGCGCCTCGGCGGCGTTCCCGGAGGCCTGGTGCGCTCGCCCGGCCCAGTACGTCGCCTGCGCCCATCCCTCCGTCTCGCGGGTGCGCGAGCGCAGGCCATCCCACAGGCGCGCCGCCGCGGCCGCATCGCCGCGCAGGAGCGCCGCGCCGCCCACGCGCATGGATGCCAGCGCCGCGCGCGGGCTGGACGGATGCCGGTCCATCACCTGCCGGTAGGCCGCGAGCGCCTCGGCATCGCGGCCGGCGTCGTCGTCCAGGTCCGCCATCAGGTAGAGCCCGTCCGCGGCCTCCGGCGCGTTCGGGAAGCGCGACGCCAGCTCGGCGAACGCGGCGCGCGCGCTCCCCGGCGCTCCCCGCAGACGGGCGCGCCCGAGGAAGTACAGCGCCAGCGGGCCGGTTGGCGCAGCGGCGCGGGTGATCGGGGCCAGCGCCGCGGCGGCATCGGCGTGGCGGCCGGCGGCAAAGAGCGCGCGGCCCATGCGCAGCTGCACGGAGTCGCGCACAGCGGGGGTGCCCGCGCCGGTCGCGAGCCAGGCGCGGAACTGGCCCGCCGCCCGGTCCGGCGCGCCGCGCCCGAGCCACGTCTCCGCGAGCGCCATCCGGTCGGCCGCGGCGAGGCCGCCCAGGCGCTCCAGCCCCTCGCCAGCCTCGCCCGCGCCCGCGCTGGTGGGGGCGGTTGCCAGTGCCGCGCGGAAATCCTGGCGGGCGGCGTT
>DASWNZ010000057.1:0-18379 GCA_036398975.1 Longimicrobium sp.
GGAGGACGTCGAGCGCCACCTCGTCGCCCGCGTCGGCGGCTTCGACGACGCGGCGGGCGAGCGCGGCGATCCCAGACTTTTCGGCGCGGCCCACCCAAGGCGGGATGCCGTGGATGCTGTCGACGCCCATGACCGACATCAGCGTGTCGAGCAGCGGGGTGCGCGGCCCCCGCCCGTCCGCGGCGCGCAGGGCGGCCACAACCCCGGCGCGGCCGATCGAGTAGCCGCTCCCCTCGTCGCCCACGAACATCCCCCACCCGCCGCACCGCTCCACCCGCCCGTCCTCCCCGCGTCCGAAGGCGACCGAGCCGGTACCGGCGATGATCAGCACGCCGGCCCCGCCGCCGAGGGCTCCCTCCAGCGCGATCTCGCCGTCCGTCACGATCCGCACGCGCCCGGCCACCCCCTCGGCGGCGAGGGCGTTCTCCACGGCGAGGCGCTCCGTTTCGTTCCCCACGCCGGCCAAGCCCGCGCAGAGGGCGGCGGGGGGATCGGTGAGCCCCGCCTCCGCCATGGCGCCGCGCACCAGGTCGGCCACCAGCGCGGCGCTGGCGAGGGGGTCGCGCGGGTCCACCAGCCCCGCGCCCCCCACCCGCCTCAGGATCTCGCGCCCGGAACGGTCGGCGAGCACCAGCGTGGTGCGGGTGCCGCCGCCGTCCACTCCCGCAAAGGTTTCCACTCCGCTACCCCGCGGCGCCGGCCAGCTCGACCCCGCGCGCACCGGGTACGTCCGTCGCACGGCGGTGGCGCGGCGGGCGGGCGAGGCCGCTGGTGGAGATCGTCTCCTGCTCCACCGGCTGGCCGTTCTTGCGCACCACGTACGCCTCCATGGCGAAGTACTCGGGTAGGCCGAGCTGGTCCACGATGCGCGCCGTGCCGGTGTTGCGCTCCTCCACGCGCTGCCAGAACTCGCGCTCGTCCTGCCCCGGGAACGGCGCCTTGTCCTTCTGGCTCTGGTGCTTGTAGATCGCCAGGATCTTGGTGCGCAGCTCCTCCTCGCTGAGCGGCACCAGGATGTCCGCGTCGCTCACGCTCCACTCCTGCCACGCGCCGCGGTAGTACCAGACCTCGGGCTGCTCGCCGCTGTACTGCTGAAGGGCGCGCTCCACCGCCTCCAGGCACATGCGGTGGGTGCCGTGCGGGTCGGAAAGGTCGCCGGCCACGTAGATCAGCTCCGGCCGCTGCTCCTCCAGCAGGCGCAGGACGATGGCCACGTCGTCCGGCCCGATGGGGTCCTTGCGCACCTTCCCCGTCTGGTAGAACGGGAGCTTGAGGAAGCACGCCTGGTCGCGCGTCATCCCGAACGTCTCGATGCCGGAGACGGCCTCGGCCTCGCGGATGCGCTGCTTGATCGTCTGCACCTCCGGGATGTCCACCTGCCCCGGGTGCTTGCTGTCCAGGAACGACTCCATGCGCCGCGTGAGGTCCAGCAGCTCCCCGCCGTTGGCGAAGTCGCTGCCGAAGCGCTGCAGGAAGTCCAGGTAGCGGCGCACCTCGTGGTCGAAGACGGCGATGTTGCCCGACGTCTGGTACGCCACGACGATGTCGTTGTCGTTCTGGTGCAGCTTGTTGAGGATGCCGCCCATCGAGATGACGTCGTCGTCCGGGTGCGGGCTGAAGACGATGATGCGCTTCCCCTGCGGCAGCTTGCTGCGCCCGCGGATCTTGGAGATCAGCGCGTTGAACACCTCGCCGTTCAGCGGCCCGGCCGATCCGTAGCGCGCCAGCAGGGCGCTCAGGTGGTTCTCGCGATAGTCCTCCGGGTCCAGCTTCAGGATGCTCTTCCCCGTGGTCTGGCTCAGCCAGATCACCGCCTCGATCTCCAGCTTGCGCGTCCACGTCACCTCGCCCACCACCCACGGCGTCTTGATGCGCGTGAGCTCGGCGGCGGCGGCGGGGTCCAGGTAGAAGGTGGCGTTGGGATGGTCCTGCAGGTACGTGGCGGCCACGTCGGGGTCCGGCTCGCCCTCCACCGAACGGCGCACGATGGCGGCCTTGTGCTCGCCGGTGGCCACCAGCGCGATCTCGCGCGCGTCCAGGATGGAGGCCACGCCCATCGTCACCGCCTCGGTGGGGACGTTGTCCTCGCCAAAGAAGTCGGCCGCGGCGTCGCGCCGGGTGACGGTGTCGAGGGCGATCAGGCGCGTGCGGCTGTTGACGCCCGAGCCCGGCTCGTTGAAGCCGATGTGCCCCGTCTTGCCGATCCCCAGGATCTGGAAGTCGATGCCGCCGGCGGCGCGGATGGCGTCCTCGTACTCCGCGCACGCCTCCTCCACTCGCGCGCGCTCGATGTTGCCGGGCGGGAGGTGGGCGTTCCCCTGCGGGATGTTGATGTGGTCGAAGAGGTTCTCCCGCATGTACCGGTGGTAGCTGTGGATGCTCTCCGGCTCCATCGGGTAGTACTCGTCCAGG
Organism: Longimicrobium sp.; assembly: GCA_036398975.1. Taxonomy (GTDB): domain Bacteria; phylum Gemmatimonadota; class Gemmatimonadetes; order Longimicrobiales; family Longimicrobiaceae; genus Longimicrobium. Next base: position 2,413 of record DASWNZ010000057.1, read on the forward strand.
TTGAAGGAGACGACGTTGGAGAAGTCGAGCCCTTCCTCCCTGTGCAGCCGGATCAGCTCTCTATAGATGCCGATGGGCGTGCTCCCGGTGGCGAGCCCCAGTACCGCGGGGCGCCCCTGGGCGTTGCGCTCGCGGATGATCTCCGCGATGCGACGTGCGATGGTGTTGGCGATCTGGTCGTACTCTACGATGACGACGGGGACGCGCTCACGGGTCTGCGCCATGCCACCTCGTTCGGGGTTTGCTGGGTTCGGTGTGGGCGCCCTCCGCGCGCCACGCAAGCCCCTTTTCTAGCACGGAAGATGGGCCAGCGCAAGGACAAACGATGTAACATCAGTGCGAACAAGTGCCTGGTGCCCAGTACCTAGTGCCCAGTGCCTCCCCCCATCTTGTCATCCTGAGGAAGCCGCCCGACCAATGCCGGCTTGCACTCCACACCCCGGCGGCGCCCGAAGGATCTAGCCGGCGAGGCAGGAGGACGGCGCCGCACCACGGACCCCTCGCCACGCGCAGTAGATCCTTCGCTCCGCGCCGAAGGATGGAGCACAGGAAAGGATGGAGCGGCGCGTGGCTCAGGATGACAAAAAAAGCGGGGCGACAAAGGAGGGTTCCCATTCCGCATTCCCCCTACTGCCTCCTCGCCTCCCAATCCACCAGCGGCGCGTCTGTGATCGCCTCCTGAACGGCGTCGGCGATGGCGCGGCGCAGGGGGACGTGCTTCTGGTTCTCGGCGGTGGGGTTCACGCGGTTGGTGAGGATGACGACGAAGAGCCCGCGCTCCGGATCAATCCAGAGCGAGGTGCCCGTGTACCCCGTGTGGCCGAAGGAGCGCGGCCCGAAGTAGCGTCCCGCGCTCGAACGCTCGGAAGGCGTGTCCCACCCCAGCGCGCGGCTCGCCCCGCGCCCCTGCGGCGCCGTCCAGCGCGCCACCGTCTGCGGCCGTAGGATGCGCACGCCGTTGTACTCGCCGCCGTTCAGCAGCATCTGGGCGAAGACGGCCATGTCGCGCACGCTGCTGAAGAGCCCCGCGTGCCCCGCCACCCCGCCGATGGCCCAGGCGTTGGCGTCGTGCACCTCGCCCCAGATCAGCCCGCCGCGGTCCGCCGCCACCTCGGTCGCGGCGGTGCGCGGGCGGAGCGCGGCGCCGGGATTCCAGCGCGTCTCGCGCATCCCCAGCGGGCGGAAGACCTGCTCGTACGCGACCGCGTCCAGCGTCTTGCTGGTGAGCCGCTCGATGATGAACCCCGCCAGCACCATGTCCCAGTCGCTGTAGGTGGTGCGCGTGCCGGGGGTGAAGCGCAGCGGGCGCTGGCTGATCTGCAGGAGGAACGCCTCGCGGCCGCGGAACTGGCGGTGCAGCGGCGCGCCCGCTTCCAGGCCGCCGTTGTGCGCCACCAGCATCCGCACGGTGATTCCCGCCTTGGCGGAATCGTTGAACTCCGGGAGGTACGAGGCTACCGTGCGGTCCAGGTCCAGCAGCGAGTCCTGCTCCATCCGCATGGCGACGGTGGTGGTCGCGACCACCTTGGTGAGCGACGCCAGGTCGAAGAGCGTGCTGTCGTCCACCGCGGGCGAGCCCTCCGCCCGTTCGATGCGGCCGTACGACGCCATGTGCACCAGGCGCCCGTGCCGCCCCACCGCCACCGCGATGGCCGGCGCCGCCCCGTTGGCGAGCGCGTCGTTGGCGATGGAGTCGAGCCGCGCCGGGAGCGTGGCCAGCATGCCAACCTGGCCCGGTGAGGCCGGGGTCAGCACCGCAACCGGCGCCAGCATGGGCGTGGGCGTGGGCACGACCGCCGGCCGCGGCGCAACGCACGCGGCGGCGAGGGGGAGGAGGGCGAGCGCGGTGCGGCGCATCTCGGAAGTCCGTTCGGGGGAGTGTTTTCCCTATCCTAGACCCCCGCGCCCCCCGCGTCAAACCATCCCGCGCCGTCAGAACCGGCGTACGGACCGCGTTCACTGAACGCCGCCCGGTGCCCAGCGGACGCCCGCCGAACACGATGCGCGGTGGTCGATATCATCCAAGCGCTTGCTTCACAATCAGTTGCAATCGAGCACACGACGGCACGGCCGCTGCCTCACGCGTGCTCCGGACCGCGCTCCTCTTCTCTCGCCCAACGAGACGCCATGAAGCCCATCATCCTCGTTGCCCTCCTGGCCCTCGCCGCCTGCTCAGGCGGAGCGGACGGAGAGGCCACCTCCGGGACCGACGTGATGCATATGGACCCCGTGGTCTCGCCCCCGGTGCAAAACGAGGGCGGGGCGGCGGCGAAACCGGGCGAGCCGGTATCGTTGGCTTACACCGAGATACGGCAGGAAGCACCCGCGACGGCTCGTGCGATTGCCGCGTCGGACTCGGCCGGCACCGCCAGTGTCGCGCCGAGCATGCTGATCCGCACGGGGAACGCGTCGGTGGAGGTGGACTCGGTCGAGCTGGCGGTGGCGCGGGTGGAGGAGCTGGCGAAGCGGCTCGGTGGATACGTGGGGAACACCTCCGTCAGCGGCGGCGAGCAGGCGACGCGGTCCGCCACGCTGGAGGTCAAGGTCCCCGCCGCGCGCTTCGACCAGGCGGTGAGCGGCCTGCGCCCGCTGGGCAAGTTGGAGAGCGTACAGGTGCACGCCGAGGACGTGGGCGAGGAGTACGTGGACCTCTCCGCCCGCACGGCCAACGCGCGGCGGCTGGAGGAGCGGCTGCTGGGCCTCCTCGCCACGCGCACCGGCAAGCTGGAGGACGTGCTGGCGGTGGAGCGCGAGCTGGCCCGCGTTCGCCAGGAGATCGACACGCAGGAGGGGCGGCTCCGCTACCTCCGCTCGCGCGCGGCGGTGAGCACGCTGAACGTGACCGTGCACGAGCCCCGCGCCCTGATCGGCGACCATCCGCGTGCGCGCCCCATCCGCGAGGCGTTCCGCGACGCGTGGCGCAACTTCATCGGCTTCACGGCGGGCCTGATCGCGTCGCTCGGCTTCCTGATCCCGCTCGGCATCATCGTCGCCGGCCTCGTGTGGCTCCTGCGCCGCTACCTTCCTCGCCGCGCCCGCCCCGCGCCGCCCAAAGAATAAAAAGCGTCACACAGAGGACACGGAGGGGGACCGCAAGCCGCAAAGCGATCCCTCTTCGTTTCTTGCCGGTTCTCCTCTGTGTCTCTCTGTGATGCTTACTCTTGCGCGGGGCCGAACGGTCGCTTAGAATAGAGACCGATCGGTCCCAACATCAAGCGAGGAGCGATGGGCAAGGGCGAGCTGACGCGGGAGAGGATCGTGGCGACCGCCGCTCGGGTGTTCAACGAGCGGGGGTTCGCCGGCGCGTCCATGGCGGACCTGATGGAGGCGACCGGGCTGCAGAAGGGCGGGATCTACCGCCACTTCGAGAGCAAGGAGGCGCTGGCCGTGGAGGCGTTCGATCACGCCATCTCCCTCATGGCCGAGCGCTTCACCGCCGCACTGCAGGGCCAGGCCTACGCGGTGGACCGGCTGCACGCCATGGTTTCCGTCTACGAGGGGATCCAGGACGATCCGCCGGTCCCGGGCGGGTGCCCCATGATGAACGCCATGATCGAGAGCGACGACGCGTACTCGCCGCTTCGCGACCGGGCACGCAACGCCATGGATGGGCTCACCGGCTTTCTGCACCGCATCACCGCGCGCGGCATCGATCGCGGCGAGATCCGCGCGGACGTGGACCCGGAGGCGCTCGCCACGCTGATCGTCGCCACCCTGGAGGGCGCCCTCGCGATGGCGCGCTTCTACGGCCGGCGCGAACCCATGCGTCACGCCGTCGAGCACCTCCGGCGGCACCTGGACGGGAGCGTCCGCGCCTGACCCGCGCGACGCTCCCTTTTTTTGCCCACGCAGAGACCGAACGGTCTCAAAACACACGGGAGGCAGTGATGGAAAGCTACGACGCGATCGTGGTGGGCGGCGGGCCGGGCGGGTACACGGCGGCCATCCGGCTGGCGCAGCTCGGCAAGCGGACGCTGTGCGTGGAGCGCGAGTCGCTGGGCGGCGTCTGCCTCAACTGGGGGTGCATCCCCTCCAAGGCGCTGATCACGGCCGCGGGCACCCTGGAGCGCATCCGCCACGCCGGCGCCATGGGGATAAGCGCGGGCGAGCCGGCGATCGACTTCGCCGCCACGCAGCGGTGGAAGGACGGCATCGTGAAGCGCCTCACCGGGAGCGTGGGCACGCTGATTCGCGCCAACGGCGGGGAGTACGTGATGGGCGACGCGCGCCTCCTGGACTCCCGCACCGTCGAGGTCACGGCGGCGGACGGCACCCGCACGCGCTACGAGGCGGGCGAGGCCATCGTCCTGGCGACGGGGGCGCGGGTCGCCTCCATCCCCGGCTTCGAGCCGGACGGCGAGCGCGTGCTCACGGCCAGGGAAGCGGTCAGCCTCCGCTCCGTTCCGCGCTCGCTGGTGGTGGTGGGCGGCGGAGTGATCGGGATGGAGCTGGGGATGATGTACCAGAAGCTCGGCGCGCGCGTCACGGTCGTCGAGGTGACTGACGGCATCCTGCCGGGCGTGGAGCCCGAGCTGTCGGCGGTGGCGGCGCGGCGCTTCAGGAAGCGTGGCGGCGTCATCCTGGCCCCGGCGCGCGCGGCCGGATGGGAGCCGGCGGGCGATGGCGTGCGCGTGAAGGTGGAGCACGGCGGCCGCACGGAGACGGTGGAGGCGGAGCGGGTGCTGGTGGCGGTGGGCTTCCGGCCGAACACGGCGGGGCTGGGGCTGGCGGAGGTGGGCGTGCGGCTGGACGAGCGTGGGCACGTGGCCACCGACCGCTCCACCCGCACCAGCGTGCCGGGCATCTACGCGGTGGGCGACGTCACGGGCGGGCCCTACCTCGCCCACAAGGCGTTCCGCGAGGGCGAGATCGCGGCCGAGGTGATCCACGGCCGCAACGTGGGGCGCGACTGGTACGCGATGCCGGCCGTCATCTTCACCGACCCGGAGATCGCCACCGTAGGGCTCACCGAGGCGGAGGCGCGCGCCGAGGGGCACGACGTGCGGGTGGGGCGCTTCCCCTTCGCCGCGTCGGGGCGGGCGCTTTCGGTGGGGGAGACGGAGGGCTTCGTCAGAGTCGTATCCAGCCGCGACCGGGTGCTGGGGGTGGGGATCGTGGGTCCCGAGGCGAGCGAGCTGATCGCCGAGGCCGCGCTCGCCATCGAGCTGCAGGCGGCGCCGGAGGACATGGCGCTCACCATCCACCCGCACCCCACCCTGAGCGAGGGGGTGCTGGAAGCGTTCAAGCACTCGCTGGGCGAGGCGGTCCACATCATGAACCGGTCCGAGCGGCGCGCGCTCGCCAGCGTCTAAACCAGCAGCCTCACACAGAGGCCGCAGAGGGAACTACAAGCCACAGAGAAACCTCCCGTCGTTCTCTCTGTGGCTCTGTGTCTCTGTGTGAGCCCTTGCCGGCCCTGCGACGCGGCGGCATCGTGCTGCACGCGTTCGAAGTCCATTCCGGAACGAGGATGGAAGATGAAAGTGATGGTGATCGGCGCGACCGGGACAATCGGGAGCGCGGTCGCGGATGCGCTGGGCGGGCACGAGGTCATCCGCGTGGGGAGCAGCAGCGGCGACGTGCGAGCCGACATCTCGCGCCCCGAGTCGATCCGCGAGCTCTTTGCGGGCGTCGGCCAGGTGGACGCGGTGGTTTCGTGCGCGGGGAGCGCGCGCTTCAACCCGCTGGCGGAGCTGAGCGACGATGACTTCGCCTTCAGCCTGGCGAACAAGCTGATGGGGCAGGTCAACCTGGTGCGGCTGGGGATGGAGCACGTCCGCGACGGCGGCTCCATCACCCTCACCAGCGGCATCCTCAGCCAGGTGCCGATTCCGGGGAGCGCGGCCATCAGCGTGGTGAACGCGGGTGTGGAGGCGTTCGCGCGCGCCGCCGCCCTCGAGGCTCCGCGCGGCATCCGCGTCAACACCGTGAGCCCGCCGTGGGTGAGCGAGACGCTCGCGCAGATGGGCCAGGACCCCTCCGGCGGCCTCCCCGCGGCGCTGGTCGCGAGGGCGTACCTGAGCAGCATCCAGGACGAGGTCAACGGAACCGTCATCGACGCGCGCCGCTTCGCGTGAGCGGCGGCACACCCCTCAAGATCGGCATCGTCGACCAGTCCCCCGTGCCCACCGGCGGCACGGGGGCGGAGGCGGTGCGCAACACGCTGGAGCTGGCGCGGCTGGCGGAGCGGCTGGGATACTCGCGCTACTGGCTGGCGGAGCACCACAGCACCAACTCCTTCGCGGGCTCCGCGCCGGAGGTGCTGATCCCCATGGTCGCCGCCGCCACGACGACGCTGCGGGTGGGCTCCGGCGGCGTGCTGCTGCCGCACTACTCGCCCTTCAAGGTGGCGGAGCAGTTCCGCGTGATGGAGGCGCTCTTCCCCGGCCGCATCGACCTGGGGATCGGGCGGGCGCCGGGCGGCGACGCGCGCGCGGTGATGGCGCTGGGCTACGGGCGCAGCATCTCCATCGAGCACTTCCCCCAGCAGGTGGCGGAGCTGATCGGCTGGCTGGAGAACTCGTACGACAAGCGCCACCCCTGGGGCCGCGTCCGCGCCATGCCCCGCGGCGACACCATCCCGCAGCTCTGGCTCCTGGGCTCCGGCGGCGGTAGCGCGGGCTACGCCGCGCAGATGGGGCTCAGCTTTACCTTTGCCCAGTTCATCAGCGGCGAAGACGGCGCCCCCACCCTGCGCGCCTACCGCGAGCGCTTCCTCCCGGGCGCCCACCTCTCCCAGCCGCGCGCCTCACTCGCCGTTGGCGTCATCTGCGCGGACACGGACGACGAGGCGCGGCGCCTCTCCTCCTCGCTGGAGCTCTGGCGCCGCCGCATCGCCATCGGACGCGACCGGGGCATCCCCTCCCCCGACGAGGCGCTGCGCGAGCTGGGCGAATCGTGGCGCCTCCCCGACCTCGGCACCGACGGCGCCCGCGCGGTCGTGGGCGACCCCGCCCACGTCGCCGCCGAGCTGCGCCGCCTCGCCGCCCGCTCCGGCGTCGACGAAGTGATGGCCGTCACCGTGACCCACGACCACGCCGCCCGCCTCCGCTCCCACGAGCTGCTCGCCCAGGCATTGGAGCTCACGCCGGCTTGAACAGCGGGGCTCACGCGGAGGCGCGGAGACGCTGAGGAGAACTGCGACCGCGTGGGCTCACACAGAGACACAGAGGCACAGAGAGAACCGCAAAAGGTTTCTCTGTGGCTTGCAGTTCCCTCTGTGTTCTCTGTGCGAGGCTTTTCTCTGTTGTTCACCCTCTGCGTCTCCGCGCCTCTGCGTGAGACCTGTCGTCAGGATGCCTGCGGCCCGCGGCGCCGGCTTTGCAGGAACGGCGCTCTGCCCGTGTCGCCCGGAACCCGCAACCGGACCGTCGTGCTGCGTACCGATTCCACCCCGGAAGAGCGCTACCGCGCCTTCGTCGAGCAGAGCTCGGAGGGGATCTGGTGCTTCGAGTTCGATCCGCCCGTGCCGCTGGTCGCGCCGGTGGACGAGCAGATCGAGCACGCGTACCGGCACGGGGTGCTCCTGGAGTGCAACGACGCCATGGCGCGCATGTACGGCTACGAGCGCGCCGCCGATCTGCTGGGCACCCGCCTGGTCGACTTCCTCCCGCCGGGCGATCCGGCGAACGTCGAGTACCTGCGCACCTTCCTGGACACCGGCCACCGCCTGGCCGACGCCGAGACGCGCGAGCTGGACCGCGACGGCAACGAGCGCGTCTTCGCCAACAACCTGGTGGCGATCCAGGAGGGCGCCACCATCCCGCGCGTCTGGGGCACGCAGCGCGACATCACCGCGCAGAAGCGGATGGAGGCGCAGCTCATCGCGGCCCGGCGCGAGGCGGAGCACGCCCGCCAGCGCACCGACCTCCTCAACGAGGCGGGCGCCGTCCTCGCCTCCACGCTGGACTTCGACGCCACCCTCGCGGCCGTTGCGCGGCTCGCCGTCCCCGTCTTCGCCGAGGCGTGCATCGTGGACGTGGTGGGCACGGAGGGCGGGGTCGAACACGTGGAGGCGATCCACGCGGACCCCACCAAGCAGGCGCTCCTCCGCGAGCTGCGCCGCCGCTACCCCCCGCGCCCCGGCGACCCGGACCCGACGCAGGAGGCAATCGCCACGCGCCGTCCCGTGACGGTCCACGACGTGCCGGAGGAGACGCTCCGCGCGTCGGCACGCAACGAGCAGCACCTGCGGCTGCTGCGGGCGGTGCGGCCGCATTCCGCCATCGTGGTCCCCATGCTGGCGCGCGGCGAGGCGCTGGGGGCGCTCACCTTCGTGCGCTACGGCGACGAGGAGTACGCGGCAGCCGACGTGCCCTTTGCGCAGGAGCTGGCGCGGCGTGCGGCGCTGGCGCTGGACCACTCGCGGCTTTACCGTGAGGCCCTGGCCGCCAACCAGGCCAAGGCGGACTTCCTGGCCACCATGAGCCACGAGCTGCGCACCCCGCTCAACGCCGTGCTGGGGTACGCCGAGCTCCTGCTGATGGGGATTCCGGTGGAGGTGGCCCCCGCCGCGCAGGAGCACGTGCACCGCATCGGGCGGGCGACGCGGCACCTGATCTCCATCATCGAAGAGATCCTGGTGTTCTCGCGGATGGAGGCCGGGCGCGAGACGCTGGAGCTGGCGCCGGTGGAGCTGGCCGAGCTGGCGCGCGAGGTGGCGGCCATCGTCGAGCCGCTGGCGGGGAACAAGCGGATCCGCTTCCGCACCGGCGACCCGCCGGAGGGCGAGGTGGTGACGGACGGGCGCAAGCTGCGGCAGATCCTCATCAACCTGCTGGGGAACGCCGTCAAGTTCACGGAGCGCGGGGAGGTATCGTTTTCGGTGGAGCGCGGGCCGGGCGAGGTGCGGTTCCGCGTGGCGGACACGGGGGTGGGGATCGCGCCGGAGTTCCTGGAGCAGATCTGGGAGCCCTTCCGGCAGGTGCAGGACCCGATGACGCGCACGGCGGGCGGCACGGGGCTGGGTCTCTCGGTGAGCCGCCATCTGGCGCGGCTCCTGGGCGCGGAGCTCACGGTGAGGAGCGTCCCCGGCGAGGGGAGCGCGTTCACCCTCCGCCTCCCCGCGTCGTGATGCGCGTTGAGCCGCAACCCGGAGTGGCAGGATGATCGAACAACGGCGCCAGCAACCCAGGCAGGTCACCGGCCGGGTCGCCGCCTGGTCGTGGTGGAAGCTGCTGCTGATCGCGCTCCTGGTGATCCCGGGTGCGGTGGCGCTCGCGTACAACAGCTCGGGGGTCGCGACGGTCTTCCGCCCCCCCGCGGGCCCGCCGGACACGCTGAAGCACCTGGGCACTCCGGTCGCCAAGCCGCCGCTCGCGGTGGAAGCGCGCTACCTGCGCCGCGCGGTCCTCAAGGAGTCCGGCCGCGAGGCCGAGATCACGGCCCTCCTGCAGCGCTACAACGTCACCCGCCCCCTTGCGCGCCAGATCTACGACGCCGCCGTCGCCCAGCGCATCGACCCCGAGCTGGCCTTCCGCCTGATCCGGGTGGAGAGCGTCTTCGACATCGACGCCGGCAACAAGGGCGCCTTCGGCCTCACGCAGGTGATGCTGGGCACCGCCACCGACATCGACCCCGACGTGGACACCTCCAGGGAGCTGCTGGAACCCGGCACCAACATGCGCGTGGGCTTCACCAACCTGCGCAACATGATCGAGCTCTTCGATGGCGACGTGCGCCTTGCCGTGATCGCCTACAACCGTGGCGAGGTGGCCGTGCAGCGCGCCCTGCGCCGCGGCAAGGACCCCGAGAACGGCTACGGCGAGCGCGTCCTCGGCCCCCGCCACCACGGTGGCCAGCGCTACACCGGCAAGGGCCTGCTCCCCGCCACCGCGACCGCCGCGACGCAGTAACCACCCTCACACAGAGACACAGAGGGGTACGGCAAGGTGAACGGAAAGGAGTTTCCGTGGCTTTGCGGTTCCCTCTGTGCCCTCTGTGTGATGCTTTTCGCTATATTCCTCTGTCGCACGCCCCCCGCCGCCAGATCCGAATCTCAATGACCATCCGCCTCCGCCGCGCCCTCCGGCTCGCGATCCCCGCGGCCGCGCTCCTGAGCCTCCCTGCGAATGCGCAGGAGATCACCCTGCGCGCGCCCACACAGAGCGCGCGCGTCTACGCACGCGACGGGTCGCTGATCGCGGAGCTGGGCCCGCAGGTGAGGACGGTGGTCGCCATGCGCACGCTGCCCCGGTACGTGCCGATGGCGTTCGTGGCGGTGGAGGACCGCAGGTTCTTTGAGCACGCGGGGGTGGACGCGCGGGCCGTGGCGAGGGCGCTGAGGAACACGCTGGGCGGCGACCGCGAGGGGGCGTCGACGATCACGCAGCAGCTCATCGGGGCGATGTACCCGGAGCGGGTGAATCGGCAGGAGCAGACCGCCGAGCGCAAGCTGCGCGAGATGCGGCTGGCGCTGGAGCTGGAGCAGCGGCACGGCAAGGAGCGCATCCTGGAGTCGTACCTCAACTGGATCTACTTCGGACACGGCTGGTACGGCATCGAGTCGGCGGCGCGTCACTACTTCGGCAAGGGCGCGGCGCAGCTCAGCATCGAGGAAGCGGCGATGCTTGCCGCGCTTCCCAAGGGCCCAGGCGTCTACTCCCCCAAGATCAGCCCGGCGCGGGCGCTGGAGCGGCGCAACCTGGTGCTGGACCTGATGGCGCAGAACAACGCCATCACCCGCGCGCAGGCGGCGGCGGCGAAGCGCACCACCATCCGCCTGGCGCCCAACCACGGCTACTCGGCGCGCCCGCAGTGGGCCATCGAGCAGGCGAAGCAGATCCTGGCGCAGCGCGTGGGGCCGCAGTACGGCACCACCGGGGCCCGCGTGTGGACCACCATCGACCCCGCCGCGCAGAACGCCGCCGACAGCGCCCTGGTGCGCGGGCTGGGGCGCATCGAGCGCGAGGCGTGGTACCGCGGACCCCGCATGGGCGCGCCGGGGACGGCGAGCCCCACCGGCACCACCTACCTGCAGGGCGCCATCGTCTCGGTGGATGCGCGCACCGGCGAGATCCTGGCGATGGTGGGCGGGCGCAACTTCGAGGAGTCGCACTTCAATCGAGTGACGGCCGCGCGCCGCCAGCCGGGCTCGTCGTTCAAGCCGCTGGTGTACGCCGCCGCGCTGGAGCAGGGCGCAACTCCGTCCACTATGATGATGGACACCGCCCTCCGCATCGCCATGCGCGGCAGCGCGGTGTACTCGCCGCGCAACTCGGACGGGCGCTTCCGCGGGCCGATCTCCGTGCGCGACGGGCTGGTGGAGTCGGTCAACACCGTCGCCGTGCAGCTGGCGCAGACGATGGGATGGCAGACGCTCCCCGCGATCGCGGCGCGCTTCGGCATCAAGTCGCAGGTGCAGCCCTACCCGTCCTCCGCCATCGGGGCGAGCGCGGTGGCGCCGCTGGAGATGGCGGCGGCGTACACGGCCTTCGCTAACAACGGGATGCGCGTGGAGCCCTTCCTGGTGCGGCGCGTGATGGACGGCGGCGGGCGCGTGGTGTACGACGGGCGCGGGCGCGGCGTGCGCACCCTCTCCCCCGCCCTGGCCTTCGTCACCACCGACCTGCTGCGCGACGCGGCCGAGCGCGGCACCGGGCGCGAGGCACGCACGCGCCTCCCGTCGCGCGTCCCAATGGCGGGGAAGACGGGGACCACCAACGACGGAACCGACGTCTGGTACGTGGGCTACACACCGGAGATGGTGACGGCGGTGTGGCTGGGCTTCGACCGGCCGCGCTCCATCGGCCCGGGCGCGTTCGGCGGCACCCTGGCCGCGCCGATCTGGGGGGAGATGATGCGCTCCGCCTACGCCCGCCGCCGCTCCCCCGCCCCGTGGGTGATGCCGGCCGGCGTCGTCGCCGTGGCGGCGGACGCGGCGACGCGGCGGCCCCTCACCGGCGCCTGCCCGCCGGCCGCCGCGCGGCGCGAGTACTTCATCGCCGGCACCGAGCCTGCTGGCGCCTGCCGCGTGATGGGAGGCCGCGTGGTCGCCCCCGCACGTCCCCTTCCCGACTCCCTCGCTCCCGACTCGCTTGCCCCTCAGCCGGACACCTCGGCTCCGTAAAACAGCATCACTCACGCAGAGGCGCAGAGACGCAGGGAGAGAACAACAGAGAAAAGCCTCACACAGAGGCCACAGAAGGAACTGAAAGCCCCAGAGAAAACCTCTTGCGGTTCTCTCTGTAGCTCTGTGGCTCTGTGTCTCTGTGTGAGCCACGCAGTTGCAGTTCTCTTCTGCGTCTCTGCGCCTCTGCGTGAGACTTCCGTTTCCGTCTCTGTGTGAGACGCGGTTCACCCCTCCGCGTGTAGCTCCTCGATCAGCCTGGCGACGGGGGAGGTGAAGGCGGCGCTCTTCCAGTACTCGGTGTGGCTGAGAGGGGTCAGGCCCATGATGCCGCCCACGTTGATCTCGCGGTCCTCGTCCACCGTGCGGGCGTAGGCGTTGTCGAAGCCGTCGCTCAGCGGCTTCAGGGGCCAGCCGAGCACGTCGTCGCGGTCGAAGAAGTTGATCCACCGGAAGCGCGGGTTGGGGCGCTCGATCGCCTCGATCCTGGGCAGGCCCGATACGAAGAGCGGGATGTTGCACCCGCAGGTCAGGAGGTAGCGCGCCGTGCCCAGCCGCTGGAACTCCGTCGCCGGCGCGTTGCCCTGCCAGATCCCGATCCCCTTCGCCGCGTCCCAGATGTAGTCCGAGATCACCTGGCAGCCGAGCGAATGGGCGATGACCACGGTCGGCCCGTCCTCTCCGCCCAGCTTCTGCCGCAGCGCGTCCAGACGGGTGCGGATGCAGTGGTGCACCTTGCGGTACACGGCTTCCGCGTGGTCCGGGCGCCCCACGTAGGTGGTCGCGTCGCTGAAGTAGTAGAGGAAGAACTTGCGCAGCCCGTGCATGTCGATCTGGCGGTCGCGCATCGCGCCCCAAACCTGGTCCTGCCGTCCCTGGATCAGGCCGCTGAACCAGATGGACTCGTACACGACGTCGCTTCTGACCTCATCCGGGAAGCGCTGGTCGAGCTCCTCCCTGAGATGCTTGTCGAAGTCCTCCTCCTGCTCGCCCATCCCGTGAATCGTCAGGACACCGATCTTTGGCATACGCATTTTCTCCTGCCGCATTAATGAGGGACCCGCACAGTTCTATGAGTAACCCGCACCGCCGCCGCGGCACAAGCCGCACGCTGTCCAGTTGCGGCGCGGTGCGAAAAGGCCCGGCGAGAACCATCTCGCCGGGCCTTTCGTTGTCCGTACCGAGCGTGTCAGGGCGCCTGCACCACCACGGGCGCACTCTGGTTCCCCAGCCGGTCCACGCCGGATACGGCCACCGCGCGCAGCGGAAGCGAGTCGGCCGCCACCGTGTGCGATCGTGCGCCGCCAGGGAGGATGGCGGTGCGCCAGCGGTTGCCGTGGCGCGACTGGACCACCCAGCGCGCGGGCGGAGTGCCGGCGCCGGGGGTGAAGCGCACCGTGGACCCCTCCAGCGCCACCGCCGGGCGCGACGGGGCGCGGCCGCCCAGCCAGGGCGTGGCGGGGATGAGCGCCGGCTCGCGGTAGGCGTCGTTGGTGAGGCGGTCCACCAGCGAGTCGGGATTCTGCATGAAGATCTTCATGCTGAAGTGCACGTTCCCCGTGGCGCCGGCCTGCCCGCGCGTGATGTAGATCTGCTCGATGATCTCGTCGGTTCGCCAGTTGCCCTCGGTGGCGTTCCCCACGCGGCTGGTGAAGTTGCCGGGCCACATGTGGCGGGCGTGCACGTTCTCGCCGATCCACCACCCCAGGAGCACGGGGTAGCTGACGCCGGTGCGCGCGGTCTGCCAGTAGAGCTGCGGGGTGAAGTAGTCCAGCCACCCCTCGCGCAGCCACTTCCGCGAGTCCGCGTACAGCTCCTGGTACGCGTCGAAGCCGGTGATCTGCGGCGGATACCCGGGGCGCCACACGCCGAACGGCGAGATCCCCACCTGCACCCAGGGCTTCTCGCGCTTCACCTCGCGGTACATCTCCTCCACGAAGCGGTCCACGTTGTTGCGGCGCCAGTCGTCTCGCCCCAGCCGCCCGCCGCCGCGCTGGTAGCGCGCGTACGACGAGTCGTCCGGAAAGTCGATCAGCGCCCCGGCCGCGTTGAGCTCCTTGTACGGATAGAAGTAGTCGTCGATGTGCACGCCGTCCACGTCGTAGCGGCGCACCACGTCGCGGATCACCGCCAGCGAGTGGGCGCGCACCGAGTCCTCGCCGGGGTCCATCCACAGGTGGCGGCCGTAGGTGCGCACCAGCCCAGGGCGCGTGCTGCTGAGGTGCGAGGGGGACTGCGGCGTGGTGGCGGATGGGTGCCGCGCGCGGTACGGGTTGAACCAGACATGCAGCTCCATCCCGCGCCGGTGCGCCTCCGTCACCGCGAACTCCAGCGGGTCGTACGCCGGCGACGGCGCGCGCCCCTGCGCACCCGTCAGGTACTCCGACCACGGCTCCAGCGCGGACGGGTAGAGCGCGTCCCCCGCGGGCCGCACCTGCAGGACGATGGCGTTCAGCTTCATCGCCGCCGCGCGGTCCAGGATGCGCACCATCTCCGCGCGCTGGCTGTCGGCGGGAAGGCCGGGGCGCGACGGCCAGTCGATGTTGGCGACGGTGGCCACCCACACCCCGCGGAACTCGCGCTGTACCGGCGGCGGCGCGTCGGGCGAGGCGGCGGGACCCGCGGTGGCCGCCGGCGAAGGCGCGGCGGCGGGCGGGGGCGCGCACGCGGCCAGCAGAAGCGCGAGTGCGGCGTGCGTACGCCGGAACGGGATGATCTTCATCGTGTTCGCTGGCTTGGGGAGACTCGCGCGGCGGTCATCCGCTCAGTCTGGCACCGGACACGGCCTCCGCGCAACGGTAGTTGTCTCACGCAGAGGCGCAGAGACGCAGAAGAGAACTGCAACTGCATGGCTCACACAGAGACACAGAGCCACAGAGAGAGAACCGCAAGAGATTTCGCCTCCGTGTGATGATTTTCTGTCGTTCTCTCCCTGCGTCTCTGCGCCTTTGCGTGAAATAAAAACCGGGGCGCGCCACTCGGCGCGCCCCGGTCTCCTGCTTCCTTCGACGAGCCAGACTGGCTAGCGGTTCGCCGTGTTGTCCAGGAACGGCCGGTTGGTCGCCGTCGTACCCGTGACCGTCATGTCACCGCGCGAGCTGATCGTGTAGACCCGCCCCGCCACGAACGACACCGCGGTCCGCACGATCACGTTGGTGGTCGATCCCGTGACGCGCGTGCTCAGGTCGTAGCTCGCCCCCGGCACCGGCGTGAACGTGCCCGCCGACTTGTAGGCCACCGGCCCGCCGATGGCGTACTCCTGCCCGTCGACCGTGCTCTTGGCGTAGAGCGTCATCGGGTTGGAGTTGTGGATCGCGTTGACGAACCGCACCTGCGCGACGCTGAAGTCCACCGTCGCGGGGATCGGGTCTTCGACGATGAAGGCATCCGACTTCTTCGTCGTCGTGTTGTACAGCCCGCTCTGGTAGAACGAGTAGGCCATGCCGTCCGCCAGCGACGCCGCGACGGTCGAGATCGGGAGATCCTTGTCCGTCGCCGCGGCGATCCGCCCGGTGAGCGTGTACTGGCCGGGGGCGACCGTCGAGTAGAGGCCGCTCGCCACGATGTTGCCGTAGGTCACCCCGGTCGTGGATTCAAGCCCGGTGGTGGTGCACGCCGGGTCCGTCGGCGGCGTGCAGGCGGCGGTGCTGGTCGCCGTCATCTTCATCTCGTTGGCGTAGAAGTTCACGCCCGGCGCGTTCAGCCCGAAGTTGAAGAACCGCACCTGCGCCCCCACCGCGGGCACGTCGATGCTCTGCACCGCGTTCTCCTCGCACCCGGAAAGGGCGGCGGCGGCGCACAGCAGCGCCGCGAATGCTCTGAGTCTCATCATCATCCGTTAAGGTTCGGTGATCCAGAGAGGCTTCGTGTGGTAGTCCGCCGCCAGGGCACCGATGGCCT
>DASWNZ010000058.1:0-1923 GCA_036398975.1 Longimicrobium sp.
GCCCGTGAGCACGCGCACGGCCAGGAACGACCCGAAGCCCAGCGCCAGCGCGTGCAGCGCCAGTCCCGCCGTCATCGCGGCGGCGCCGGCGAGGAGCATCCGCCGCCGCCCCACCCGGTCCGAAACGGGCCCCGCGACCACCGCCACCAGGGCGACGGCCACGGAGTACCCGGTGCTGATGAACGCCACCCGCCCCTCGGAGATGCGCAGCTGCTCCGCCACGCGGGGAAGGATCGGCGCCAGAATCATCGTCTGCGTGGTGACGGAGAAGACGAGGAGCCAGAGCGCCGCCAGCGTGGCCCAGGCCGGGGGGCGGCGGGCGGGAGCCGTCACCCGTTGGCGGCGCCGCCCAGGTGCTGCTCCAGCGCGTCCGCCCGGATCTCCATGCGCGACTCGTGGAAGACCGGCTTCCCCTGCCGCAGCAGGATCACCTGCGGCGACTCGTGCGTGATCCCGGTGCGCTCCTCGATGCTGTCGCTGAGGTCGCGGCTGGCGTGGATGTCGATGATGTTGATGGGCGCCTCGGGGTGGCGCTGCTCGAAGTCCGTCATCTGCTCGTGCGCCATCGCGCTGATGGGGCAGGTGGTGTTGTGCTTGAAGAGGATCGCCTCGTCGGCGCCGAAGAGCTGCTCCAGCGCCTGGCTGTCGGTCACGTCCTGCATGATGCCTCCCTTGAGTGCGATGTTGCCGCTCGGATCGCGCGGCGGGCCGCCACCCCCGCGCAAAGGCCGGGCCTGCGGGCGTGGCCCCCACCCCCAGCGTCGCTCCGCGACGCATCCCCCTCCCCCAAAACTGCCTGGGGGAGGGGGCATGGCTGGATCTCAACAACTCACACGGATCCCGTAGGGGCGCGATTCATCGCGCCCGTGGCCAGCGTCACACCGTGGCGCGTTTAACCGGATTGCCTTTGCCGGCACCACATGGATACTGTTGTCAGTGACGGTCGGCGGGCGTGAACTGAGAGGAGGCAGATATGGAGCACGAGGAAACCACGATGGTAAAGCGTCGCCTCTCGGATAAGCGCGGCGGCGAGACGGACTGGGTGCGCGTGGATGCGCTCACCGATCAGGAGATCGAGGCGGCCGTCGCGGACGATCCCGATGCCGCGCCGCTCATGGACGAGGAGTTCTGGGCGAACGCCGAGCTGGTCAACCCAGCGGGAAGGTAGCAGCTGGTCGCCAACGCTGCGGCCGCCAACGGAACGCTCATCTTCGCGATGGACCTCCCGGAATCGTGGACGGGTATCCCCTGCCGCACGTGACTGATATTGCGGTCGCGTGGCAGCGGGGCCGTCGGCTCCGTCAACTCCTTCCCGGGGGCAACATGAGGCTTACGACGTTGGTGACGATCGGCGCGGTCGCGGCGGCATTCACGGCCGGTTCCGCGTCCGCGCAGGCGGGGACGGACCAGTCCAGCACGCGCGGGCTGGGTGTGGGCGTGAGCTTCAACGCGAGCGCGGTGGGGGTCGGGGCGCCGAGGGAGGCGAACACGGGGAGCGGGGTCGGCGTGGCGATCGGGTACGGGGTCAACGACAACCTCAGCTTCTTCGCCCGTACCAACTATGCCTACCGCTCGTCTCACCTGGATGCGGGGGTGCGCTACAGCTTCGGCAGTCCGCGCGCGGCGCTACGCCCGTACGCGGAGCTGGCCGCGACCCGCGTCGGCACTACGCCCGCGGAGGGGTTCCGTTCGACCGGGTACGGAGCGACCGCAGGGGTGGGGGTGGAGTACTTCGTCAGCCGCAAGCTCGCGCTGGACGTCGGCGTCGTCCATTCGGAGGGGCGCTTCACCAGCCGGGAGATCGCGGGCGAGCCGGTCGAAGGCACGTTCCGCTTCGCCTCGTCGCGCCTGAACATCGGGCTGAAGTGGCACCCGTAGGGCGCTGACAGGAACCGCCATCGAAGAGGGTGCTCACGCGGCCGG
>DASWNZ010000059.1:0-14853 GCA_036398975.1 Longimicrobium sp.
ACCCCCGCCTGCGGGGGCGCAGGGCGGGTGAGGGGGAGAATTCCGTCCGCTGCGCCAATGTCACTCTAGGGGCGCGATTCATCGCGCCCGTGCTCGCCGCCACCCCACCGCCCGCCGAATTGCGCCAAACCCGGTAGGGGCAGACCTGCGTGTCTGCCCACCCTTGCCCCCACCCCGCCGCCCGCCCCCGCACACCAATCCTTGTAGGGGCCGCCCCACGTGGCTGCCCGTGCCCGCCGCGCGCCGCCGCCGGCACGCTGGTCGCGGATCTGGCTTCACCAGACCGGAACGCGCAGGTTGTACAGGCGCACGCCGGCCCGAACGACCCCCCACGCGACCAGGCCGATGCGACATCCATCGATCCGTCCGCCCTTCCGGCACCTCGCGCTGGTGCTGCTGGGCGCGCTTTCCCTGTGGACAGCGGCGTGCGGCGGGGCGCGCGGAGCCGGTGCGGGGCCGTCGCCGTCGGCGTGGGAGGCGCGGCTGCGGCCGGTGGTGGATTCGCTGTACGGGGTGAGCAAGTACCCGGGGCTCTCGGTGGGGGTGGCGTTCGTGGGCGGGCCTGCGTTCGGGTTGGCGGCGGGGTGGTCGGACACGACGCGGCGCGTGCCGCTCACGCCCGCGCACCGGCTGCTGCAGGGGAGCGTGGGGAAGACGTACGCGGCGGCGCTCGCGCTGCAGCTGGTGCGCGAGGGGCGGCTGGAGCTGGATGCACCCATCTCGCGCTACCTGGGCCGCGAGCCCTGGTTCGACCGCCTCCCCAACGCGCGCACCATCACCGTGCGGCAGCTGTTGAACCACAGCAGCGGGGTGATGCGCTACGAGTTCAAGGACGAGTTCACCCGCGCGCTCACCGCCGATCCGGACCGCGCCTGGAGGCCGGAGGAGCTGGTGGCGTACGTCCTCGGCGAGCGGGCTCCCTTTGCGGCGGGGCAGGGGTGGGACTACTCGGACACGAACTACATCGTCCTTGGGATCATCGTGGAGCGGATCACCGGGCGCCCCTACTATGATGAGGTCACCCGCCGCTTCCTGCGCCCGCTGCGGCTGCGCGAGACCATCCCGTCCGACCGGCGGGTGCTCCCTGGACTGGCGCAGGGATACGCGGGAGCCGGCAACCCGTTCGGCGGCACGGACGCGATGGTCGCGGCGGATGGGCGCTTCGCCATCAACCCGCAGTTCGAGTGGACGGGCGGCGGGATGGCCTCCACGCCGCGCGACCTGGCGCGCTGGGCCACCGAGCTGTACGCCGGCGCCGTGCTGGACTCCGCAACGCGCGCGGAGATGCTGCGCGGCGTACCCGCGCCGCTCGGCCCGCAGGGGACCACGTACGGGCTGGGCGTCATCGTGCGGCCGCTGCCGCTGGGAGTGAGCTGGGGGCACAGCGGCTTCTTTCCCGGCTACCTCACGGAGATGATGTACTTTCCGCACGACCGCCTCGCCATCGTGGTGCAGATCAACTCCAGCGCGCTTCCCAGGGATGCGCTGCCGCCCGGGCGAGTCGTGGGCGCGCTGGTCCGCGCGATCCGGGCGCACAGGCAGGCGGGCGCGTAAGGGCGAGAGCAGGCGGCGCGCGTACGAACCGCACGGCGCGGACGCTGGCCGGGAGATTGCGCGTCGGGATGCATCCACGCGAACTACGAGGGAGCCCGGCCGGGCCGCACCTTTCACGAGAGGCGTGATGCAGCTTTCCGAGTTCATCCTGGCGAACCGCGAGCCGATCCTGACGGAGTGGGAGGCGTTCGCGCGGTCGTGCAAGCCGGCGAGTGGCGCGATGGACATCGAGGCGCTTCGCGATCACGCCAACGAGATGCTGACGGCGATCGCCAAGGACCTGGCCACCCCGCAGAATTCGGACGAGCAGTCCGAAAAGTCCAAGGGGAACGCCGACGACGCGGATTCCGAATCGCAGACCGCCGCCGAGGAACATGGCGCCGGCCGTGCACTGAGCGGCTTCACCGTGGACCAGATGGTGGCCGAGTTCCGCGCCCTTCGCGCCAGCGTCATCCGGCTCTGGACGCGCGGAGGGGAGCTTGGTTCGGAAGACATCGAAGACCTGACGCGGTTCAACGAGTCCATCGACCAGGCGCTCGCGGAGTCCGTCGCCCGCTACAACCAGAACCTGGACCAGGCGAAGGAAGTCTTCCTCGCCATCCTGGGACACGACCTCCGCACCCCGCTGGGAGCCATCTACACCTCCGCCACCTTCCTGGTGGAGACGCAGGAGCTCCAGGAGCCTGCCCTCACCCTCACCACCCGCATCGCCCGCAGCGCCAGCCGCACGGTGGCCATGGTGGGCGACCTACTCGACT
The DNA here is from genome assembly GCA_036398975.1 of Longimicrobium sp. Taxonomy (GTDB): domain Bacteria; phylum Gemmatimonadota; class Gemmatimonadetes; order Longimicrobiales; family Longimicrobiaceae; genus Longimicrobium. The sequence continues at coordinate 2,313 of DASWNZ010000059.1, forward strand.
TCACCCGCGCCCGGCTGGGAGGCGGAATCCCCATCGAGCGCGCGCCCATGTCGATCGGCAAGATGGTGCACGACGTGGTGGACGAGATCGCGGCGGCGAATCCGAAGCGCAGGTTCGAGGTAGAGACGCGCCGCGAGGGAAACGGGGAATGGGACTGCGAGCGGCTCACCCAGGCGCTGTCGAACCTGATCGGCAACGCGGTGCAGCACGGCGAGGAAGGCTCCCTGATTTGCGTGGAGGTGGAGGGTTCGGACGACGCCGTCCAGATCTCCATCCACAACCGCGGCAAGCCGATTCCCAAGGATCGCCTGAACGGGATCTTCAATTCGATGAAGCCCAGGAACAAGGTTGTCGAGCCCGCGGCGGGCGGCCCGCAGGGGAGCCTGGGGCTGGGGCTGTACATCGCGCAGCAGATCGTGCAGGCGCATCAGGGCAGCATCGAGGTGGAGTCCAGCGCGCAGCACGGCACCACCTTCACCGTTTCCCTGCCCCGCCACGGCTGAGACTGCATAGCTCACGCGGAGGCGCGCAGGGAATGCTCCGTCTCTCCTCCGCGTCTCCGCGTGAGATTGCCGTTCCTCGTCCGCGAAAGAGGCCGCTTCGCCCCACCACCGTTGCGCGGCCGGGTGGCGCGCCGCCAACGTGCGGGCATGGATACGCGCGCAGACACGCACCCGGGCACCGCCGCCCCTCCGCTTCGCGCCCGCGTCCCGTGGTGGCTGGCGGGCTTCGGCGTATGGACCGTTCTGGGGCTGCTCTCCACCCTCCAGGGTGCGGTCATGCGGCGCGACTCCGGGCAGCCGGTGCCGTGGGGCGACCTCTTCCTGGACCGGATGGGCGACTGGTACACGTGCGCCGTCTTCACCCCGCTCTTCTTCGCGCTGATCCGCAGGTACCCGCTGCACCGCGCGCGCTGGATGCGCGACCTGGCGGTGCACCTGGCCGTCATCAGCGTGGTGGTGGTGCTCAAGTACGCGCTCTACGCCGGCTACCTGGACGCGCTCGGCCTGGCGGTGAGGGGCCGGCCGCCGTTCGGCGCCATGCTCGCGCGCGGCTTCATCAGCGAGAGCATGGCGTTCTGGGCGATGCTGGCCGTGGTGTACGCCATCGAGACGCAGCGCCGCGCCCGCCAGCGCGAGATGCAGGCGCTGCGGCTCCAGGGGCAGCTCGCGCAGGCGCGGCTGGAGGCGCTCACCGCCAGCCTTCACCCGCACTTCCTCTTCAACACCCTGCACGCCGTCAGCACCCTGATGCACCGCGACGTGGCGGCCGCGGACGAGATGATCGCGCGGCTGGGCGACCTGCTGCGGCGCTCGCTCGCGGACCCGGCGCGGGTGGAGGTGCCGGTGGCGGAGGAGATGGAGATGGTGCGCTCGTACCTGGCCATCATGGAGGTGCGCTTCGGCGACCGGCTCATCTCCGAGATCCGCGTGGAGCCGGAGGCGGCGGACGCACTGGTTCCGCGCCTCATCCTGCAGCCGCTGGTGGAGAACGCCATCCAGCACGGCATCGCGAGCCGGCCCGGCGGCGGGCGCATCTCCGTGCACGCTGCCGCGCGGGACGGCCGCCTGCGCCTCGCCGTTTGCGACGACGGGCCGGGCGCGGAGCTCAGCGGCGGCTCCTTCGCGCGGGAGGGCACCGGCGTCTCCAACACGCGGCGGCGGCTGGTGGAGATGTTCGGCGACGATGGCGAGCTGCGCCTCATCCCCGGCGAGGAGGGCGGGCTGGAGGTGCGGGTGGACGTGCCGCTGCGCCGGGCCGCGCCATGACGACGCGCGTGGTGATCGTGGACGACGAGCCTCTGGCGCGCGAGAAGCTCCGCACGCTGCTCGATGGCCGCGCCGGCTACGAGCTCGTGGCCGAGTGCGGCGACGGTGCCGGCGCGGTCCAGGCGATCCATGAGCTGGAGCCGGACCTCGTCTTTCTGGACGTGGAGATGCCGGGGCTGGACGGCTTCGGCGTGCTGGAGGCGCTGGAAACCGGGCGCGAGCCGCACGTGGTCTTCGTGACCGCTTACGACCGCTATGCCCTCCGCGCCTTCGAGGTGCGCGCCCTCGACTACCTGCTCAAGCCCTTTGCCCGCGCCCGCTTCGAGGAAGCGCTCGCCCGCGTGGAGGAGCGCCGCCGCGACCGCTCCGCCGCGCCCGGGGAGTGGACAGAGATCCGCGCCCTGCTGGACGAGCTCCGCGCGGAGCGGGGGTACGCCGCGCGGCTGGTGGTGCGCACCGGCCAGAAGATCACCTTCGTCGCCACCGCCGACGTCGACTGGATCGAGGCGGACGGCAACTACGCGCGCCTGCACGCCGGGAAGCGCGACTACCTGCTGCGCGAGACGATGAAGAACGTGGAGGCCCGGCTGGACCCGCGCCGCTTCCTGCGCATCCACCGCTCCGCCATCGTGAACCTGGACCGCATCGCGAGCGTGGAGCCGTACTTCCACGGCGAGTACATCGTCACCCTGACCGACGGCCACCGCATCACCGCGAGCCGCACCCACAGCGCCCGCCTGCGCGAGCTCATCCGCTAGCGGACGGCAATTTCCTCGATGGCGGCGTGGTGGTTTGCCGTCTCTGGCCGGGAAGTGCATGCATGCGGAACGCAGGCCTCCGCCGAGTTGGTTTGGGTGATGACAGCGCGCCCCCCATCAGCATGAAATTGCGACAAATTATCCTTGCGGCATCTCGAGATCCAGGCTTATAGTGGATCGAGAAGGGCGGTGCATGCTGGTATGGCCGTACTGCGTCTACGGCCCCGGCACGTGGCACATCTGCGGGTAGTCCTGGAAGCAGGACCTTCGCGGAGAGCAGCTTGTGGTGAGCACCTTAGTCCATGCCGAGAGCCCCTTCTGGCGCATCTCAACGAATCGCCGTCCGCGGTCGCGGCTGCGGTGCTTCTGCGCGCCTTTGCGCCCGTGCTTCACTGCGTGTTCCGTCCCGCGCCCCGGGGCACAGGGAATTTCGTCCTACTTTCTTCGCAGCGCTTGGCATCGGTACCCAAACGATTTCAGGCCCTTTCGCACTCCTCGCCTGGCGAATGTGCCCGTACTTCCACAACCACCCCCCAGGCGTTTACAGAGATCCCGACTGATCTGGCGAGCGCACAATCATGCGTGCGTCCTCCATCACTGCGTGGCGCTGACTGCGACGCATGTGGATCACCTCAACCAGAGGGTTGTTCCATGAAGACCAAGTCACGCACCCTCTTCGCTACCTTGGTAATCGCCGCCGTCGCCGCCGGGTGCACGGACTGGCGCGGGTCGCCAACCAGTCCGACGAATGCGGCGGGCGCGGCACCCCGTTATGACGCACTCGGCGGCGAATGCACCCCAGCCATGATCATCTGCGACGATGGATCGGAGCGCAGGTGGACCGATGACGGGTTCGAGGAGGTGTACACGGACTTCGCAGATGGTGACTTGTCTTTCGAACATGAGAGCAGCGAGAGCACATCCGCCGGTTCGTACCAGGCTTCTTACACCTGGAGCGGATGCCCGAGCTACGTGGTGGGTGTGGCCTATGGCAACGTGTACGTGACGAATCCAAGCGGTGGAAAGACGAGCGTCCGTTTTATGTCGAGCGGCACGTGGAGTTGGATGGCCGACATCGGACCGAACATGGCCCGGTACAACTGGCCGCCGGGATACTGGGACGCGATTGACGGCAGCGGAATCCAGGTGCAGGTCGGGTCGGTCGAAGGATTCTGCCGCACCAACGATCGCGGGTACGTTTACGTCGCGTTCACCGGGAGATTCCACCACGTCAACGCGCGGTTCCCACGCCGGCGCGGGTACTACCTCGCGAGTGGCGGGGGAGGCGGCGGCGAAGATGATGGCGGTGGCGGGCAGTGCCGGGAGGAGTATGTGTACGTGGAGGTCGACTACGGCGACGGCACCGGCTGGCACGTCATCTGGGAGGGTACGGCCACAGTGTGTGATTGAGACCGCTCGAACGCTACCGCCCCGGGGCACTGCGTCCCTTGCGACCAACATCCTTCGAGGAGCATCTCATGCGAGTTGTTTCATTGCCTGCCGGATGTGGGATCACCCGGCGCGCGCTCGGGCAGTTGTCGCTCTGCGCGCTCGCATTCGCCCTTACGCTCGCGACTCCATGCGGAGCACAGCAGCCGACCGCGCCCGCGCGCGTGCCAGTCCTTGTGCTCCTGGTTGACAGCCTGCCGGTGCCCGACTCGCGGGCGGTGATCGTGCGCCAGTCCTCATCTCCAGTCAAGGACTATATCCTTCTTACGCGCAGAACGGCGACGGCGCGTCAGTTGAGCGCCGCAGTGTTCACGCTGCTGACGGTTCACGCCACAGCCGGCACGGCACCGAACCGCGACGCCGTCGTGCGCGTTCACGCTGCCGAAGGCCCTGCAGCGTGGATTGAAACAGAGGAGCGGCGCGCGGAGGTCCTAGTTCGACGCCTGCGCCGCAACAATGCGCAGTACGTCCCAGGCTTCGGCTTCGTGCCCGCGGTGCGCCTGACCGTGCCGGCGGGAGCGCTGCAAGGCCGTATCAGGAGAAAGGCTGATTGAGCCCGGGCGATAGCGGCCCGCCGGACTTTGTCGCCCCGGCGCAGGGTCGGGCTACATCTCACCCTACCACATGCGAGGCACCCGATGGCGGAGGATCGCCGCCCGGACGACTTCGATCTTACCCACACACCCGTAGCGTTCGGGTGGGGCGGAATGATCGTGCGGGACGGCTTCGGGGAACCGATGCCCGATGAGATGGCCCTGGAGCTTGCGTTGCCGCATTGGGCGGAGGAGGTGCCCGATACGCACCTGGTGGTCGACCTCTGCGTGCGCGCCCTTGCATACGATTCACTGAGCCTTCGAGTGGTCGCGCTGGAGACGCTCGCACGGGTGGCGGCGCGCCCGGAGCCACTACCCCGGCTCGGCGAGGTGCGAAGCGAGATCCAGCGCGCCCTCGACAGTGATGATCCGCGCCTCCAATCGGCGGCACGGGCGGCGCTCGCCACCGTCACGCGAAACGAGCAGTAGTGGGTTAGAACCGAGTGTAAGACCACAGCTCTGACGGGTAGGAAAGAGTGTAGGGCCCTGGCGCCGTGGTGCCGGGGCCCTCCAGCGTGATCGCCATCACCGCGGTGTGCGCGGGGCGCCGCACCCCCTCCACGCCGTCCAGCGGCCTCGGCATCCCCACCGGCGCCGGCTACATCCTTCGGTCGCCGCAGTAGTGCGGAGTGCACCGCCGATATCGGCTCACTCAGGATCACAGGGAACGGGGGCGCACGGGTGAAGAGAACGCACTAACGCACGAACGCACTCCTCCGGCCGCTCCGTCCCACCGCCAGGCCGCTCCATCCCGGCACGCTCCTCCCCGCGCCACCGCGCGCGCACGTTGAGGGCGATCCGTAGGACGACCGATGACCTGCCGCCCGGAGCCGCGCCATGATCCGCCGTATTCTTTGCTTCTTCATCGCCTGCATCCTCGCTTCGGCCGCCGCGCGGCCGCTGGCGGCGCAGCAGACGGCCGCCGCATCGCAGGCATTGCACGCGGAGGTGACGCGGCTGAACGAGGAGATGATGGCGGCGTTCCAGAGGGGGGATCGCGCGGCGGTGGCGCGGTTCTACGCGGACGACGCGCGCATCGTGGGGCCGCGGCGGCGGGTGGTGCAGGGGCGCGAGGCCATCGACCGCTACTGGGCCTCGGTCGGCTCACCGGCGCAGTGGAAGCTGGAGGTCGTGGAGGTGGGCGGATCCCCCGACGAGGCGTACCAGCTCGGCGTCTCCACGCTCACCAGCCCCGGCCGCGACGGCACTCCCGACAGCTACACCTGCGACTTCGTCGTCATCTGGAAGCGCCAGCCCGACGGCCGGCTCCGCATCACGCTCGACCAGTACAACTGACCGCGGTCGTGCGATCAAACCGCAATCTCACGCGGAGGCGCGAAGACGCGGGGAGAGATGCTGAAGTTCTCTCTCTCTGCGCCTCCGCGCCTCCGCGTGAGGCCAATGGGGCGCCCGTCAGCGGACGATCGCCAGGCGCAACGCGAGGGCGAGGAAGACGACGCCGGTGAGGCGGGGGAGCACCCCGGACGCCACGGCGCGGCGGGCGGCGGTCCGCGCATGGCCGGCGGCGAGTGCGACGGCCACGTTGACCAGCGTTCCGGAGGTGATGAAGAGCGCGGCGAGGACGAGGAGCTGCGCGGTGACGCTCGCGCGCCCCGCATCCACGAACTGCGGGAGGAAGGCGAGAAAAAAGATCGCCACCTTTGGGTTCAGCACGTTGGTGATGACGCCCTGCCGAAAGATCGCGGACAGCTCCGCCGGCGCCACCACCGGCTCGCCGCCTTCGCGTGCGGGCGTGCGGAGTGCGCGCACGCCCAGCCACGCCAGGTACGCGGCGCCCGCATAGCGCAGCAGGTCGTAGGCGGCGGGGTAGGCCACCAGGAAGGCCGATACTCCGAGCACCACGGCCGCCGTGTGGAAGAGCGTCCCCGTCGAGATGCCTAGCGCGGAGACGACGCCGGCCCGCCTTCCCTCGCCCACGCTGCGCGCGATCACGTACAGCATGTCGGGGCCGGGGGTCACGTTCAGCGCGAGCGTGGCCGCCATGAAGGCCAGCAGGTCGGATACGGGCGGCATGTTGGGCGGGTTCGGGGCGCGGGACCTCCCCACCATGCCCGGCACCCGCCTTCCACGCAAGGGCGACGGATTTGCGAGCCGGGACGAGCGATCCACCCTCAACAGCGAGCCACATGACGGACGACACGCTGCGGCAGATCGAGCGAAGCTGGGAGACCAACGCGGCGGCGTGGACGGAGGCGGTGCGCGAAGGCCGCATCGCTACGCGCCGGTTGGCGACCGACCACGCGGTGGTGGACGCGGTCCTGGCGCTCGCTCCCAGGCGTGTCCTCGACCTGGGGTGCGGTGAGGGGTGGCTGGTGCGGGCGCTCGCCACCGCCGGCGTGGAGGTGGTCGGCGTCGATGCATCGGCGCCACTGGTGGAGGCGGCGCGCCAGGCCGGGGGCGGCGAGTTCCACGTCTGCTCGTATGCGGAGCTCGCGGACACTTCCGCCCGCTTCGGCGACCCGTTCGACATCGTCGTCGCGAACTTCGCGCTCCTCGGCGACCCGCTCGATGATGCGCTCCGTGGCGCGCGCGCGTTGCTGAAGCCGGGCGGGGCGCTCGTGATCCAGACCGTCCACCCCTGGACCGCCCGCGGCGACGAGCCTTACCGCGACGGGTGGCGCACGGAGCGGTTCGCCGCGTTCGGGAGCGGGTTCACCGAGCCGATGCCGTGGTACTATCGGACTCTCGAGTCGTGGCTCCACGTGCTGCGACAGGCGGGCCTCGGACTGGACGCTGTGAGGGAGCCGATCCACCCGGAAACCGGCGAGCCGGCATCGCTCATCCTGATCGCGCGGACGCCCTAAGGCGGCGAGCCAGCGCCCGAATCGCACGAGCCGGCTTCAGCCGCCTTCCCGTAGTTCCAGCCGGGGGCTTCAGCCCCCGGCGATCATCGCGGCGATCCATCCCCCGGCGATTCCATCCCCCGGCGATTCATCCCCCCGGCGATCCGGCCCGGCCACCCCTCACTCCGCCGCCATCGCCCGCGCCGGATCGATGCGCGCCGCCCGCCGCCCCGGAAGCCAGCACGCCACCACCGCCACCCCCAGCAGCAGCGCGGTCGCGATGGCCATCGTGGTGGGGTCCGTTGTGCGCACCTCGAAGAGCATCGCCTCCACCGCGCTCATCACTCCGATGGAGATGACCGCGCCCACCGCGAGCCCCGCCGCGGCGCGCACCATCCCGCGCCGCATCACCATCCGAACCACGCGCGGCGCGTCTGCACCCAGCGCGATGCGCACGGCGATCTCGCGGCGCTGCTGGGCGACCGCGTACGACATCACCCCGAACACCCCCAGCGCCGCCATCACCAGCGCCGCCGCCGCGAATGCGCCCAGCAGCCACGCCAGGCTGCGCGGCGTCGCGATGGAGGTGGAGAGCCGCTCCCCCATCGTGGCGAAGTCCCGCACCGGGACGCCGGGATCCACCGCGCGGATGCGCTGCCGGATCGGCTCCGCCAGGCTCTCGGGCGCGACGCTGGCGCGCACCACCAGGTTGAGCGTGGAGCCCGGGTTCTGGCGCACCGGCTCGTAGACGGATTCCGCGCCCGCGGCCAGGCCGGAGTACTTCACGTCGCCCACCACGCCCACGACGGTCGACGGCGGGCACTCGCGGCACCCGCCCACGTACATTCGCCTGCCGACCGCGCTCTCGCCGGGAAAGTAGCGCCGCGCCCACGACTGGCTCACCACCGCTACCGGCCGGTCGGGGGAGTCGTCGCGCCGCTCCAGCATGCGCCCGTCGACGAGCGGCACGCCCAGCGCACCGAACAGCTCCGGCGTGACCCACGCCCACGGCACCGCCGGCTCCGACTCGCCGGGGGCGACGGGGCGCTCCACGAGGTCGAAGTTGTTGGTGTCGCCGCCGTTGTCGGGCGGCAGCGAGGTGGTGAGTCCCGCCTCTTCCACGCCGGGCAGCTCCTTGACTGAGCGCAGCGCCTCGTCCCAGAAGCGCAGCATCTCGGGCTGCTCGGCGTAGGCGGCCTCGGGAAGCGAGATGCGCGCGGTGAGCACGCGGTCCGGGTCGAAGCCGGGGTCCACCCGCTGGAGGTTCACAAAGGAGTGGAGGAGGAGGCCCGCGCCCAGCAGGAGCGGCAGTGCTAGCGCGAACTCGCCCGCCACCAGCGCGCCTTGAAAGAGCTGCGTCCCGCGTCCGGCGCCAGCACCGCGGCCGCCGCTGCGCAGGGAGGCGGCGATGGAGCGCGACATCCCCGCCACCAGCGGATAGGTGCCGACCAGCGCGCCGCTCAGCAGCCCTGCGGCCACGCTGAACGCCACCACGCGCAGGTCCAGACTCGCCTCCTCGATGCGCGGCAGCCGAGGCCCCACGGTGGCGAGCGCCTTCAGCCCCAGCGCCGCCACCGCCACCCCGGCCACGCCACCGAGCCCGCCCAGCACCAGGCTCTCCGTCAGCAGCATGCGCGCGAGCCGCTCGCGCGCCGCGCCGAGTGCCGTGCGCACCGCGATCTCGCGTCCGCGCCCCGATGCGCGCACCAGCACCAGGTTGGCGACGTTGGCGATGGCGATCAGCAGGACGAGGAAGACCGCGCCGCCGAACAGCCGCAGCGAGCGCCCCGCATCGCCCAGCAGCACGTCGCGCAGGGGGACGGGCGTGTAGCGGACGGAGCGGTCTGGAGCGCCGTTCGCCCACTGCGCCACCACGCGCGCGCTGATCCCGGCCAGCTCGCGCGCGGCGGCCTCCTGCGTCACCCCCGCACGAAGCCGCCCGATGCCGTGCAGCCCGAAAGGACCGCGGCGCGTGGGCACCGGGGGCTGCAGGATCGGCCACACCTCGGCCTGCACACCCGCAAGCTCACGGACGCCGGGGGGTAGCACGCCCGCAACGGTGTAGCTCACGCGGTCCAGCACCAGCGGCCGGCCCACGGGGTCCACCGCGCCGAAGTGGCGCCGGGCGAAATTGTCGCCGATCACGACCTTGAGCGGGGCGCCGGTGCGGTCGTCGCCCTCGCGGAAGCCGCTGCCGCGCGCCATCCGCACGCCCAGCGTCTGGAAGAGCCCGGCGGTGCCCCACCCCACCTTCACCCACTCCGCGCCCTCGCGCGTGGTGAGCGCCGCGCCTCCCGTGCGAAAGAGCGCGACCGACTCGAAGCTGCGCTGCTGCTCCCTGATCCCCTGCCAGTCCGCGGCGGAAAGGGTGCCGCGATCGAAGCCGGAGTTCTGGTGGTAGATGCGCACCAGCCGCTCGGGGTGCGGATACGGAAGCGGCGCCAGCAGCACCGTGTTCACCGCGCTGAACACCGCCGAGCTGGCGCCGATCCCCAGCGCCAGCGTAAGCACGGCGGTCGCGGTGAACCCCGGGCTCCTCCGCAGCCCGCGCAGCGCGTAGCGCACGTCCGCCGCCATCTCCGCGCCCCATCGCCGCAGTCGGACTCGGTTCATCCAGCGCATGGCCGTTTCTCCTCCAGGGGGACGATGCGGCGCCGCGACGGTCTTCGGAGCGCACCTGCCTTGGACGCACGGATGCGGCAGACGGTTGTGCCCGGTCTCACTCAGGATTTCAGCGAACTTCCGGCGGAATCGGGGCAGTCGGCTCCGCAGTCCGATCCGCTGGACGCGGAACTCGTTGATGCTCATCTTGTTGCCGAACATCGGGCGCCAGAGGCAGGGGCGTCCCGTGTCCCACGCTCGACCACCGATCAGACGGAGGGAGGCAGATGCGGAGCATCTTCCGGGGGGCGTTCCTGGGCCTCGTGCTCGTCCAGGCGGCGTGCGTGCAGCGGTGGGAGCGCGCCTATTCGGGGGCGCAAATCACCACGGGTCCGGTGGGGCTCACCCGCGCGACGCCGGGGGACCGGATGGTGTTCGAGCGGTGGCGCTTCGTGCACTACCCGCTCCCCTTCGCCGTCGGCGGCGAGAACTTCATCTGGGAGGTGGACGAGAGCCGCGTCCGCGAGGGCGAGGTGCTCCGCCTTCCCGATCCCGCCGTCCTCGCGGAGTACCAGCGCATCGGCCACCCCGCCCGCCGGGGCCCCCGCGACGTGCGGGGCACCATCACCTTCGTCCGCGTCTCCCCCCGCGAGCTGGTTGCCGACCTGGACGTGGCAAGCGACTCCGCGCGGTGGAAGATGGCGAAGCGCGTCCGCTACGAGCGCCGCCCCGTGCCGCCCGAGCGCTGACCCGCGGCGATCAGGGGAGCGGCACGAAGGCGAGGCCGTTGTTCGGGTTCATGGGGATCACGAGCTGGTTCGCGCCGGCGTCGTAGCACATGGACGCGGCACTCGGGATGTTGCGGGCGATGAGCTCGGCGGGTGCGCCCGGGCGGATGCGGGAGACCCCTCCCTGCGTGACGCTGCTCACGTACTTGGTGCCGTCCGGCATGATCACCAGCCCGTCGCTCCCCGGCTGCGCCGCCTGCTCCGTTTTCAACAGGCGCCCGGCGGGAGAGAAGGTCAGCACGTCGGCGTTGCCGATGTTGACGACGACGACGTTGCCCTGTGGATCGAAGGCCACGCCGTTGGGCTGCCGAAGCGGCGGGCCCTGCGCGAAGACCGACGCGGCGCCGTCCGGCGCGATCTTCCACACCCGCCAGGTGGAGTCCGCGGCCGCGTCGCCCATCTGCGTGGCGTAGGTGGTGCCGTCGTCCGCGACCTCGATGTCGTTGATCCAGCTGACGCCCTCGATGCGAGCCTCGCCGGCCGGCGCGCCGGTGCGCAGGTCGAAGCGGCGGATGACGGCCACGCTCGGCTCGCCCGCGCGCAGGCCGCCGTCGCGGTCGGCCAGGTACAGCATGCCGCGGGCGATGTCGCTTCCGAACGGCTCGTTCAGCACCAGCGGCGGCGACAGGTTCGCCCGCTGCGCCGGGGCCTGCACCCCGATCCACCGCGCGGTGTGGACCGATCCGTCGTGGTTGATGAACGAGACCCAGGCGTCGTTCCCCTGCACGCTCTGCGGCACGCCGCGGTTCGGCACCACGATGACGCCGCGCTCCGCATCGTACGAGCAGCTCTCCGCGGAAAAGATCGCGCCGAAGACCTTGACGTTTGAGGAGATCGGCTCGAACTCGCGGCCGGCCGTGGCGGTCACCGGCAGCCCCAGGGGATTGCCGACCCCATACGGCCGCGTTTCCTGCTGCTGCGCGAGCGCCGGTCCTGCGAGGCCGGCGGCCAACACGGCGAGCAACCCGATTCGTTTCATCTGCGATCTCCTCTGTTCATCGTTGCGAGAAAAAGCATCACACAGAGGGCACAGAAGGGACCGTAAGCCCACAGAGAACCTCTTATGTGGTTCTCTCTGTGCCCTCTGTGTCTCTGTGTGAGGCATGCAGTTGCAGTTCTCCCCACGTCACGCGCGGGTGAAGTTCGCGGTGTAGCTCCAGCGCGTCCCGAAGTGCTCGCGGAGGACGAAGCCGCGCGCCCCGGCAAGCGCCTCGACACGCGCAACCGGCAGCCGGTCCGGGTCGGGAATGTGCTCGCTGATGGAAAGGGTCCCGCCCGGCCGCAGCACCCGGTGCGCCTCGCCCATGAACGCGTCGGGATCGCCCATCTCGCCGAGGACGGTGACCAGGTAGACGACGTCGAACGCCGCGTCGTCGAAGGGAAGGCGGCCTGCCTCGGCTTCGGTGAAGCCCACGTTGCGGAGCCCCGCCGCCTCCACCTTTCGCCGTGCGCGCGCGAGCATCTCGGGCTGAAGGTCGAGCAGCTCCAGCCGTCCCGCCGGGTTCGAGCGCGCGACCTCCACGCCGTAGAAGCCGGTCCCGGCGCCGACTTCCAGGACGCGCTCCGCCGGCAGCGGAAGCCGCGCCGCCAGCGTGCGCGGCGAAAGGACCAGGTGCCGCCAGGGCAGATCAAGGAAAAACGCCAGGTCGTGCGGAAAGATACCCCGCTTCAACGCGGCCGCGATGCGTGCGGCTTTCGTGGTAGTGACCATCGTCATACATGCTCAGGCAAAGCCGATAACAGAAGTCTCACGCAGAGGCGCAGAGACGCAGGAGAGGA
>DASWNZ010000060.1:0-16118 GCA_036398975.1 Longimicrobium sp.
CGCGCGGGCTGGCGCGCCGCCGCGAACCCGGTGATCGCCAGTAGCGTCCCGGTCGCCTGAAGGATCCAGCCCCAGCCCCAGAGGGTGCGGGACAGCATCGTCCCGACGAGCCCCCACTCGAGCGCACCTGCGGCGCCGTGCAGCGCATACGATTGAGCGTACAGCCGGAGGACCGCAGCCACGGCGACCACCCCGGCGGACACAAGCCCGACCCGCGCGGCACGTACGCCGGCGGGCCCCAGCAGGGCAAGCGCCGCGAGGGTGCCCTGCCTCTTTACGAGCGGGAGGACTGCCAGACGGAACGCGAGTGAACCGAGCACCCCGAGCAGTCCCAGGTAGGTGAGCCAGCGCACGGCCACGTACAGGGGCGACTCGGCGTCGAAGCCGGGCCCCGACGGCAGCGACACCGGGTTGTGATGGCTCGCGGGCGGGCTGGCCTGGCCGGGCGCCGTGGGGCCCGCGGGCGCGGCGAGCCCCCGGGCGCCGGGTGCGATCACGAACGAGTAGCGGCCCCGCACCGGGTGGCCGTCCGCGCCCGCGATCTGCCATGCGACCGTGTAGCTTCCCGCTTTGAGCCCGCCCTGGATCGGAGCGACGAGCACCACCGGAGAATCCGCGGCTAGCGTCGGAGGCCCGAGCACCACGTCCGCGCTGTCGGGTCCTATCAGCTGGAGCCGGGCGACCGCGAGCTCCACGTTCTCGTTGAACGTGAGCCGCAGCTCCCGCGGGGCGTCCGCCAGATGCGCTCCGTTCGCGGGCGCGGAGCGCCGCAGCACCCCGTGCGCGAGGGCGAGTGCCGGAAGCCCAAGCATCAGAACGAACATGGCGAGGGCCAGCATTGCCCTGCGGACAGAGGCCTTTCGGCCGTCCGCAGATGCCACGCTCAGGCGGTGATTCAACGTCGGCATCACTCGTATCCTTACCCCGTCAGTGTTCAGGTCCGGCGCGCACGCATCCACCGTTCGCCCGCGGCAGGAGAGACGAGAAGGTATGAAATCGCTCCGGGCCCACAGTGGGGAACGGCGGGAGCGCGGCTTCGGAGCAGGGGGTGCCAACCCGGTCGGTCAGCCCCCCCTCCGGCCTCACGGCCGCTTCGTGACGATCTGCCGGACGCCGGGGTCGGACCAGGCCTCGCGCAGCGCCGGATCCTCCCGGATCTCCTCTTGGACCGCAGGGTCACGAACCAGCTCGCCCACCAGCGTCAGCAGCTTGTCCGTGGCACGATCCGCCGGAACTGAGGCCGGCGTCCTGCTCCCTCCGTGGTTCATCCCCGAGAAGGCGGCGGATGGGCGTGTGGCTGCTCCATGCCCCATCGCGACGTGGTTCATCCCAGCAGCTCCCGCGGGTTGGCCTCCGCGGCTGCTGGTCGATCCCCCGTGCTGCATGCTTGCCATCCCGGAGTGATCGGCCGTCCCGGTGCTCCGCGACGATGCGCCTAACCCGGTGCCCGTGTTCATCCGGGAGTGATCCATGGAGGCTGCCGCCCGTCCGGTTCCGCTACCCATGCGGGAATGATCCATTCCCTGCATCCCACGGCCGGTCGAAGCACCGTGCTGCATTCCGGCGTGGGCCTGCCCGCCGGACGCACCACCACGGTTCATCCCCGCATGCGCCTGCCCACCGGCTGTGCTCCCGTGGTTCATTCCGGCGCGTGCTTGCCCACTGGGGGCGCTCCCGTGGTTCATGCCAGCATGGTTCGCGGTGCCTCCCGTCGCTCCGCCCGAACCCGCGGCGCCGGTCCCGCTCATCCCCGCCATGCCCTGGTGGTTCATCGCCGGAGCACCCGGGGTAGCGCCATGCTGCATGCCCGCGTGCGCTGCACCGGAGTCACCCTTCGCGCTGTCAGCACCCATCGCGTGCATGTCGTGCCCAGCGGGTGCCGCAGGTGCGGCCGCGCTGTCTGCCTTCGCCAGTGTGGTCTGCACAGCGGGCGCGGCGGTCTCGTTCGAGCCAGAGCACCCCGCCACCACGAGCGCCGCCAGACCAATGGTCAGCTTTCTGTACATCGTCGTCTCTCCTTGAGGAGTGTGACCGACCGTGGTCGGTGCTCAGTGCCGGTGCGGGGCGCTTGCCGGAGTCGGTTGCGCGCCGCGCTGCCGGCGGAGCTCCGCGAGGCGACGCTGTACCTCCGGGTCGCTCCACATCTGGTGCAGGCGGGGATCCGCGTGGACGCGAGCCTCGACCTCAGGGTCGGAGAGCAGTCGGACCGCGAAGTCGATCGCCTGCGCGCTGTCCATCGCGGCAGCCGTCCCCGCTCCGTGGTTCATCCCCTCGGCGCCCTGCATAGTCCCGTGATTCATTCCCTGCATCCCCGCGGCGCCGTGCATCTGCTGCATCATGCGCTGGAGCACCGGGTCCGTGGAAACGCGCTCACGGATCACCGGGTCCGACATCATCCGCTGGTGCAACTCCATCATCTGCTGCATGCTCATGCCGCCGGCACCGGAAGGGGCGCCCTGCCCCGTCTGCATGCCTCCGGGCTGCATCATTGTGCACTGGCCGTTCTGCATGCACCCCATGCGGGAGTGATCCATCCCCTGCATCTGCCCCTGGCCGGCGGCGGCGCCGCCGTGCTGCATCCCGGCCTGCCCCTGCGCCCCGGCCGCCTGCCCGTGTTGCATCCCCTGCATGTTGCCGCTGGCGCCAGCGGTGACGCCCTGCATGGTGCCACCGGCGCCATGGTTCATGCCCTGCATGCCGCCCGCACCGTGGTTCATCCCGCCCATGGCCTGGGCCATCGTGACGCCGCGCGGCAGGGTCGGCTCGGGGAATCCCGCGAGGAAGCCGACCGCCGGCCCGCCCATGTTCTGGATCCCCATCATCGTCCCCATCTCACGCCACTCCTGCATGCTCATCAGGAAGGTCGTGTTGTCCCGGTACCGGTCGGCAGCGCGAAGGATCTCCGCCCGCTTCCTGTCCCGCGGCACGTTCGGGTTGGCCAGGATGTCGGAGATGACATCGTGCATCGAGTGCAGATTGTCGAAGATGATCGCCGGCTCCGGGTAGCGGGCCGCGAAGGTCGGCGCGATCGCCGCCGTCATCGGCATCACACGGGGCATGTTCTCCGGCGCGTTGTCCAGCATCTGACGGAAACGTGCGACCGTCGCCGCCACCCCCGCCTGACGTGCGTCGGGGGTAGCCCCCGTCATCAGTGGTTCGTACAGCCCCACCTGCAGCCAGTGGTAGCCCCAGATCAGCCCGTTGAACTTCGGGTAGTTGTTCCGGAAGGCCGTCGAGTACGACTGCCCCTCCATCAGTTCCATGTTCTTCGGCAGCGAGCTGAAAGCCAGGTCCGGGCGCGTTTTGTAGTAGCGTACGATCGCCGCGACCTCACGGTCCTTGTCCGCCTGACTCAGGCGATCGTCACCGAGCACGTCGTAGATCTGACGGTGGAGGACGTGGGCCCACTCGAACATCATCTTCGCTTCGGGAGCGAGCTTCACGTACTCCACCTCGATCGCGGCCTCCTCGAGCGGAAGGCGCGGCGGGCTCACCAGGAGCTTGCGGGTGATGTAGTTGTACTCCTTCTCCTCCAGCTCCGAGACGGGCGCGCCCGGATTCCGGTACAGCTTCTCGTACAGGATCGCGTGACCGTAGTCGAACGCGTTGAAGAGCCGGTCCGCCGCGGGGTAGTTCCGCCGGAACACCCAGTTGTGCTCGGCCGGCATGTAGAACTGCTCGTGCACCCGTGCCAGCTGCGCCTCGGCAGGCTCGGCCGCGGCAGCGAGCCCCAAGACCAGTGCCGCGGCACCGGCGAGGCGGCGGGCGTGAATCTGGTTACGCATCAATACCTCCATTCCCTTCGACTGAGGAGTTCCCGACATCGACATGATCGTCATATAGCCTCTCACCGGCCCGGCAGGAGCGAGCGCAGCGCGAAGGCGTGCGCAGCCCCGAACGTGAAGAACCAGCCCTGATCTCCGCCGGCGAAGCGACGGCCGACCCCGAGGTCCACGTTGAACTGCGGGCTCGTCTGATACCGGAGTCCTGCTTCCGCAGTCCATGCGAGGTCCTCGTCCTCGACCAGCGACTGCTCCGCGAACACGTCCGCGATCACCAGGAGAGAGCGGATCGGAAAGGTGCGGTCCACCGCGAGGCCCGCCATCCAGCGGGACGCCTCCCCCACCTCATCTCCTTCGTCCGCGCCTGAGCCCAGCGTGTACTGTGCGTTGGCATGGAAGCGCGCCCACGGGAAGGTGCGCGTCGCGATCCCCTTCACCGAGGTATACGCTCGGTCCGGACCCAGCCCTCCGACCGGCAGCAGAACGCTCCCCGCAACGGCGAAGGCGGGCAGGGTCCTCGTCTCGGTGTTCAGGTTGTGCAGCGCGGCGATCTCGATTCCCGCGAGCCCCTCGGTCCCATTCTCACCACCGGCGTCTACGAAGGTGAGCGGAAAGGCGACCTCCAGCTGGGTCCGCGGCAGGATGCCGTAGGCCAGTTCCGGCGCGATCTCCCAGTGGTAAACGCCGCCCCGCGCACGCTCCACGCGGAACGGGGCGAGCTGGAGCTCGAACGCGTACCGCTCCACCGCGGCCGCATCCTCGATCCGCACCGGACGTCCTTCGTCGGTGTTGTAGTAGTCCGTCTGTGCAGCCACCGGCCCGGCCAGCGACACAACCGCCAGCGCGGCCCCCGCGAGCGTCCTCGACGCTCCCTTCGTTCGATTTATCATTGGTTGATCGTCTCCGTAGACGCTTGAGCTTGGCTGTGGATTCCCGCGCTACTGCCTAAAGGCAGCGCGCCGGCTCTGTCGTCCCTCCCCCATGCCGCCCAACCCCACTCTGGGCGCGTAATTTTACAGTGCATAAAACATGCTCGCAAGACCACACACGTGCGGCCCTCCCCCTCCCGGGTGTCACACCAGCGCCCCGGGAAGGGAACGCATTCAGCGAGCGTGCTTGTACATCATGTCGACCAGCTCGTCGTACATCGCATCCGCAGCCGGCCCGTCGTTGCCATTGATCGCGGCGGCGGCGCAGTGCTTCAGGTGGTTCCGCATCAGTTCGCGCCCCACGCTCCTGAGCGCCTCATGCACCGAGGAGATCTGCGTCATCACGTCCGCGCAGTAGCGGTCCTCCTCCACCATCTTCTGCAACCCGCGGATCTGCCCTTCGATGCGGCGGAGGCGCTTCAGGTTCCGGTCCTTGATCCCGGCGTCCACCCCCAGCGCTTTGCGGTCTTCGGTCTCGTGCGTACCACAACCGCAGCTCGTCTGGATCACCGGCAACGCATCATCTTGGGTCGTGGGCATGTTCAACTCCGTCGGTTTCTCGTTTTCGATGATCCCGCCACCCCTCCTGCCGAGTTCCGCTCCCCCGAGGTCAGGCCACCTGCATGGCCGTGTGCTCCATCCGCGCCACCACCTCTTCCAACGTGCTCCGCCCGCGGTCGCGCGCGTACCACCGGCGCATCTCTGGGTAGCGCTCGTCCCGCGCCAGCTCCTGCCCATCGGTGGTCACCCACGCCTGCAGAGGGAGGGGACGGGGTCCCCACCACGTCACCTCGCGGAAGTCTTCGTCCAGGACGATCACCACCGGGATCGCCCTCGCACCTTCGGTGAGGTGGGCGTCCATGAGGTCCGCGTTCAAGTCGCGAGGGAAGAGCCTGAGGCTCATCCCCGGCACCGCTTCCGCGAGACGGGCGAGCACCGGTACCGTGTTCACCGCATCACCGCACCAGTCCTCCGCGAGCACGGCAAGGTGCCGGGCGGGAAGCTGACTGGCCCGATCCACGAGCTCGGCGGGAAGCTGCACCCGGTCGTACACGGAGCGCCAGAGCTCCTGGTTCGACTCCGCGCGTTCGATGAACTCCGCGAACTTCGCCGCGCTTTCGTATCGCTGTCTCGTCATCATGACTCGCTTCTCCTTTTCCGTTCCGGGCTCACGCCGCCCGGAAGCGGCGGAGCCGAAGGCTGTTGGCCACCACGCTCACCGAGCTGAACGCCATCGCGGCGCTCGCCAGGATCGGCGAGAGAAGGAGGCCGAACGCGGGGTACAGCACTCCCGCGGCAACGGGGATCCCCACGACGTTGTAGATGAAGGCCCAGAACAGGTTCTGCTTCATCGTCCGCATGGTCCGGCGCGAGAGCGCGATCGCCGCGGCCACGCCGCGCAGGTCGCCGCGCATCAGCGTGACGTCAGACGCCTCGATGGCGATGTCCGTCCCCGTTCCGATGGCGATCCCAACGTCCGCCTGGGCGAGCGCGGGCGCGTCGTTGATCCCGTCGCCCACCATCGCCACCGCCCGGCCGCTCTCCTGGAGGCGGCGGATCTCGGCCACCTTGCCCTCGGGGAGCACGCCGGCCACGACGCGCTCCACACCCGCCTGGGCCGCGACCGCCTCGGCGGTGCGTGGGTTGTCGCCGGTCAGCATCACCACCTCCAGCCCCATGCGGCGCAGGAGGCCGATCGCCTCACGCGAGCTTTCCTTGATGGGGTCGGCGACCGCGAGCACCGCCGCCAGCTCGCCGTCCACGTCCACGAACACCGGCGTCTTCGCCTCGCGCGCCAGGCGCTCCGCGTCCGCGGCGAGGGGACCAGGATCCACGCCGTAATCGTGCATCAGCGCCTCGTTCCCCACGGCCAGCGCATGCCCCTCCACCACGCCCACGGCGCCGCGGCCGGTGACGCTGTCGAAGCTCTCAGCCTCGGCGAGGTCGAGGCCGCCGTCGCGGGCGCGCCGCACGATGGCGTCCGCCAGCGGGTGCTCGGAGCGCGACTCCAGCGATGCCACCAGGCGCAGCAGCTCGTCCTCACGCCCGGCCCACCCGGGCGAGGCGACCAGGTCGGTGACCGTGGGCCGCCCCTCCGTGATGGTCCCCGTCTTGTCCAGCACCACCACACTCAGGTCGCCGGTGCGCTGTAGCGCCTCACCACCCTTGATCAACACGCCCAACTCCGCGCCCTTCCCCGTGGAGACCATCACCGCTGTGGGGACCGCGAGGCCCATGGCGCACGGGCAGGCGATGATCAGCACCGCCACGGCGGCGGCGAACGCCTTCACGCCCGGAGCGGAATCCGCGGTCAGGTACCAGATCACGAACGTCGCGATGGCGATCTGCAGGACCACCGGCACGAAGACGGCGCTGATGCGGTCGGCCAGCCGCTGGATGGGAGCGCGCGAGCCCTGCGCATCGCGCATCAGCCGTACGATCTGCGCCAGCATGCTGTCCGCGCCCAGCGTGGTCGCGCGGTACCGGAAGGCGCCGGTGCGGTTGATGGTGGCGCCGATCACGCGGTCCCCCGGTCCCTTCTGCACCGGCAGCGACTCGCCGGTGAGCATGGACTCGTCCACGGCGCTCTGGCCGTCCACCACCTCGCCGTCCACCGGCACCCGCTCTCCCGGCCGCACCACCACAACGTCGCCGGCGTGCACCTCCTCCACCGGCACGTCCGCCTCCACACCCCCGCGGACGACGCGCGCCGTCTTCGGCTGCAGCCCCACCAAGGAGCGCAGCGCGGACGAGGTCTGGCGCTTTGCGCGGGCCTCCAGCGCGTTGCCCATGAGGATCAGCGCGATGATGAAGGCCACAGCCTCGTAGTACACGTCCGGGTTGACGCCGCGCGCCAGGAAGAATCCGGGAGCCAGGGTGGCCGCCACCGAGTACAGGAAGGCGGCCCCAGTTCCCACGGCCACCAGCGTGTTCATGTCCGCCGAGTGGTGGCGGAATGCGGCCCAGGCACGCGTGTAGAAGTGTCGCCCCGCCCACGCCATCACCCCCACGGTGAGGAACATCAGGGCGTACGAGAGGACCGACGATGGCACGCGGTACAGCCAGGGGAACGCGCCTTCGAGCACCGGGTTGAGCCACCCCATCGTCCAGCGCATGAAGGGGTCGGCCACCGGCCCGTGCGCCCCGTGCGCCCCGGCGGACATCAGCGGCATCGACACGATCATCGCCACCGCCGCCACCGCGAAGCTCACCACGGCCTTTCCGCGCAGCTCGCGGAACTCCTCGTCCTGGGCGCGGTCCTGCGCCTCCTGCGCCTCGAACGCGGTCTGGTCAGGCCGGGCGAGCTCGGCTCCATACCCGGTGCCCCGGATCGTCTCGACCAGCCGCTCCGGGGTGGTCACCGCGGGATCAAAGCCCACGGTGGCGTTCTTGAGCATCAGGTTGACCGCCGCCGTCTGCACCCCTGCCTCCTTCTCGAGCGCGCGCTGCACCCGCCCAGAGCAGGCCGCGCAGGTCATCCCGGAGACGGGGATCGTCACCTTCCCTTCCGCGCTCTGGGCGCCGCGCTCCGGAACCGCCGTGTTGGTGGGCATGGTTCTATCCTCTTCAGTCTTCGACGACGAGCTTGCCACGCAGCATGCCCATCCCGCAGGTGAACTCAAAACTTCCCGTTCGCGCGGGCTCGATCTCCACCGTGGTCTTCGCGTTGGCCGGGAGGAACCTGCGCACTCCGAAGTCCGGGAACACCACCTCTTCCGAGCACCCGGACGTTTCCTGCCGGTCGAACACCAGCCGCACGGGGGCACCCCGCTTCACCCGCACCTCCGTGGGGTCGTATCCGCCCCGCACCCGGATCGTGACCTCCTGGGCACCACCCCCGGCTACGGTGACCGCGGCGGCCGAGGTGCGCTCTGCCAGGAAGAAGTACCAGTTGACCCACGCGATGCTGGCCACGCCGAGCGCGAGGACCAGCCAATCGGTCGCGCCCATCCTTACCTCCCCGGGAGTTCGACCCCGTAGCCCTCATCACGGATCGCCTGCGCGATGCGCTCGGCCGACACCGCCTTCGGATCGTATTCCACCGTCGCGGAACCCACCTTCACGTCTTGAATCTCCACACCTTCGAGCTGTCCCAGCGCGCGCTTCACCCCCGCGACGCAGTGCCCGCAGCTCATCCCCGTGATCGCGATCGTCGCCTGCTCCATGACAGCACCCTCCGTTGGCTTGATACCCCCGGCCCCTATCCGCCGGTGAACTGAAGATGTATACCCCCGGTCCCTATGTCAAGGGTTCGCGCCCGCCGCGTGGGTGCCCCCGTGCCGGAAACGGGGAAAGCCCGGCGCATAGCCGGGCTTTCGTGTACTTCGATGGAGGATCGAACCGGGCCCCGATCAGGGGCGGTGCGACGGGTGCCCCGGAGGCGCCGCCCCTTGTCACCCGCCTCTCGGATGGAATCAGAGGACCCGCAGGTACCGGCCGCCTGGTTCCGCCGCGTCACCTGCGAAGAGCTCGTCGCGACGGCCCACCCGCCGCAGCCGCCGCCGCACGGCCGCCGGGAATGTCTCAAGCCCGAACGTTTCCGCGTACCAGGCCCATATGGTCACCATGGTTCCGCCGACTCGCGAGGCGAGCTGGTCCTTGGCGTCGTCGTCCAGCCACTCCCGGGAGAAGGTCGCTCCAGTTTCCGTTGCCGAGAAGTCACGAAGCGCGGTCACCACTGGGTGAGCGTCCCACGACAACATGCCGTAGATGGTGCGGTACGTCGGCCCGAGTGCGATCGTTCCCAGGCGCGTGCGGCTGAGGCCCGACCAGTGGAAGCGCCCCTTGCTCCTCGCGAGCTCCATCTCCGCGATCATCCCGGGGTGTTCGCGCCTGCGCCTCTCCACCAGCTCCTCGGCCTCGCGGAACGCCGCTGATGCGCGGTCGTATCCCTGCTCCACAGCGAAGGCGTAATACTCGAACGCCGCGGCTGCACGGACCCTCGCGGCGTTCTCGCGCGGGTCGCCGTGCCTGATGAGGTAGGCGAGCTCGGCCACGACCTCGAGCAGGGCCCTCTCGACCGGGGGCGTGGCCTCGATCTCATCGTGGGCAATCAGCAAGGACACCGCGCGGGAGTAGGAGAGCGCGCGGCGCATCCATGCGGTCGCGACCACGAACACCTCCGCGTCTTCGGGCGCGAGCGTTCGAGGGTTGTGAACCGTCTCCCCCAGGTGGGCAACCAGTGTGCGGATGAACCAGTCGAGGCGCTCGGTGTCCGTGCGTGCCCGCAGTTTCAGGCGCCACTCGCGCGGAAACATGGGACTGGGCCGCCGATCAGCGTTCTCACGCCGCTTCATCATCGGCTCCGCACCGGCGGTGGGTCACGCATCACGAGCATGGGGACACACGCGCTCACCCGCCGGTGCATCCCACCGGCAGAAGAGGTGCCGCAGGAGGGACTCGCCGGGATGGCCGCAGTGATTCGTGGGATGTGCGGCGTGATCCTCGGGCAGGGGATGGGCCATGACCGCCCCGGAGGCGCCGACGAGTGCCAGCGCGAGGATTGCACCGATCAGAGACGCTCGGGTGATGTGGCTCGCGACAGGCGGGTCCTCGCCGGCCAAACGCCGGATGCGGCGGTCCAGAAGGCTCTGCCGCTGGGCAAAGCCCACACCTACGCCAAGCTCGTCCGGGGAGGGCCAGGACGCGATCGACAGCAGCGCCGACGCGAGCGCGAGCGGACGCCCCGAGCCGGCCTGGTCGTCCGCGCGGATCTCGGCTTCGTCCGCGATGTCCTCGGCGAGGCGGCGGAGCGCCGGGAGCCAGAATAGCGTCAGCGCCATGAAGCGCAACACGGAAAGGCGCAACGGGTCACGCCGCGCCACGTGGGCACCTTCATGCGCGAGCAGCGCCTCGAGTTCCGCGGGCGTCAACCGGTCGAGGAGCGACGCCGACACGTAAATCCTCGGGCGCAGCCATCCGACCGTAAATGCGGGGTTCGGGAGTCCCGGAACCACGCGCAGATCGGCGGGCCGCACCCCCGCCGCCGTAGCCGCCACCCAGAACGGATCACCCGGTGCAGGGACGTGGGTCTCCAGAAGATCCAGGGCGCGCCGCACGCGGCGAGCGGCACGCACCCGGTCGTACGAAGCGTATGCGAGTCCGGCGACCACCAGGACATGGAAGAGGACGTGCACCGGCTGCAGTAGGCCATGAAGCGCGATGACGCAGAGCGCGCCGATGTGATCACGGCCTTCGAGTCCTCGCTCCAGGCCCGAAGCGAAGTGGTGGCCGAAGACCGGGCTCACGGAAAGGAGAAGGAGGGCACCGATTCCCAGCAGGAGCGCCCGCCGGTGCGCCTCCTCGCGCGTGACGAGCCACGCACTCCGGTGCGACCCAGGAGCGGCGCGCATCAGCCCTGTCCCCGCTCCTCGAGCCGCCTCTGGACCAGCCGCGCCAGCTCCGCGAGCTGTTCGGGGTCGCGGTCGGCCAGGATGTCGACGAAGGAGGCGGTGACTGCCTCCGGACCGAAGGAAAGGACGCCCTCCATCAGGCGGCGGGACGCTTGGGCGCGGAAGTCCGCCTCCGACAGCGACGCCTCGTAGTGGAGAAGGTCCTCCCGCTTCTCCCTCCGGAGGAGCCCCTTGTCGACCAGCTTGTTCAGCACGGTGATCACGGTGTAGATCGCGACCGAATGCTCGCGGATCACCCGCTCGTGCACGGTCCGGGCGGACACCGGCCTTGCGAGCTCCCATACGGCGCGCATCACCCGCGCCTCCAAGTCGCCGAGCACCTTGGCCAGCCCCTCGGCCGAGAGGCGCACTGTGTCCTGCAGGCGCAAAGGCCCCGACGATTCGGGATCGCGGTCGGGTTGGATCATCGCGCGTTCCTTGAGGGTGAGGCGAATGTCGGACAATGGTAGCGGGTGTTTTACCCGGCGTAAAGCCTCCACGTTCCGACCGGAGCCTCAATCGAGATCGTACCGGTTCCGGCTTTATGCCGCGGGGCCGACGGCCCCCGCACACTTTGCGTGCCGAAAACAGGGTACAGGGTGGCTATCCCGCTATGGAGCCCGCTACGCGCCGACTCATTCGTCCCCGTTCAGTTCCGCTCCGAACGGATGCGATGGGTTGTCGATGAATTCTGTGGCGGCCCCGCTGCACGCAGGCGAAGCGTGCGAGCAGGGTGGAGCGTGCCCCTGTCCGGGTATCGGAACGAATCCACCTCGCCGGCCGTGGTCGCTTCCAGAGCGCGGGCTGCCGTTTCGCAGTTCCGCTCCTCAAGGTCCACCCCGTAGGCCGGGATCCCCAGCTCCTTGGCCGCCACCAGGAAGTTCCCGCTTCCGAAGAAGGTATCGGCCATACTGCTCGCGCCGAACATGGTGAGCAGGTGCCTGCCGAGCGCGACCGGCTTTTCGTGTACGTGCCGACGCCGCGTTGGCGGGACCGGCTTGTGCCCCCGAATGATGCTTCCGCCCCGCTTGACCCCCAACTTGCCATCCCCGGCCGAGGCGATGAACTCGTAGTCGGTGCCAGGGTGGGCCTTGTCTCCCAGGCCCGGATGGCCCTTGTCCCAGATCAGGAGTCCACGCGTGCGGAAATACTGGCCGACGATGTCGGACACGTCGGCATACGCCTTCCAATGGCAGAACCAGAGGACGTGCTCGGCCCGGATCAGCGGGAGTACCTGGCGGTAGAGTCTCACCGACTGCCGGATCCCATCGTTGCGAGTAGGCTTCAGCTTCCGCCCCGGCACCCGGTTACTCGTGAAGTTCTGCCCGTACGACGGGTCCGTGAGCAGTATCCCTACCTCTGGCAATTGGTCGGCCGCGTCTCGCGCGTCGGCGTGGTAGATCGTGACGTGCTCGTCCCGAAAGTAAGCCTGCATCATTCCTCTGGCCGGTCACTCTGATCGCTTACATCTGGCGGGCTGGAAGACGGGCGCGGCGCACATTGAGGCATCGGCTTCCACTCCAGAAGCGGCATGCGACAGCCTAGCTCCGTCGCGCGCCAGAAGGTGCGGACCGCCTGCTGTGCTGGCCGTCCGGGCTCAATCCTGCGGTCGGCGAATCCCTTCCGGTGGAGGAATGACAGACTGGAGTGGCGGGAGAGACCGGCGGGTGCACCGGCCGGCCCCGCCATCTGGTCCCCCAGTTCCCGTGCGGTAAGCCATCCGCGCTCGCCAAAGCGGACGAGGGTAGCTGGATGGTCATACGAGGCGCGGAGAACCAGGAGCGCCGCGCGGTGAGGAGCCGGGAGGTACACGCCCGGCTTCGAGTGCGCCCTCGGAAGGGGGGGAAGCTCGCGGTGAGTCGTTCCATAAAGCTCCTGGATCGCGCGGACCCCGCTCGGTGTGATCCGGTACACCCACACTGGCCCGGCACGAGAGGGGTCGCGCACATCGACACGTTCCACGTACCCGCGCTGATTCATCGGTGGGAGCTGGTCGGGTAGAGCGCGCTCCGTCCCAGCCTCGATGTCTCTGAGGTGCGCCCACCCCCGGGCGCCACGGATCTCGTACCCGGCCCCGTGCACCGCTAGCTCCCACAAATACAGGAGTGGGCCTTTCCGCACTCGTCTGAGGCATGGTGACTCGGTCACTCGACGTAGCGCTCCCCTCAGGCTGCACGTGGCGCTCGCCCATCAGGGCGGGTGGGCCCGGAGTGGTCCGGGGGGATACGCCAGCGGATCGGGGCGCTCCGCATCTGCCGTTTCCCCCCAGAACACGGGAACCGTCCCGGTGCGCTCCGCGAGCACTACCCGATACTCCCCTACTGTCAGTGCGCCCTTGTCATTGTTGCATCGCAGGCAGGCGTAGACGGTGTTCTCTGGAGAATGATCTCCGCCACGGCTCAGCGGCAGGAGGTGCTCCCGCGTCCGGCGAACAGGCTCGGTCGGGTATGCCGGCGTTTCCGGCATCCACCGCCCGCAGTACCAGCAGTGGCGATAGTTGGCAGAGGTAGGGTCAGCCATCGGGCAGACGTTGGGCATCCCTGTCCTCCGGATCGCGAAGCGGCCGCCAGAGGAACGTATCCGCAGATCAGCCGCCGGAGAGCAGCATCCATCTCCTTGCGGTCGGCAACAGTTCCCGCGGTGTTGTCAACGGAGCTTCAGCTCCAGGCTCGTCTTGGCCGTTCCCGTCGCGGGCCAGAGAAGCGGGGCGATCAACGCCGGCGGGGAGCGAGGCGACCGTGGGCGGCCGGTCAACGCGCCCCTCGCTCCTGGTCTCCACTTCTGTCACTCGTTCCTCGTGCCCCGGGCGCGGGCCATCTGCTCGAGGAAGATCCGGGAAGCGCGTGCGAACGCACCCTTTCTGCGCAACGCGGTCGGATTCGTTCCGACGAACGCCTGCATCACCCGGCGAAGTCCACTGTCCGACGAGTATCCGCACGCTTCCGCGACGTGGCGCACGCTGCGCCCGGGATCGTCGAGCAGCTCGGCCGCGAGCAGGATCCGCATCCACGCGAGGAGCCGCCGCGGCGGCGGTAGCTCGGCGTCCTTGCTCCAACGCAGTAGGGTGCGCCTCGACACGCCCACCCTCCGCGCCATCTCGCGGGCGTCGCCGGCGATCGTGACGGCCTCAGCCGCAGCCTCGACGAGAGTACGGGCGCGCATGGACAAATCACGGGGCAGGGCGCCCGCCAACAATGTCTTCAGCGGTCGTCCCGCCGCCTCCCGGAACCGCAGGCGGAGTGCTGCGGGCGTGTCGTCGTGGCCCAGCGCGATCACTTCCGCCACCCCCCACGTCCCCAACATGCGCAGGTCGTCGCGGCGGCCCGGCCGCACCTCCATCACCGCGAACACGGGGATTGACGGGAAGTCCACGAGGACAGAGCGAAGCTCGGGTGCCAAGCCCTCCCCTGCTGTGTCGGGGTGGTACGGATCGACCACCACCAGGGCGGATGGAGGGACGGCCGCGATCTCCTCCGCGAGCTCGCTCCAACTCCCGACCTCGTGATAGGAGTACGTGTGCGGGTCAATGCGCCGGAGCTCGTCCCGGAGCCGCGGAACGCTGTGCAGGACGAGGAGCGGGCGGACTCCGGCTCTCATGAACGGGAGGCGGGTGGGTTGGCGTGGGAAGTGGGAAGATGCGGGGCCATCCGGGTCCAACGTGCCTCGAGCGCGGTTTCGGTCCACTCCTCCCCCGCAGGCGGGGTGAGCATCTGGTCCGTCTCCCGAAGCGAAAGGTGACCGCGTGCGCCGACCACAACGTGGTCCAGCACCGGCAGGTCCAGCATCGCGCCTCCGAGTTCCATCTGGTGCGTGAACGCCACGTCTGCGGGGCTGGGGGCCGTGCAGCCAGACGGATGATTGTGGGCGAGCACCACGGACGCGGCGTTGCAGAGAAGGGCCGCCCTGAACACGGCGGGAGGCGTGCAGTGAACCACGTTGGCATCGCCGACGGCGGCGACATGGAGACCGATCAGATGCGTGTCCGCGTCGAGGTAGAACGCGACCAGGTGCTCGCGGTCCGGGGACCCCACGGCACGGCGGAAGACGCGTGCGATCGCCGCCGGCTGGTAACGGGAGCGGGCGCGGGAAGGGACCGTGTGGGTGCGTACCAGTTCGACACGGTAAGCCGGAACGTGGAACCCGGCACCATCATCTGCGCTACTCCGGTCCGCGGCACTCACCTGGCCTCCGCGGGCCGGCGTCGGTCGGAGATCGCGTCGATGATCCGGCGCACCTGGTCCTCCAGATCGCTGCGAAAGGAGAAAGGCGCGCCGACCAGCTGCGCAACGCGCTCCGCGAGGCGGGGGTCTCCTGCGGAAAGGGCGGCCAGCGCCAGGTCCCGGACGGCCTCATTGCGGGCCGCCCCCACCGCCGAGTCGCGGGCCAGGTCCCACGCTCCGCCGAACGCTTCGTTGAACGATGTACGCCCGCCCGCCCCGCCGTCGGCCAGGGCACGCGCGCTGAGCGCCAGCACCTGCATCCGCTCCTCGGGCTCACCTTGCTGCTGCCGGATGCGGGTGAGCGCGTCCCGAGCGCGTGCGTGCTGTCCGGATTCGATCCACAAACGGGCGATGTCGCGGGTCAGCGCAGGAACGCGTGCGTGCTCTGCGCCGTAGTTGCGCCGAGCGACGACAGCAGCGCGCTCGGCACCCGCGAAGTCGCCCGCCCGGGCCATGATCCGGATCAAGCCATGTGCGGCGCGGGCGCGCGACTCCCGGAGCCCCCGGCGCCTCGCCATCCGTATCGCGCGGAGATAGTGCCGCCGTGCCCGCGCATCGTGGCCTCGCTCACTGGCTAGCTCCGCCAGCACGATGAACGCATGGGTGTACGCGATCCAATCGCCCGCGCGCCGGGAGAGCCCGATCGCGCGTCTGAGCCACGCCTCCGCACGGACATCGTCTCCCCCCGCCGCGGCTATACGCCCCGCCTCCAGCGCGGCGGGGCCTCCACGAGGGGTGGACAGCGCACCGGCCTGTGCGAACCACAGCGCGGTTCCCGATGCACCCCTGCTGCGC
>DASWNZ010000061.1:0-2385 GCA_036398975.1 Longimicrobium sp.
GGCGGGAGGACGGGCCCGTCCTGAGCCAGGCCGGGGCTAGGGCGCCGTTCCCGGCGCCGTGGCGAGGCCGCGCCCGGCCATCGCCAGCGCGACCCACCCCGCGAGGAAGCAGAGGCCGCCCAGCGGGGTCACGGCGCCCAGCACGCGGACGCCGGTGAGCGCCAGGGCGTAGAGGCTCCCGGAGAAGACCACGATCCCCGCGGCGAACAGCCACCCCGCGGCCGAGGCGGCGGCGGAGGGCGCGCGCGCCGCCACCAGCGCGGCGGCGAGGAGGGCCAGCGCGTGGTACATCTGGTAGCGCGCCGCCGTCTCGAACACCGCGAGCAGGTCGGCCGGGAGGCGCGCCCGCAGCGCGTGCGCGCCGAATGCGCCCGCCGCCACGGCGACCACCCCGAAGACGCACCCCAGCCACCAGAACCTCCGCGCCATCCTCGTCTCCCCCCGTCGTCTGGACGCCGTCCCGCGGTGAAGATTGCGGCGGCGCGCGGAGGGGCGCCAGCACGCCGGCCGGGACGGCGCCGCGCGTACGCCGCGCCGGACGCCGTAACCACGGGGATTTCAACCACATACGGGGGATCGGCACGGGAACGCGTCTTGCAAACATGGGGCGCCGCGCAACAGGAGATCACCCCAGGCAAACCCTGCGGACGCGACAATGGACGAATCGGCTCCCCGGCGTACGGGCTTCAGGGCGGAGCACCCGGTGTTCTTCTGGGGCACCGTGTCGCTCATCGCGCTGCTGGTGATCGCGGCGGCGGCGGTCGGCATCCGCATCCCGCGCTACAACCGCGAGGCGGACGAGATCGCCTCGCGGATGACCGCCGAGCAGCGCCGTACCCGCGCGGAGCTGATGGCCCAGCGGCAGCAGCGCACGCAGCTCGCCGTGGCCGTGCTCCAGCGCGACATGCGCATCAAGTCGCTGGAGACGCGGCAGCGGCACCTGGCGGTGGTGCTGAAGGATTCCGTCCTCGAGCTGCGCCAGGGGCGCGCCACGCTGCGCCGCGCGAAGCTCACCATCGGTTCGGACTCCATCGTCCGCGCGCCCGACGGGCGCACCTGGCGCTTCGTGCGCGGCGTGGGCGAGCGGCACATCGCCCAGCGGCGGCAGAACCCCACCATCACCATCCCCGAGTGGGTGTACGTGAGCCGGGGGCAGCCGGTGCCGCCCGAGGGGGAGCGCCGCGTGGCCGGCGGGATGGGCTCGTACGTGATCACCCTCGACGACGGCACCGAGATCTACAGCCAGCCGCGGGCGGGGCCGCTCAAGGACGTGGTGATCCCCGCCGGTTTCATGGCGCAGGCGCGCGACCTGGCGGCGATCTTCGACGCGGTGAAGGAAGATACGCCGGTGTACATCTACTGATGGTGCCAAGTGCCAAGTGCTGAGTGCCAAGTGCTGAGTGCCGGATGACGGATGACGGATGACGGATGAGTGGGCGGGAACGATGAACTGGAGAGGGATGGATGGATAGGATCAGCAGGGCGGGGACGCCGGACCGCCGGAACTGGACGCCGCCGGGGCGGCTGCGGCGCATCGCGCACGACCACGGGCGCACGGTGACGATGCTGGTGCTGGGGGTGCTGCTGGCGGCGGGGCTCTTCGTGACCTCCTCGGCGATGGCGGTCGACGCGCGCTTCGACCGGCGCGTGGCGGAGATGATCTACAGCCGCGACCAGCGCTCGCTCAGCTTCGTGCGCCAGAAGGAGGCGGAGCTCACCCAGAGCGTGGCGGTGCGCGAGCGCGAGCTGGCAAAGAAGGAAGACGAGCTGGTTCCCGCCAACAAGCCGTACCTGGTGGTCTCGCTCGCCGAGCGGCGCGTGCTCCTGATCCGGGCGAACGACACCATCTTCAGGGCGCCCGTGGCCATCGGCTCGGGGAAGACGGTGGTGATCGACGGCGTGACCAAGCGCTTCCAGACGCCGCGCGGGAAGATGACGATCACCCACAAGGAGCGGGACCCGGTGTGGGTGCCGCCCAACTGGCACTACGTGGAGGTCGCGCGCAACAACGGGCTGGGGATCATCGACATGAGCAACGCGTCGCCGAACGCGCTGCGCGGGTACCCGGCGGGGCAGGTGCCCATCCGCGGCGGCAACGTGATCATCCCGCCGTGGGGGAGCCCGCAGCGCCAGTACCGCGGCAAGCTGGGCTACGCCAAGCTGGAGATGTACGACGGCTACTACTTCCACGGCACCGACAACGAGCGCTCGGTGGGCGGCGCCGCCAGCCACGGCTGCCTGCGCATGCTCCGCGACGACATCAAGTGGATGTACGAGAACGTCCCGGTCGGCACCCCGGTCTACATCTACTGAAAACGGGGGCCGCTTCGCGGCGAGACACGGAGAAACGGAGAGGACGCGGATGATCATCCGCGTCCTCTCCGT
>DASWNZ010000062.1:0-7656 GCA_036398975.1 Longimicrobium sp.
AGGCACTAGGCACTAGGCACTAGGCACTAGGCACTTCGAACCGCCCACTCGCAGTTCACCAAACCCGAAAAACCGATGCATCACACCCGAAAGACGGCGGGGTTCACGCTGGTAGAGATCCTGGTGGTGATCATCGTGATCGCGGTGCTCGCCACGCTGGTGGCGCCCAACGTGTTTCGCCACGTAGGGAGGGCCAAGGACAGCACCGCGCGCGCGCAGATCGAGATGCTGGGGTCCGCGCTGGAAGCGTACCGGCTGGACAACGACGCCTATCCCACCACCGAGCAGGGGCTCGCCGCGCTGGTGAAGCGGCCGGAGACCGCCCCCGTGCCGCGCGACTGGCGCGGCCCGTACCTCAAGCGCGACGTGCCCAAGGACCCCTGGGGCGCCGCGTACGTCTACCGCAGCCCCGCCCGCGAGGACGCCGGCGGCTACGAGCTCCTCACGCTGGGACGCGACGGGCGCGAGGGCGGCGAGGGCGAGAACGCAGACGTCTCCGCGCGGTAGACGGGGTGCCCTCCTTCGCCTGGCGCGCCGCCGACGCGGCCGGCCGCACGCTGCGCGGCGTGGAGGATGCGGCTTCGCCCGCGGCGCTGGAGCGCGCGCTGGGGGCGCGGGGGCTGTACCCGCTGGAGGTGGCGCCCGCTCCCGCGCGCGATGCGGCGGAGCGCCGCGGTGGCGGGCGCGGAAAGCGCGCGGAGATGGTGGAGTCGATCCGCTACCTGGCCACGCTCCTCTCCGCCGGCTTTCCGCTGGACCGCGCGCTGGGGGCGGTGGCGCGCGTGGCCGGGAGGAACGACGTGGCGGCCGCGGTTGCCGAGGTGCGCGCCCGCGTCCGCGGCGGAGCGCGGCTGGCCGAGGGGATGGCGGAGCACCCCGACATCTTTCCCCGCTTCGCAGTGGGGATGGTGCGCGCGGGGGAGCGCGGCGGCTACCTGGGCGAGTCGCTGGACCGCCTCGCCGTGCAGCTGGAGCGCGAGCAGGCGCTGAGGGCGCGCCTCGCATCGGCCATGCTCTACCCGGCGGTGATGGTGCTGGTCGGGGCCGGGGCGCTGGCCACCCTCTTCGTGCAGGTGCTGCCGCGCTTCGTGGAGCTGCTGGCCGACACCGGCTCCCAGCTCCCGCGCTCCACCGCGCTCCTGCTGGCGACAGGCGACTTCGCGGGGCGCTGGTGGCCGGCGCTGCTGATGGCGCCGGTGCTGCTGGCCGCGGGGCTCGCGGCGGTCCGCGCCACCGAGGAAGGGCGCCTCGCCGTGGACCAGGCCCTCCTGCGCGCGCCGGTCGCGGGAAAGATCCGGCGCAGCGTGGCGGCGGTGCGGCTGGCGCGGGCGCTCTCGACCCTCCTGCGCAGCGGAATGCCGATCCTCCCCGCGCTGGAGACGGCCGCCGAGGCCCAGTCCGACGCCGCCGTCGCCGCCGACGTGCTGCGGGTTCGCGAGGAGGTGCGCGCGGGCGACGGGCTGGCGGTCTCGCTGCGGCGCGGCGGCGTGTACCCGTTCTCCTTCCTGCAGATGGTGGAGGTGGGGGAGGAGGGCGGCCGGCTTCCCGAGATGCTGGAGCGCGCCGCCGACGCCATGGAGGGCGAGGTGGAGCGCTCGCTGGAGCGCCTCCTGCGCCTGGTGGAGCCGGTGATGATCGTGGCGTTCGGCGGCGCCGTCGGCTTCGTCGCCCTCTCGCTCCTCCAGGCGATCTACGGCATCCAGAACGTGCCATGAGCCAGCCCATCCCACCGGATCCTAGATGACCCGCACCGATTCGACCGACCGCAAACCGCCACGTCGCGTACAGTTGGCGATCGCGCTGGCGCCTGAGCGGATGGTGGCGGTGAGCGGTCCGGCGGCGCGCATGCCCGAGGTGCTGGAGAGCGAGCTATCGCCCGCCGCCCGCGGGGGCGACTGGCCGGAGCTCGACGAGGCGCTCGGCGCGCTGGCGGCGGCGCTGGGCGCGTCGGGTGGGACGCTGGACGTGGCGCTTCTGGGGCGGCTCGCACACGCCAAGGTCGTTCCGCTCCCGCCGGTGCGCAGGGCGGAGCTGGGCGCGCTGGTGGCCAGAAACGCACGCCGCCACTTCGCCGTGCGCGACGAGTCGCTGGTGGCCGATGCGGTGCGCGTGGAACGGGTCCGCTCGGGTGCGCCGGCCGCCACGCTGGCCGCGGTTGCGCCCGAAGCCATCGTCGAGGCGGTCGGCGCGGCGGCACAGGCGTGCGGATTCACGCTGGGGCGCATCGTCCCCGGCGCGGTCGCGCTGGCGGAGGCGGTGCGCGCGCGGGTGCCGGCGGCGCGGCGCGGGCGTGTGGGCGCGGTGGCTCGCACGCGGGCCGGCGTGGAGGTGGTGATCCTGCGCGAGGGGACGCTGGAGGCGGTCCATCCCATCACCGCCGGGCCGGCGGAGGACGCGGCATCGCTCGCGGAGCGCATCGTGGCCACATTGCGTCCGGCCGCGGAGTGGTCGCCGCTCGATGGGCTGGTGGTATGCGGGGCAGCGGAGGACGACCACGCGCTCCGCGACGCGCTCTCGCGGCGGGGAGATGCGCCGCCGCCGCTCGCCGCGGCCGGGGTGCAGCAGATCCCTGCGGAGGCGGTGCTCGCGCTGGGGGCGGCGCTGGCCCGCGACTCCGTACCGCAGCTCATGCCCGCGGCGATGGTCCGGGCCCGCGCCCGACTTCAGCAGAAGCGGAACGTGGTGCTGGTGGCGGCTTCGGCGCTCCTGCTCCTGATCGCGGCCGGGTTCCACCTGCACGGCCTAAATCGCGAGCTGGACGCGGTCCTGGCGCGCAGGGCCGAGATCGCGCCCGCCGTGCGCCGCGCCCGCGAGACGCGCGCCGGGGTGGAGGAGGTGCGGATGCGCCTCACCGCACTCGCGGCGCTGGAGCGCGATGCGCCGGAGTGGACGGCCGAGGTGGCCGCGCTGGCGCGCGCCCTTCCGGACTCCGCGCACCTCACCACGCTGACGGCCGACTCCGTGAGCGTGCGGCTGGGCGGAATCGCGCGCTCGGCGTCGGCGGTGGTGCCGGCGCTCGAGGCATCGCCGCGGCTGGCGAGGGTGGCGCTCGCGGCGCCGGTGCGCTGGGAGGCGGGGGACGCGGGGGAGCGCTTCGACATCGCCGCCACCCGCGAGACCCGCCCGTGAACGCGCCCCGCCTCAACGCCCGCGACCGTCGCGCCGTCGTCATCGGCGCCATGATCCTGGCGCCGGGGCTGGCGTGGGCGTTCGGCGTGCGGCCGTACCTGGACGCGGTGGCCGAAACGGGCGATCGGGTGAAGACGGAGCGCGCACTGCTGGAGCGCGAGCTGGCGCTGGTGGCCTCCGCGCGCCGCCATCCGGAGGAGTTCCGCGCCGGCGCCGAGCGGCTGCTGAGCGAGGCTCCCCGCCTGATCGGCGGCGGCGACGACGGCGCGGCGGCCGCGGCGCTCGCGGGGTACCTGCGGCGGCTGGCGGGGATGGGCGGCGCCTCCCTCCGCTCCGTGGAGCCCGCCACCACCCGCGACGCAGGCGCTGGCCTGACCGCGCTGCCGGTGGTGGTGAGCGGCGAGGCGGACCTGCAGGAGGTGCTCACCTTCCTGCGGCTGCTGGAGACGGGCCCCAAGCTTGTGCAGGTGCGCGAGCTGCGGCTCGAGGCGATGTCGCGCGAAGCATCCGCACCACCGATCTCCTTCCGCTTCGTCGCGACCGGCTTCACCCTCGCCGCCGACAGCACCCGAGCCGGCGAATGAACCCGAAACGGATGAACTGCATCTCACGCAGAGGCGCAGAGCCGCAGAGAGAGAGAACTGCAGAGAGTGTATTCGTGGCTTGCAGTTCCCTCTGTGCACTCTGCATCGTGCTTCTTTGTTGTTTTCTCTCCTGCGTCTCTGCGCCTCTGCGTGAGGCCAGCCGTCCTGGAAGTGCACACCGAATCCGTGGAGATGGAATGAGGCTCTTTGCAGGGTGGACCACCGCCAACCGCGCCGCGCTCGGGCTCCTAGTCGCCTCGGCGTCGCTGTGCGTGAGCGAGGCGGCGGGGGCGCGCAGACTGGAGCCGCTCCCCACCTACGCGCGCGCCGCGAAGCCGGTGCCCATGCCGCGCGTCACGCAGCGCGGGGGCGGGAGCGACGCGGCGGTGCTGGCGGCGGTGTCGCGCGACCCCTTTCGCGCGGACCGGCGCCGCTCGCCTACGCGGCTGACGGTTGGCACGCCGATCCAGGCGCCGGCCGCGGAATACGTGGAACCGGGGGCGGGGCCCTCGCCGGCGGCGTCGTTCCGCCTGCTGGGGACGGTGGCGCTCCCCGGCGGCGGGCTGGCGGTGGTGGCCGGCGTGGACGGGCAGGGACGCGTGCTGCGCGTGGGCCAGTCGCTGGGGGGCTACCGGCTGGTGCGCGTGGGACCCGGCACCGCCACCCTCACCGGCGCGGACACCACCGTCGTGCTCCGCACCACCGCCACCCCACAGGGAGAGCCGCAGTGAGGCGCCTGTGGTGGGCCGCGGCGGCCGTCCTTCTCGCGCTTCCGCGCGCCGCGGCCGCGCAGGGCGGGAGCGGGGTGGAGCGCACCGCGCAGGGGGTGCAGATCGACTTCCAGGGCACCGACATGCGCCTGGCCGTCGCGGCGCTGGCCGAGGCGGCGGGGCTCAACGTCGTCTTCGGCGACATTCCCTCGCGGCCGATCACGCTGCGCACGGGCGCGCCGGTGCCGCCCACCATGCTGCGCAGCTACCTGGAAAGCCTGCTGCGCGCCAACGGGCTGAACCTGGTGGACGAGGGCGGCGGGCTGCTGCGCATCGTCCAGGCCGAGGGCGCGGCGCAGGCACAGCAGCCGGTGCAGGGCGGGGTGCAGCGCGGCTCCCCCGGCGAGATGCGCATCTGGGTCCACCGCCTCCGACACGCTCCGGCGGAGGACATCGCGCGCTCGGTGGGTGCACTCTTTGGGATCGGCGACCGCGGCGGCACCGCGCCGGGCGAGGTGCGCTCCCTTTCCGAGGAGCTGCGCGCCGGGCGCTACGGATCGACCGAGGAAGGCGCGCGCCCCAACGACCGCTCCGTCTCCGCGCAGCTGCAGGGCGGGGTGCAGATCGTCCCCGATCCGCGCACCAACGCGCTGCTGATCCGCGCCACGGCGGCGGACTACGAGACGATCCGCGCCGCGGTCGACGAGCTGGACACCCGGCCGCTGCAGGTGTTGATCGAGGTGCTGATCGCCGAGGTGCGGCGCGACCGGCAGTTCGGGCTGGGCGTGGACGTGCGCATCCCGGAGCAGCTGGAGCCACGCACCGGCGCCACCATCGGCGGCGAGCTCTCCGGCGGGTCGGCGGGCGACGTGGTGCTGCGCGTGATGCGGCTGGGCGCCGTCCGCGCGGAGGTGGTGCTGCGCGCGCTGGCCGCATCGGGCGAGGTGACGATCCTTTCGCGCCCCGTGATCCTGGCGCAGAACAACGAGCAGGCGCGCATCCTGGTGGGCGACGAGCGCCCTTTCATCCAGATCTCCCGCGCCCTTCCCACCGACGGCGCCGTGCGCGACCAGGTGGTGCAGTACCGCGACGTGGGGACGCAGCTCACCATCCGGCCTACCATCAACCCGGATGGCTACGTCACCATGTCGGTGCTCCAGGAGGTCAACACGGCCACCGCGGAGACGCAGTTCGGGGCGCCCGTCATCAGCACCCGCGAGGCCGAGACGCGACTCCTGGTGAAGGATGGCAACACGGTGGTGATCGGCGGGCTGGTGGACCAGCAGCGCACCGCGGCCAACACCGGCATCCCCTTCCTGCGCGACATCCCGGTGCTGGGCAACCTCTTCCGCTCCACGCAACGGCGCAACACGACCACGGAGCTCTTCCTCTTCCTGATCCCGCACGTGCTGCGCACGGACGAGGACGTGGAAGCGGCCACCGCGCGCGTCCGCGAGCGCGCGCCGCAGCTGGATCGTGTGCTCGGGGACTCGATCCCGCTCCTGTGGGAGAGCGCCGATTCCGCGGCCGCCCGCCGCACCCGGGCCACGCCGGCGGCCCCGCCACGTCCGGCGCCGAGCTCGCCCGGGCTCCCCGCCCCACAGGCGCCGCCGCCGCCCCGCCCGCCGGCGCCGAACCCCGAGCCACGGTGACGGGAACCCCGGTCTCACGCGGAGACGCGGAGGCGCAGAGAGAGCTCCGCGCGCTCCTCTGCGTCTCCGCGCCTCCGCGTGAGCCCAGCTGTTTGGGAGGACGCGCCGGGATGACGCTGATCGAGCTGCTGGTGGCCCTCGCCATCGTGGGGATCGCGCTCGCGGCGACGGTCCCCGCGTTCCGGCCGGCGAACCAGCGCGGCACCGGCGCCGCCGCCGAAGCCCTGATGCGCGCGTGGCGCGAGGCGCGAGGCGATGCCGCCCGCCGCGGCATCCCGGTGGACGTGGTGCTGGATGCGAAGACGGGGGCCTGGTTCGCGATCACCGCGCCGGAGGACGAGCGGGCGCCGGACACCCTGCGCACCGGCGTCCTCTCGCTCCCCGAAGGTGCGCGGCTGTCCGGCGGCAACGGGCGGGAGACGATGGTGCGCTTCGACGCGCTGGGCCGGGCGCGGGCCGATCGCGTCACCATCGAGCACGGCGGCGACCGGCTGGTGCTCTCGGTCGATCCGTGGACGGGCACGGGGCGGCGCCATGCGCGGTAACCGCGGCTTCACCCTGGTGGAGGCGGCGATCGCGCTCCTCCTGCTGGGCGTCGCGCTCGTCCCGCTCCTCCAGTCGGTGACGGCCGGGGTGCGCTCCGAAGGCGATCTCGCCGCCACGCTGAACGCGGTGCCGCTCGCCGAGTCGCGCATGGAGGAGCTGTCGCTGCTCCCGCCCGACTCGCTGAGCTTCTACTTCAATACCCGCAGGGGCACGTTCGCGCCGCCCTTCGCACGCTATCGCTGGAGCACGCTGCTGAGGCCCGTCTCCGGGTCGCCCGCGCTGGTGCAGGCGGCGGTGCGGGTGGAGTGGGACGGCGGGGGATACTCCCTGGAGACCTATTTCCACCGCCCGGAGCTGGTCCCCGAGGTGAAGCAGTGAGGGCGCGGCGCGCCGGCTTCACCCTGCTGGAGGTGGTGGTCGCGCTGGCCGTCGCCGGGGCGGTGACGGCGGGGGCGTACGGGATACTCCTCTCCGTGTCCGCATCGCGCGACCGGGTGGTGAGGGAAAGGGAGCGCGTGCTTCCCGCCGTCGCCGCGCGCCAGGCGCTCACGACATGGCTCGCGGGGGCCGCCACGCTGGACCAGGGCGGTCCCTTTCGCGGCATCGACCGGCGCGACGGCCCGCTCCCGGCCGACGAGCTGTCGTTCGTGGTGGGCGACGGGGGGACGCTGCACCCCGGCCCGCGCCGCATCCGGCTCTGGGTGGAGCGCCGCTTCGCCGCGCCGCGCCATGGGCTGCTGGCGGAGATCGGGATGATCGAGGGCGGTCCCACGGATACGCTGGAAGTCGCGCCGGGCGCGGCGGGGATGAACGTGCGCTACCGCACGCAGGTGAAGGGGGTGGACCGCTGGGTGGACTGGTGGTCCGCGGCGACGGATCTCCCCGACGCCGTGGAGCTGCGCCTCCTGCCGGCCCCTGAGCGCGCGGCCGATCCGCGGGGCGACGGGCTTCCGGGGCCGCTCAAGCTGACGGTGAAGGCGGCGCTCCACTCGGATTCGAACCAGGAGGGAAGGGATGATGGCTCGCGGACGCCAG
>DASWNZ010000063.1:0-7044 GCA_036398975.1 Longimicrobium sp.
GAGGTCGCGCCACCCTCGTCCTCACTCCACCCCCGCCCCCCGGCACGGACGCCGGTAGGGGCAGACCTGCGTGTCTGCCCACCCTCGCCGCCGCCCCGATCCCCGCCTGACGCACAGATCTCGTAGGGGCCGCCCCGCGTGGCTGCCCGTGCCCCGCCCCGCGCCGTCCTCCGTGCGTCGGGGTACGGACTAACGCGACCCCCCCATCCTCACCCCAAACACCGTACCATCCCCGTCTTCTTGCTGACCTCTTCCGTCTGCACGTGGACGCGCAGGTAGAGCGGCACCAGCGACCCGAACACCCCCACCCCGTCGCCGCTGACGCTGGAGATGCGCACCGGGCCGGACGGGTTGAAGCGCCCGCCCCGCACCCCGTTCACGTAGTTGCGGTCCGCCGCGGCAACCAGCATCTCCGCCACCACGCCGTCCGGAAAGCCGGTTTGCAGCGCCGCCAGCGCCGCGTTGTCGTACTCGAAGCGGTCGAAGACGCCGAACTCGCTGGGAAGCGCGATGGTGGTGTCCCCTTCGGAGATCGCCAGCCCCACCAGCTCCAGCGGATCGGGA
Organism: Longimicrobium sp.; assembly: GCA_036398975.1. Taxonomy (GTDB): domain Bacteria; phylum Gemmatimonadota; class Gemmatimonadetes; order Longimicrobiales; family Longimicrobiaceae; genus Longimicrobium. The sequence continues at coordinate 565 of DASWNZ010000063.1, forward strand.
ATCGCCGCCTGGATCCCTTTGCGCCCGAGAGCCGCGCGGAGGTCGTAGATGCGGATGGGCGCGATGTAGCTCCACGCGCTGTCCGAGCGGGTCCACGCCACCGGCAGGATGCGGTCGGGAGGCAGGCCGCACTGCGCGGAGGCACGCGACCCGGCCCGCGTGGTGAACGGGAGGCCGGCGAGCCCAAAGGCTCCGGGAACGCGTGTGCGCCCCTGGATCACCCCCCCGTCCGGCGTCTCCACGCGCAATAGGTAGATGGCACCTGGGTGCACCCACGCCCCTTCATCGCCCGACGACAGGTAGCAGCTCGCCTTCACCGATCCCGGCTCCTCGCTGAAGTAGCCGCTGGGGACGCGGAAGCACGGTTGGTCCGTCTCCTGGAAGGTGATCGTGCGCCCGCCCGGCGCCGTCACGGTGACGCGGGCGCCCGCGACGCCGCGGACGTCGCGCCCGTCCAGCGAGCGGTGCAGGACGACCGCCTGCACGGTGACGTCGGCGCGCAGCACGGCCTCCACCGCCACCACCTCCTCGCCCGCGGGAAGGGTGACGTCGGCCAGCGTGCAGGCGCCCGCCAGGACGATCGGCGCGAGGCGTACGAAGCGGTAAAAAGGATGCAAGTGGAGCCCGATGTGAAAGGAGCGCGCGCGGGCCGCCCGCAGCGGCACCATCCATACCCCGGAACGCCCCCGGCAGGGTCCATCGCGCGCAAAAGGCCGGCTGCTACCGTTGCAGAGTTGGCCCGGTCTCTGCAACTGATAGAGGCCAGAACACAACGGCGCGGCCCGGGTTGCAGAATCGTAAGTCACGTGTTACATTGGAGTTACGTGAACTGCGCGGGTCGCAAGGCACTTAGGCCAACAGCAGGAGAGAGCGATGCGTGTCCTCAAAGCAGCACTTGTGGTGTCCGTTCTAGTGGGCGCAGCGGCATGCGGGCGCGACGCCGCGCCGAAGGCCACCGCTCCCTCCAGCGACCTGACCTGGCTGGACAGCCTGGGCGTATCGGACGCGGCGGTGAAGACGATGGCTCCGACGGCGGCATCGCCCACCGAGCTGGGGCTCGCGGCGACCGACTCGGCGGCGCCGATGCTGGCGGCCGCGGCTCCGGTCAAGGCGCCGGAGGCCAAGTCCTCCACGTCGAGCACGCGCCGCAGCACCGCGCGCCGTTCGTCCTCGGGGCGCCGGCGCTCCAGCGGGAGCAGCTCGGGCAGCTACAGCGGCAGCTCGGGCGGCTACGAGAGCAGCGGCACCTACCGCGCGCCCACCGCGGTCGTGAAGCGCAACACGCGCCGTGACGCCGCCATCGGCGCGGGTGCGGGGGCGGTGATCGGGGCGGTGGCCGGTGGGCGCAACCACCGGGTGCGCGGAGCCGTGATCGGCGCCGTCGCCGGGGGCGCCGCGGGCGCCATCATCGGGCACCACGTGGACAAGAAGACCGTCTACGTCCCCTGATCGGCGGGGCTGGATGAGTACGGCGGGCCGGGCGATTTCGCCCGGCCCGCCGTCGTTTCTGCATCCGCCGAAAGGATCAGAATCCGCTTGCAGAGACGCCTCTGGCTTGCGTAAGGTACAGTCATTGCGTTACTTACCCGCAATTCTCCGGAATCGGCGGGCGAGGGCCGCCCCATCCGGATCGAGAGGCGCCGCACAGGGGAGGCTCCGATGACGCACCAGAAGCGGGTGCATCCGCGGACCGCGGGGGAGGGCTGACGATGCCGCACCGGACCTTCCGCGACGCGGACGGGGTGGAGTGGCAGGTGTGGAACGTGGTGCCGCACGTGCTGCAGGAGGGGACGGAGCGCCGCATCCGCGTGCGCCGCGACCCCGAGCCGGAGCCGCACGACCCCGAGCGCCGCGAGCACCCCGACCGGCGGCGCGCGGCCGAGCGGCGCGCCCGCCTGCGCATGCACCTCAGCCCGTCGCTGCAGGGCGGATGGCTGGTGTTCGAGGCGGACACGGAGAAGCGGCGCATCACCCCGATCCCGCAGGGGTGGGACTCGCTTCCGGACGACGAGCTGGACCGCATCCGGCTCCTGGCCGACCCCGTGCCCCGGCGGAGCTGACGTCCAATGCCGCTGCGCACTTTCCGGGACCCGAACGGCATCGAGTGGCAGGTGTGGAGCGTCGTGCCCGGCGCGCGCACCTCGGCGGAGCGGCGCGCGGGCTTCGACCGCCGCAGCCCGGACCCGGTGCTCCGGCCGCCCGGCTCGGACCGGCGCGAGAGCACCGACCGGCGCCGTCCCGCCGTCGCGCTTCCGCCGCAGCTCATGGAGGGATGGCTGATCTTCGAGGGCCCCGGCGAGCGCCGCCGCCTCACCCCCATCCCTCCGCACTGGGACGCGCTCCCCGAGCCGGACCTGGAGCGGCTTCGCGTGCGCGCTCTGCCCTCTACTCGCCTTCGCGGCGAGGAGTAGAACAGCAGCGGCATCACACAGAGGGCACAGAAGGAACAGAAAGCCACAGAGAAAACCATTCCGCGGTTCTCTCTGTGGTCTCTGTGTCTCTGTGTGAGGCCTGCTGTTCGGTTAGCGCGCCCCTCGGGCTCGCCGGTGCGCGCGGATGGCGGCGATCTGCGTGGCGAGGGTGCCGACCAGGGGGAAGACGGGGGCGATCAGGATCAGCAGCATCCCCGACGAGTACGACATGCGGCTGGTGACGTACTCGTTGATGAACGGCCCGGCGGAGCGCTCCATCCAGCCGGGGATCAGGAGGAGCGTGATGATGGCGGCGATGGTCCACCCCATCGCCAGCGCAAAGGAGACAGGGAGCGCCCACCCCGCGCCGCGTCCTCGCTCACCGAGCGAGCGGCCGGTCGTGCGCCCGCCGAGGATGCACAGCCAGAGACCCGCCGCGCAGAACGCCATCCACAGCCCGTAGCGCCACCCCGCCGTCGGTTCGGGCGCCCGCGCGCTCAGCGCCAGCGCGTCGGCGGGGATGCCCTGCCAGCTTCCCACCAGCGCGCGGCCGTCGCGGCGAAGCGCGGGAGTGGCGGCGGCGTCCCAGCCGCGCGGCAGCTCCACGCGCACGTCCAGCCGCCCGAAGCCGCCCCATTCGCGCGCCGGCGCCAGCACGTAGCCGAGCTGCCAGACCGGCATCAGCCCCTCGGTCTGGTAGATGGCCGCCTGGGCGGGGTAGCGCACGCGGATCTCGTGGCGTCCGGGCGGGAGCGGGAGCTCGAAGGCGAGTGCGCCGGCCTCCTTCGAGGTGTACGCCAGCGCATCGCCGCCGCCGGGATGCGGCGTCACCGCCGGGGCGCGCCAGCTCGCGGGGAGCGGCCCCGGCTGCGTGCGCCGGTTGGGGACGGGGCGCCCGTCCAGCCACACCTGCCCCGAGCCGCCCAGCCCGTCCGCCACGAAGAGGAGCCGCAGCGTGCGCGCCGCGCCGTCGTTGCGGGTGCGGTAGGCGGCCTCCACCATCGCGGGCTTCGCCTTCGCCAGAGGGCGCAGGTCGATCAGCAGCCGCTCGTGCTCCACCACCACGTCGCGCAGGCCGCCCACCGGCTCGCCCGCGGGGCCGCCGGGCCGCAGCGGCGCCGGCTCGGGCGGCTCGGCCATGTTGGCCCACAGGAGCGCCGGCAGCGCCAGCAGGAGCGCGCCCGGAAGGAGCGCCCGCCAGCGGCGGAGGGCAGGGGAGTGCGGGTGCATCGGGATGGCCGAAAAGGCGGGAGGGATGGGTACGCGTTCGGGCTCCAGATTGCCCGGCCCCCGTGACCTGCGCGTGATCCACGCGTCACATCATCGGGAGGCGACGGTGAAGTTATGGAGGGGCGAGCCACGGCGGAAGCGCCGCGTGCCGCCCGCGGGCGCGGTTTCGCTCCCGCGCGCCCGTTGCTAAATTAACCGCACCTCGCAGCCCCAACGGTGGATGCGCCTCGATCGTTCCAGGAGTCGTTCAATCGCATGACGTTTCGCAAGCCGCTCGCGTGCGCCGTGGTGCTCGCGTCCGTGCTCGCTCTTCCCGCGGCGGGCCAGCGCCCGGGCGGGCAGATGCTGGACCCGGCCGACCGGGACACCACCTGCGCCCCCTGCCGCGACTTCTACCAGTGGGCCAACGGCGGGTGGCTGGCGCGCAGCACCATTCCGCCGGCGTACAGCAGCTGGGGGAACTTCGACGAGCTCCGCGACCGCAACCAGGCCGTGCTGCGCGGCCTGCTGGAGCAGGCAGCCCGCGACGCCGCGCGCGCACCCGCGGGGAGCAGCGAGCGCAAGCTGGGCGTCTTCTACGCCGCGTGCATGGACACGGCGCGCGCCAACCGCGACGGGCGCCTGCCGCTGATGCCGGAGATGGCCCGCATTGACGCGGTCCGCGGCCGCGCGGCGCTGGTGGCGGAGGTGGCGCGGCTGCACCAGATGGGCGCGGCGTCCATGTTCGGCTTCGGCGCGGGGCCCGACCTCAAGAACAGCACGCGCACCATCGCGCACCTGGGGCAGGGCGGGCTGGGGCTGCCCGACCGCGACTTCTACACCCGCACGGACACCGCGGCGCAGCGCATCCGCGGCGAGTACGTGGCGCACGTGGGGCGGATGCTCGCGCTGGCCGGGCGCCGCGACGGGCACGCGGAGGCCGAGCGGGTGATGGCCATCGAGACCGCGCTGGCGACGGCTTCGATGACACGCGTGCAGATGCGCGACCCCACCGCCACGTACCACATGATGCCGGTGGCGCGGCTCCAGGCGCTCACCCCGCGCTGGGATTGGGCGGCCTACCTGCGTGCCCGCGGCGCGCCGCCCATCGACAGCATCAACGTCCGCCAGCCGGACTTCCTCCGCGCGCTGGACGGGATGCTGGCCACCGTGCCGCTGGCGGACTGGCGGTCGTACATGCGCGCGCACCTGGTGCGGTCCTCCGCATCGGCGCTCTCGCGCGCTTTCCTGGACGAGCAGTTCCGGATGCAGCAGGTGCTCACCGGCACCCGCGAGCAGCTCCCCCGCTGGCGGCGCTGCCTGGCCTCGACCGACACGCACATGGGCGACGCGCTGGGCGAGGCGTACGTGCGGCGCACCTTCACCCCGCAGGCCCGCGCGCGCGCCCTGCGCATGGTGGAGAACATGCGCCAGGCGCTGCGCGAGCGGCTGCACGGGGTGGACTGGATGACGGACTCCACCCGCGCGGAGGCGCTCGCCAAGCTCGGCTCCTTCCGCGAGAAGATCGGCTACCCGGACCGCCCGCGGGACTACTCGGCGCTGGAGATCCGGCCGGGATCGCACCTGGAGAACGTGCGCCGCGCCACCCGCTGGGCCACGGCGCGCGGCGTCGCCCGCATCGGCCGGCCGGTGGACCGCGGCGAGTGGTCGATGACGGCGCCCGCCGTGAACGCGTACTACAACGCCTCGCTCAACGAGATCGTCTTTCCCGCCGGCATCCTGCAGCCCCCGTTCTTCGACGCGGCGGCCGACGATGCGGCCAACTACGGGGGGATCGGCACCGTGATCGGCCACGAGATGGCGCACGGCTTCGACGACCAGGGGCGCCGCTTCGACTCCCGCGGCAACCTGCGCGACTGGTGGACCCCCGCCGACGCCGCCGCCTTCCGCGAGCAGGCGAAGCGCGTGGCCGAGCAGTACTCCGGCTACGTGGTGATCGACACGCTGCGCGTGAACGGCGCCCTCACGCTGGGCGAGAACATCGCGGACCTGGGCGGGCTCACCATCGCCTTCCACGCGCTCCAAAAGGAGCTGGCCGGCAAGCCGCGCCCCCCGCTGATCGACGGCTTCACGCCGGAGCAGCGCTTCTTCATCGCGTGGGCGCAGATCTGGCGCCGAATCGCGCGTCCCGAGGTGCTGCGCCTGCAGGCCACCACGGACCCGCACGCCCCCTCCCGCTGGCGCACCAACGGCCCGCTGGCCAACATGCCGGAGTTCGCCCGCGCCTTCAACTGCGTCCCCGGCGACCCCATGGTCCGCCCCGACAGCATCCGCGCCCGCATCTGGTGAAAAGCATCACACAGAGATAGAAAGGGGTAAGGCAAGGGCACAGAGAACCCCTTATCCGTTCTTGTAGTGCCCCTCCGCGGCTCTGTGTGAGGCCATCCGTTCGCCCTGGATGAACGACAGAAAAAGGGCGCCGGTCCGTGTGGACCGGCGCCCTTTCCGATTTCCCGCCCGCGTGGCGCCCGCCTCAACCCAAGCGGTCCGCGCAGAAATAACCGCCCGCGCGCTGCTCGCCACCGCTCTCCCACCGCCCTGCGAACCGCTCCGGGGTGATGGAGGTCACAAAGAGCGCCAGGCTCGCCCCGTCGAAGCGCGACGGACCCGCCCGGTTCGCGTCGGCGCCCAGGCGCAGGGTAATGGCCTGCGCGCCCGAGCGCTCCCACTCCATCGCCAGCACCCCCGGCCCCGCGGGATCGTCGCGCCCCGCGTCGCCCGGCGTGACGGCGCCCACGGACGCCGGCGCCAGGTCGGTGGCGCCGTAGAGCGGGTATCGCACCCGCTCCGCCGGGGCGATCGGGGGCGGACGGTTGCCGAACGGCCGCAGCCGCAGCAT
>DASWNZ010000064.1:0-43501 GCA_036398975.1 Longimicrobium sp.
GCTGAGCACCTTGCCGCATGCGTGCGCCGCGGCGTACCTTCGCGGGGTCCAGAGCCCCTCCGCCGCCCCCGGGAGACCCCGCCGATGCGCCAGTTCCGCACCCTCGCCATCCCCGCCGCGCTCCTGCTGCTCGGCGGATGCTACGCGCCATCGGTCGCGATGCCTTCGTACGAGCCGCGCCCCGTCGCCATCCCCGCCGAGTGCGACACGCTGGCCCAGCGCGCCGCCGCCTCGGGCGCCGCGCAGCTCAGCGAGCCCGACTTCCGCATGCTGACCTTCTGCCAGCACCAGCAGCTGATCCGCGCGCAGGAAGAGGAAGCCGCCGCCCGCAAGCTGGACGCGCACGCCCGCACCGCCGGCCTCGCCCTCCAGGCCGCCACCCTCGTCCTCGGAGCCGTGATCGCCGTGGTCACCTGGGTGTTCTGAAGGGGCCCTCACCCCCGCTCGTTCCTCGCTGCCCCCTCTCCCGATAACAGGAGAGGGCTGCGCCCTCGCCGTTATCGAGAGAGGGGGCGGACACGGCGCACATGCCTCGTAGGGGCGTGATTCATCGCGCCCGTGTCACTGGCTGCTCCGCCGCCCGTCCACAGGCCCCGAAACCCGTAAGGTCCACCCCGCGTGGCTGCCCGCGCCCGCATCGAACCATGCCGCACCCCAAAACGCAAACCCCCTCCCCCAGGCAGTTTTGGGGGAGGGGGATGCGTCGCGGAGCGACGCTGGGGGTGAGGGCCCCGCCTCAGCTCCCCGGCAGCACCGAATCCGACTGCGCCGACGCAACCAGCACGCGCCGCGCGCCCTGCCACCACGACCGGCTCGGAAGCGGGCTCTCGGTGACGCGGCCGGCGTAGCTGCTGGCGTGGATGTAGCGCCCGTTCCCCACGTAGATCCCGATGTGCGAGATGCGCCCGCCGCGCCCAAAGGTGATCAGGTCGCCCACGCGGAGCTGCGACACGTCCCGCGGGACCTCCTGCCCCATCCGCGCCTGCTGCGCCGAAGTGCGCGGGAGCTGCACGCCCGCCAGCCGCATGATGTGCCGCACGAACCCGCTGCAGTCGAAACCCGTCTCCGGACGCTCGCCGCCCCAGCGGTAGCGGAGGCCCATGTAGCTGCGCGCGCGCGTCACCACCGACTCTTCGGAAGCGGAGGCAGCAGGCGGGGTGGCTTCGATCCCCAGGAAGCGCTTGATGTAGGTCTGGGCGGCGGCGGGGGCCGGCACGGCGAGCAGGACGGAGAACGCGAGGAGGAACGGGAGGCGCGCAACGGCGCGGCGCGGCTGTGCTTTCATCGAGCTCTGCGGATTTCGGTTCGCGCGCCGGAACTGCGCTCGGCGCGTGGGGAAGAGACCCCGGTCAGCGGTAGGCTGGGCTTGGGAAGGGCGGCAGAATACGCTCCCCGGACGCCGCTGTCAACACCCGCGTGGCTGCCACCGTATCAGCCGCAGCCCCCGCGGTTGCCACGAATCGCCGTGCCGGACTAGATTCACGGTATACCCGGTAACACGTGGCGCGGCCACCCCTCGATATCTTCGTACGTCAGTCTGGAGACGGAAACATGAGCGTTGCAGAGTCTGCCGAGCGGGTGCGGGTTACGCTCCCGGACGGCTCCGTCCGCGAGCTGCTGAAGGGCAACTCGGTCCGCGACCTGGCGGAGCAGATCGGGCCGGGGCTCGCCAAGGCCGCTCTCGCCGCAAAGGTCGACGGCCATGTGGTGGACCTCGCGCGCCCGCTGGAGGGCGACGCGCGGGTGGAGATCCTGACGGACCGGAACCCGGAGGCGCTGGCCGTCCTCCGCCACTCGGCCGCGCACATCATGGCGACGGCGGTTCGCCGCCTGCGCCCGGAAGCCAGGATCGGGTTCGGGCCGTCGATCGAGGACGGCTTCTACTACGACTTCGAGGTGAGCCGCCCCTTCACCCCCGAAGACCTGGAGCAGATCGAGAAGGAGATGGCGGCCGTCGCGAAGGAGAGCGACCCGTTCGAGCGCCGCGTGGTGAGCCGCGAGGAGGCCCGGGAGCTGTTCGCCGGCGATCCGCTCAAGCTGGAGCGGCTGGAGGAGCTGCCCGAGGGTGAGACGATCACGGTGTACCGCAACGGCCCCTTCCTGGACCTGTGCCGCGGCCCGCACGTCCCCACCACGGGCGCGCTCAAGCACTTCAAGCTCCTCAACGCCGCCGCCGCCTACTGGCGCGGCGACGAGAAGCGGCAGACGCTCCAGCGCATCTACGGCACGGCCTGGTTCACCAGGGATGCGCTGGAGCAGCACCTCGATCGGCTGGAGGAGGCCCGCAAGCGCGACCACCGCGTCCTCGGCAAGCAGCTCGACCTCTTCTCCATCCAGGAGATGGTGGGGCCGGGTCTCGTCTTCTGGCACCCCAAGGGCGCGCTGGTGAAGTGGCTCCTGACGCGCGCGGTGGAGGACGACAACGTGGCCAACGGCTACTCGCTCGTCTCCACGCCCAACATCACCCGCGAGGAGCTGTTCAAGGTCTCCGGGCACCTTCCGCTCTACGCCGAGAATCAGTTTCCGGCCATGGAAGCGGGCGCGGGCGAGGGCGAGGAGGTGAAGTACCGCGTGAAGCCGATGAACTGCCCCATGCACGCGCTGATCTTCAAGAGCCAGCCGCGCAGCTACCGCGACCTCCCCATCCGGTACTCGGAAGTCGCCAACGTGTACCGCAACGAGCGCTCGGGCACGCTGCACGGCCTGCTGCGCGTGCGCGGGCTGTCGATGGACGACGCCCACATCTTCTGCACGATGGAGCAGATCGAGGACGAGATCTTCCTCTGCCTGGACCAGGTGGACCGGCTGGTGAGGGAGACCTTCGGATTCGAGCTGAGGTTCGAGATCAGCACGCGCCCCGAGGAGCGGCTGGGGAGCGACGAGGTGTGGGACCAGGCCGAGTCGATGCTGCAGCGCGCACTGGAGCGCAAGGAGATCCCCTTCGAGGTGGACGAGGGGGGCGGCGCCTTTTACGGGCCCAAGATCGACATCAAGTTCAAGGACGCCATCGGGCGGATGTGGCAGGGCCCGACGATCCAGCTCGACTTCAACCTCCCCGAGCGGTTCGAGCTGGAGTACACGGGGCAGGACAACAAGCCGCACCGCCCGGTGATGGTGCACCGCGCCATCTTCGGCACCCTGGAGCGCTTCACGGGGAACCTGATCGAGCACTTTGCCGGCGCCTTCCCGGTGTGGCTCGCCCCTGTGCAGGTGGTGGTGATCCCCATCAGCGACGACCAGGCCGAAGTCGCGCGCCGGTACGCCGCCGAGCTCAAGGCCCTCGGCATCCGCGCCGAAGCCGATGACCGCGGCGAGACCCTGAACTACCGCATCCGCGAGGCGGAGACGCAAAAGGTCCCGTACATGGCCGTCATCGGGGGCCGCGAGGCCACCGAGGGCACCGCCGCCGTCCGCGTCCGCGGCGCCGGCCGCAAGCAGGAGATCGTCGACCGCCGGGAGTTCGCGAGCCGGATTCTGGAGCAGATGAGGACGCGCACGCTGCAGGTGGGGTTTGGGGACGGCGGTGCGTGAGTGGGGGGGACCCCTCCCCGCTCGTTCCTCGCTGCCCCTCCCCCAAAACAACCTGGGGGAGGGGCGCACGCACCGATTCGTGCTCATCCTTCTGTCATCCTGAGCCACGCGCCTCTCCGACCTGAAGCGGGTGTGTGATGCGGCTTTCGCGCTCACACCCCGCACTCACGCACTCACGACTCCTTGCCCGTCCGCATGACTCAACAACCTGAAAACGCCTCAGCCGGCGACATCTTCCTGCGGATCGTGGCATACATCGCCCGCGGGTACCTGCTGCTGCTGACGCTGGCGTCGATGGCGGCGTTCGGCGAAGGGCCCGAAATCCTCTTCCTGCCGTTCGGGTTGATCCTGACCGGCGTGGCGCTGGCGGTCGCGTGGTTTTTCTTCCACGAGAGACGAAGGTTGCGCCTCCTCGGGGTTGCGGTGGTAGCGGGAGCGGCTGGGGCGTTGTTAGCCGGGGGTGGAGCAGCTGAGTTCTTTGCGTTGCTGCTGGTTATATGGCCGGTAGGAGTGGGACTACCGCTGGTGCTGGCGCTCCAGGGCCTGCCGGGCGTCCAGCCCTGGAAGCTGGGGAGTGCGCCCTCGCAGCCGCGACTCAAGGAAGCAACGCCGCACGCCACCCCAGCGCTCCCGTTCGCGCCGCCGGAAAGCGTCGAGCCCGGCCTGGATGCGGACGAGGCCCGCATCCACCAGCGGCTGCGGGAGATCGACTCGCAGCAGGCGCGCATCGACGGGGTCCAGGCGATGCTGGAGCGCGAGGTGGGGCTGGCGGCCCTCCAGCCCGTGCGCGAGAAGCTGGCGTACGCGGAGAGCGTTCTCCACAGCCAGCGGGCGCGCCACGAAGCGCGGCTCTGGTCCATCGACCTGGTGCGGTGGCAGCAGGAGCTATCCACCTTCGTGGAGCACACCGCGGAATCGACGCTGGCCGACGCGCAGCGCAGGCTGGGTGAGCTCGCCTCCGTAGTCCAGAGCGGCAAGACCCTGCTCGCGAGCTGGGAACGCGACCAGCGGATCGGCACGACGCCCGAGGGAGAGCGGTGCATCACCCACCTGCGCGATCTGCTGGCCCGCTGCGAAGAGGTGCGCCAGGGGATCGTGGTGCAGCAGGCGATGCTCGCCATCCGCGGAATCGCACCCACCGAAGACGAGATGCGCTCGACCGCCCTCTCCACCGAGCCGCTGGAGAGCCTGCAGACGGAACTGGGCCCGGACGGCTCCCTGGCAGCCTCGCTCGCCGGCTTCGAGGCCGAGCACGAGCGCCTCCGTGAAGACCACGCCGCCGCGCAGGACGTGGAACGCTTCCTCACGCAGCTCGAGCGAGGCCAGGCGTAGCTTCTCGCACCCGGCTCGGCCAGTCCTGCTAGCGGTTCGCGAACTCGCCTTCGAACTTGCGCCAAAGTAAGGACGCGCTAACATTAGTTAGCGCGTCCTTACTTTTACGGTGCTGATGAATACCACCCATCGTTTGCGTAATCCACTCGGCACCCTCCTCGATCCGGTGCTCGGATCGGAGGCGGCGGTGCGCATTCTACGCGAGCTTTGCGCCGCGGGTGCGCCGCTGAACCGCGCCGAGATCGCCCGCCGCAGCGGGCTCAGCCTGCCCGGCGTCGGAAGCGCGCTGCAGAGGCTGCACACCGCCGGCGTGGTGGAGCTCGTCGGCGGCGGTGCGAGGCAGTCGGTCCAGATGCGCCCCCAGCACCCGCTAGTGGCGCATCTGGTAATGCTCTTCTTCGCCGAGCGCGTCCACGGTGAGGCCGTGCTTGAGCGCCTGCGCCGTGCAGTGGCGAGTGTGAAGCCCGCGCCGATAGCTGCGTGGATCAACACGCAGAGCGCACCGTCGCCGGCGGTGCTCACCGTGCTGGCCGGCGCGCGCGACGTCCCGGCTACACGCGAGCAGCTGCGCCGCCCCCTCACCGACGTGCAGAGCGAGTTGGACATCGCGATCGAGGTGCGCGTGATCACTGAGGCAGACGGAGCGACGGCGGCCGAGGAGATCGCGGACGCGTGGAAACATGCGACGCCGGTCTACGGCACGGGACCAGCCGGCGCCGCGGCGGTGAGCCCGCGCACCCGCGGCGGCCGAACCCACCAGTCGCGCGATGCTTCAGCGCTGCGGCGCGGTGTCTGGATCGCGCGGCAATTGGAGCGCGATCCGACGCTGGTGAAGCGTGCCCGCCAGTGGCTGGTGAAGCGGATTCCCGAGGTTTGTCCCCAAGAAGAACACGAGCTTCAGGAGTGGCTGGACGTGCTGAACGGCTCCTCGGTCCCCCGCATCCAGCACGTGCTCTCGGACCCTGGCGAGCGCGGCAGGCGGCTGCGTCAGAGCAATCCGTTCATCCACGCCCTCACCGAACGCGAGCGGACACAGATGCGGAGGGAGATCTCCGCGTGACCCGCGAGCAGCTCGAGCACGCGATCCGCGCGGCCTGCGACGTCGCGGGCGAAAAGGTGGTGATCGTTTTCGGATCGCAGTCCATCCTGGGCCAGCACCCGCACGTCCCCCACGAGCTGCGGCAGTCGATGGAAGCGGACATCGCTCCGGGCTCAGGCGACCCGAACGTGGCCGATCGAATCGATGGTGCACTGGGTGAGGATTCGGAGTTCCACCGGCTGCACGGCTTCTACGTCCACGGCCTCACGATTGATGCGGCCTCCCTGCCGAAAGGCTGGGAACAGCGGGTCGTGGTGCTGCGCAACGAGGGCACTCGCAACAACGAGGGCCGCTGCCTGGAGGCGCACGACCTCGCGGCCAGCAAGCTGGCGGCGTTCCGCGACAAGGACAGGGATTTCGTGCGGACGCTTCTTGCCGAAGGGTTGGTCAAGATCCCAAAGTTGATCCTCCGGGTGCGTCAGCTGGAGCGTACGGACGCGCCGACTGAGCGGATCTTGAAGTGGATCGAGGTCACGCAACGCGACCTCGCCTCTTCGTGAGGTCCCCTCCCCCGCCTTGACCCGCCCCCGTTTTCCCGCTACATTGCGTGAGCGAAAGAAGTTCAGTCATCGGACCTGGACGCTAGCCGTTCGGGTCCGTTTCTGTTTCTTGCCGCCGCGCCCCGCGGAGCGCCAAGATTCCGCGGACGATACGGGCAGTCGGTGAGTACGGAGATACCGCACTTCTGGCAGTCAGTACAATACCCAACAGGAGTACGGAAATGCGTACCAACGGCACCGTGAAGTGGTTCAATGCGGAGAAGGGCTTCGGCTTCATCACCCCGCAGGACGGCGGCAAGGATTGCTTCGTCCACCACAGCGCCATCCAGGGCAGCGGCTTCAAGTCGCTGAACGAGGGTGACCAGGTGGAGTTCGACGTGGTGCAGGGCCAGAAGGGCCCCGCCGCCGAGAACGTCGCCGTCGTCGGCTGAGCCGAACGACAGTCCCGGGGGGGTGAGCACCCGGGGGAGAGCCGCCCCGAAGCTTCGGGGCGGCTCTTTTCGTTGGGCGGAGCCCATGTGGGCTCCGGCGGGACCCACTCCAGGCGAGGCAGCACGATGAGCGAAGGCCCGAAGCCGTTGACGGAAGAGCAGGAGCGCGCCCTGCGCCGCACGCTGGGAATGGCGTCCGCGGTGGAGATCGTGATGGTGGTGGCGACCAGCCACTTCGTCCGCATCGAGGGGCGCCGCGCCATGGAGCTCGAGCACACCCACTTCCTCCCCGGGGGACGCGCCATCCGCTACGGGCTCGACGGCCGCAAGCTGTTCGTGGCCGACGTGGTGAACTAGCGCCCGCTCCCATTCTCAGAAGCCCCCCGGTCCCTGTCCGGGTCACGGGGGCGCCCGGCACCCAATCAACACGAGGTCGGCACGATGCAGCTTCAGAACGACTCCAACGACGGCCAGCTCCGGATCGGACGCCACGCCGTCGACGGCGACACGCTCGTCTTCGACCCCAGCCAGTCCGCCCCCGGATCGCCCAACGTGGCGCTCTTCAGCCTCACGCAGTTCCGCACGCGCGCCTTTCCGCAGCGGGTCGTGGAGTCGCAGGTCGTGGAGATCGTCGACCCCGAGCAGCGCGCGCAGGCGGAGGCCCGCTACCGCCAGTGGCCCACGCTGAAGGCGGAGCTGGAGAAGGAGAAGGGCCTCGCGCAGGAGGCGAGCGGCGCCCGCCGCCGCGAGCACACGCTGGAGAACCACCGCCGCTTCCTGGAAGGGAACGGGGTGGAGTACAAGGGCGTGCAGGACAGCGCGACCAAGGTGACCGGCGGCTCGCGCAAGCGCGCCCGCTCCGCCTGCTCGCGCTGCACCACGCCGCTGGACGACTTCCTGGGGCTGCGCTGCGCGGCCTGCGGCGGCGTGCTCTGCTCGTGCGGCGCCTGCGCCTGCGCCCCGCCGCGCACGGCCGAGTAAGCTTGATCGCAGTGGAGAAATCGGGGGAGAGGCCATCGCGCCTCTCCCCCTTTTTCGTGTGTGAAAAGCGTCACACAGAGGCCACAGAAGGAACTGAAAGACCACAGAAAACCATTGGCGGGATCAGGGGCGTTGCAGCAGCCGGGCGTGGGTCACGAACGAGGTGCCGACGTTGCCGCTGAATCCGATCATCACCGCCTCCAGCACGGGATCGGTGACGATGGAGTCCGCGGCGAGCTCCACCAGGAAGTTGGCGCCCGAGCCGCCCGTGGTGTCGTCGCGGGGGACGACGTATTCGGCGGTCTCTAGCGGCGCGAGCCGGCGCGGCGCGGCCAGGTAGGCGCGCAGCGGGCGTCCGTGCGTGTCGTAGTAGTCCACGCGGCTGAGGGTCAGCCCATGCTGCGGATCCGTGTTCCGGATGCTGAGGGTGACCGCCAGGTTCACCGCCGAGACCGTGTCGCGGAAGTAGATGTGCGAGTAGACGGGCACGTAGTACAGCCGCTTCCCCGATGTGTCGGAGGCGCGCGGCACCACCGCGGAGGCGGCGGGGGTCGCCACCACGTCGCGCGCTTTCGGGGCGTCGCCGCGCTCGCACGCGGACGCAGCCACGAGGAGGGCTCCAATCAGCAGTCTTCCTAGCATGCGCGCTCCTCTCGGCGTGCGGCAGGTTGTCGCGTCGTTCAGCTAGCTCACCCGCGGCTCTTCCCCCGCTCCCGCAACGCGCCTACGGCCTGGTACGCGACGTTCGCGGTGATGACCAGCATCCCGGCCCCCATCGCCAGCACCAGGATGGCGCCCAGGTACGCGCGGTCGGCGAGCAGTCTCAGCCCATCCCTGATCGTCGCGGCGGAGGCGGCGCCGAACACGAGCGTGGCGACCACTCCGAGAACCGCGACGAGGGTTTCAGCGCCGCTCGTGCCCGGATGCCACTTTCGACGAGCGCCTCTCGACTTTTCCTGCCGCACGGTCGCCAGGGCGCGCCACACCTGCCCGGGCGCGATCCCCGCCTCCCGCGCGACCCGGGCGACGTCGTTCCCATCCACCATTGCCCCGCGGCTCGCGTGCAGCTCCGCGGCGAGCTTGTGGGCGCGTTCAGTGGCCGCGCGAGAGATTCGCTTCATCCGGCTTCGATTGCGGATCGGAGTTGCCTCGGCCGTCTAGCGGGGTGACGGATTGTACGGCGCCACTGGATTCTTTCGCAACGTCGATGCGAGTGGAGGTGTTCGTGTTGACGTTATCCGTTTCAACAACTAAATTGATGGGCAGCACGCATGCGCCGCCCGTCCGAAACCCGGTGAGGAGGAATCATGGGAGTTACCACGCGCGACATCTTCGGCGAAGCCACCGGCGCGCAGCCGGCGGCGCCAGGCACGTACGGCGAGCACCCGCGCGGCCGCAGGCTTCCGGACTCGACCACGCTGGGCCCGGTCCGCCTGCAGATCGCGGATCTGGAGCGGTCGCTGAGCTTCTACGAGGGCATCCTCGGGCTGCGAGTGGTGGAGCGCGACGGCTCCCGCGCCGCACTCGCCGCGCACGGGGATGAGCGCATCCTCGTGGAGCTGAACGAGAGGCCGGGTGCGCGTCCAGCCGGGCGTGGGGGACGGCTGGGGCTCTACCACTACGCCATCCTCCTTCCAGACCGCGCATCGCTCGGGCGGCTGGTGCGGCAGATGGCCGAGGCCGGGGTGCGCGCGGGCGCGGGGGACCACCTGGTGAGCGAGGCGTTCTACATCAACGATCCGGACGGGCTCGGCATCGAGGTGTACGCCGACCGCCCACGCGAGACGTGGCGCCGCAACGGCCGCGAGCTGATGATGTCGACCGATCCCGTGGACGTGCAGGACCTTCTGCGGGCCGCGGGCGACGCGCCGTGGACGGGGATACCGGCCGGGACGGTGATGGGCCACGTCCACCTCCACGTCGGGGACCTGGAGCAGGCGGCGGCCTTCTTCTCGGAGGCGATTGGGCTCGACCGCATCACCTGGAGCTATCCGGGCGCGCTCTTCATGAGTGCGGGCGGCTACCATCACCACCTGGGCACCAACACCTGGGCCGGCCCCGGCGCGCGTCCGTCCGACGATGGAGACGCGCGGCTGCTGGAGTGGACCCTCGAGCTGCCGGATGCAGAGAGTGTGCAGGAGGTCGCACGCAGCCTGGCCGATGCGGGCTACCCGGCGGACGCGGCACCGGAGGGCGAGATCACGACACGGGATCCCTGGGGCACCGGGCTCCGGCTGCGTGTGCGGGCGGCGACGTGACACTCTGAATCGTTGGCACGGTTGGCGCGAGGCACCCGGGCCTGTTCCCCGCCCTGCTCACCGACACGCGAGACGATCCCTGAATGACTGACAGAGCCACGATGACGGCCGTGCGGCTTCACGAGACCGGTGGTCCGGAGGCATTTCGCACCGAACGCGTACCCGTTCCGGAGCCGGGACCGGGCGAGGCGCTGGTGCGGATCGATGCGACGGGCGTGAACTTCATCGAGGTCTACCAGCGCACCGGCCTCTACAAGGTCCCGCTCCCCGCCACGCTCGGCGGCGAGGGCGCGGGTGAGGTGGTGGAGGTCGGCGCCGGCGTCGATGAGGTGCGCGCGGGTGACCGGGTCGCGTGGGCCGGCGGGTTCGGAGCCTACGCCGAGTACGCGTTGGTGCCGGCCGCGAAGCTCGTTCCCCTCCCCGCCGGCGTCAGCGCGCGGCTGGGGGCGGCGGTGATGCTGCAGGGGCTGACGGCGCACTACCTGGCGACTTCCACCTACCCGCTGCGCGCGGGGGAGCGCTGCGTGGTGCATGCCGCCGCGGGTGGCGTGGGCCTGCTGCTGGTGCAGATCGCAAAGATGCGCGGCGCCCACGTCATCGCGACCGCTGGCTCGGACGAGAAGGCGGAGCTCGCCCGTGGCGCGGGCGCGGACGAGGTGATCGTCTACACGCGCGAGGACTTCGCCGCTGAGGTCCGCCGGCTGACGGATGGCGCGGGCGTGCAGGTGATCTACGATTCCGTGGGCAAGTCTACCTTTCTACCCGGCCTCGACCTGCTGGCGCCACGGGGGATGATGGTGCTCTTTGGGCAGTCGAGCGGTCCCGTGGAGCCGGTCGACCCGCAGCTGCTCAGCCAGAAGGGTTCACTCTTCCTCACCCGCCCCACGCTGGGGCACTACGTGGCGACGCGCGAGGAGCTGCTCCGCCGCGCGAACGACCTGTTCGGGTGGATGGCGGCGGACCGGCTCTCCGTCCGCATCGGCGCCGAGTACGCGCTCGCCGACGTGGCGGAGGCGCACCGGGCGCTGGAGGCGAGGCGGACGACGGGCAAGGTGCTGCTGCGCGCCGCGTCCTGACCGACCGCTCGGATGATGGTTGCGGATCGTCCGCTGGTGGTGTGGAGCATCGGGCACTCGTCGCGCGCGATCGGCGAGTTCCTCGCGCTTTTGCAAGGCCCGCGCATCGAGAGCATCGCCGACGTCCGGCGATACGCCGGCTCGCGTGCGCACCCGCACTTCAACCCCGAGCCTCTCGCCGCGGCGCTCGCGGATGCCGGGATCGAGTACTGCCCCTTTCCGGAGCTCGGCGGGCGGCGGCCTCCCCTCCCCGACTCGCCCAACACCATCTGGCGCCATCCCAACTTCAGGGGATACGCGGACTACATGGATTCCGCGGAGTTCCGCGCCGGCCTCGCGCGCCTGGTGCGCGCCGCGCGCGAGCGGAGGACGGCGCTTCTCTGCTCAGAGGCGGTGTGGTGGCGGTGCCATCGCGCCATGATCGCGGATGCGCTGAAAGCGGGCGGCGCCGAGGTCCTCCACATCATGGACCGCGGCAAGGTCGTAGCGCACCCGTACACCGCTGCGGCCAGCATCGTGGACGGGGTGCTGAGGTATGGGGTGGGGACTGACGGGGGCGGGGACGCCGGGCGCCGGGACGCCGGGCGCCGGGACGCCGGGGGCTGAAGCCCCCGGCTGGAACCACGGGAAGACGGCTGAAGCCGTCTCGCGCGCCGCAAGGTTGGGCGAGCGGCAGGCGGCGGGCAGACACACAGGTCTGCCCCTACCGGGTTCGGTGCGGACGGCGGAGGTTCTGGTTGGCGGAGGGTGGGCGCGATGAATCGCGCCCGTACAACGATCTCGCCCGCGAGTCCGCGAAGGCGGACTTTGTGCTGTTGTTGCCGCGAGTTCACTCGCCAGGGCAACCCTCCAGGGCACCCCCCCACCCCTACGAGATCGCCGCGCGGGGTGCGGAGACGTGGGCCGGGGATGGCTCCGGGTGATAGCCGTAGGCGACGGCGAGCATCACGCTGGAGACGACGACGTGGGGGAGGTTCAGCATGATGTCGGCGGTCCAGGTGAGGTCGTTGACGAAGCCGTTGAGGAGGTAAAAGGTGGCGTCCAGGGCGTAGTAGGAGCCGAACGTCACCAGGAAGAGGCGGCTGGCGCGGTCGGAGTGGAAGGCGGCGGCGAAGGCGGCCAAAGCCGTCAGGCCGTGCGTGATGTCGTCCACGGCGCTGATGGCGAAGGCGTTGAACATCATCCGCTCGTGGCCCTCGTGCGGCGAGATGCCGGGGATCCAGCCAAGCGCAACCACGACAACTCCGAACAGCCCCATCGCGAACGTCACTTTCCTCAGCATCGAATCTCTCCTCAGTAGTCGTAGACGTGGTCCACCCGCATCCGCTTCTCCGCCTCCATGCGGCGCAGGAAGGGGAGCAGGTCGCGCGTGTGCACCTTGAGCACGGGGCGGATGCGCCGCGCGTCGTTGGCCAGCGGCAGGGCGTACAGGAACTCGGCGTCCGGACCCACGTAGCGCCAGTCCGCCGGGGCTATGCCGGTCACCACGATGTCGTCGTTGCCGGCGATCTCCACGATGGGCACGCTGTCGCGGCGCGCGCGCTCCAGCAGCAGGCTGCTGAACGCGGCGTAGCGCTCGGCGGTGATCAGCGAGTGGTTGGGGCCCAGCGGCCGCCGCGCCTGCACGCGCGGGTCGCCCGCGGCGAGTGAGGCTGTGTCGCCGTAAACGACGAGGCCGATCTTCAAGTCCTCCGCCGCGTACGCCGTCCCCGTCGCCCAGCCGAGGGCGGATGCGTAGCCGGCCTTGATCCCGTACTCCACCGTGAGCGCCAGCCGCCGCTCCCATTTGCGGAAGGCGTGCGGGCCCCACATCGGCACGTCGCTCCACAGCTTCCGCAGCTGCGCGCCGAATGGGTAGCGATACCAGGGGATGGTGTGGATGAAGCGCGCGTAGTCCGCCGCCACCTGGTGCGCGAAGCGGTCTTCGGCGGTCGCCTTGCCGCCGGCCGTCCAAGCGCTAAAGCGGCCGACGGTGCTCTCGTACGCGCCGCGCAGGCTGTACTCCACCGAATGGCTCACGCCGATCACGCCCAGCATGATGGAGTACTGGCTGTTGGGCGGGTTCTCCGCGCGGCTGGCGCGCGATGCGTGGCCCCAGTTGCGCCAGAACTGCCCGATGGACTCCGCGTACGCGAAGCCGTTCGGGAGCCGGTCGCGCGTCCAATCCGCGTACTCCACGGAGCTGTAGACGATGAACCACTCCGGGTGGCTGAGGTAGCTCTGCGACTCGGGACGGCGGTAGCCTGGCATGCGGTCCACCGCCGCGCGCTCGGCCGGGGCCAGCTCCATGCGCGCGGGTCCGGCGGGGTCGTAGCGGTCCCACAGCCGGTTGCGGAAGCGGTTGTTCGGGTCCAGGCGCCGCTTGAGCGCAAAGAAGCGGTCAGCGCGCGGGTATGCCCGGCGGAACTGCGCGGGGGTGGCGTGGCGGATGGAGACGTTGACCACGTTCACGTCGTTGCGCGTGAGCACCTCGCGCATGCGCGGCACGAAGGCGTCGAAGCGGCCGATGGGGATGAAGTACTCCTGCAGGACGTAGGTGTACTCCTCGCGCGACGACGGCTCCAGCTCCGCGACGTCGTAGCTCGCTTCGTAGTTGCGCCACACGACGGGCGAGTTGCGGTGCAGCCACGGGTCGAGGACGTGCTCGCGGATCTCCTTCCCCCCCGGCCACCCCGTGATCATCCGCTGCGCGAAGCGGCTCCCCGGGTACGATTCTCGACGCGGGATCAAGCGCTCCGGGACGGTGACGGCGTCGGACGTCTCGGTGAAGGTGACCGCGCTGACCCGGTCGTACTCGTTGGGATAGATGTCCGCGTTGTGGAAGACGATCTTCGGGTTCTCGCGGACCAATTCGCGGAAGTAGCGCAGGTACTCGTCCACGGGCATGCGGCGGCGCGTGCGGCGCACGCGGACGTTGGGAGCCAGATCCAGCGTGGCCTCGGTGATGACGCCGAGCCCGCCGTACCCCCCGATGGCGCCGTAGAAGATCTCCGCGTTCTCGGTGGGCGAGGCGGCGATGGCGCTCCCGTCCGCCAGCACCATGCGGATGGAGCGCACGGTGGAGACGACCGGCCCCAGCCCCACGTAGCGGCCGTGCACGTTCACCGAGAGCGAGCCGCCGACGGTGAAGTTGCCGTACGACTGCATCACCTTGACCGAGAAGCCGTGCGGGTCGATGGCCTCCTGGATCTGCCGCCACGTGGCGCCGGCTTGCACCGTGATTGTGCGCGCCGCCGTGTCGATCCTTACGATGCGGCGCAGGCGGCGCATGTCGATGTGCAGCGCCCCCTCCGTCCCGATCTGCCCGCCCATGCTGAAGCGCCCGCCGCCGATCGAAACCGGCCCCGTCCCGCCGCGGATGGCCGCAGCGATCTCCGCCTCCGTCGTTGGCGCGATCACCCGCGCGACCTCGATGCGGTTGAGCTGGGTGACGTCGTTCACCGTGGGCCCGGACACCGCCCCGATCACCGGCGTCTTTGCGATCCCGTAGACGGTCATCCCCAGCGTCAGCAACCCCACCAAAAGCACCGTCCACCCGACCACGCGCGCGATCCTGCGCACCCCGCGGCCCACCGCGCGCCCGATGCGGACGTGCCGTCTGGCCCGCGGCGCGCCATCCGCGGGCGGCTTCTTCGCAGCTGATGTCGGGCCCTGGTCGCCGGGGGCCGTGGTGGGCTTCATTCCGTGGGGGTATCGGTGGAGGGAACCGCGGTCTCACACAGAGGCACAGAGAAACAGAGAGTACACAAAGCGGTTCTCTGTTGGCTTGTCGTTCTCTCTGCGTCCTCTGTGTGATGCTTTTCGGAAGGATCTCGGCGCAACGATAATCGTGCTCGTATGCGCCCGCAAACGATTTCTTTCAGCGCTGGTTGAGCAGGGAGTCGATGCGGTTCCACTCGCGTGCCAGGTCCGCGCGGTCGTCCGCATCCAGGGTGTCGCCGCCGCCGGAGCCGTCGCCCTCCTTCATCAGCTTCATCAACCGGTCGCGCCGCTGCTCCAGCTTCGCCCGCTCCGCATCCGTCAAGCTCGCCGCGTCTGCCATCGTCGTCTCCTGTGCCTGTGAGGAGTGCGCCCCGTCATACATCATAATACGTCAGCACGGGCAATGCTCGCCACGCACGGCCGCACGCGATAAGATCACCCGGACCATTCTACTCACACCCCCTGGCGAGCCGGGAAAATGAGCGACCAGCGCGAGGACGACACCATCTACCAGGTGGTGGTGAACGACATGGAGCAGTACTCCCTGTGGCCCCTCGACCGGGACCTTCCAATGGGATGGAAGCCCGCGGGGAAGCAGGGGACGAAAACCGAGTGCCTGGATTACATTCACCAGATCTGGACCGACATGCGCCCCCACACGGTGCGCGACGCGATGGACGAGCCTGAGGGCGCGTGACGCACGTACGCGCGGCGCGAGACGAAGTCGCGGACGGCGCGGTAGATGGCGGGGTCGCGCAGAAGGCCCAGGTGTGACACGCAGCCGGTGAGGTGATTGTCGGCCCCCTGCAGGACGACGGTGTCCACCGGGTCGATGACCTCGTCGCATGGCGAGCGCCAGGTGGCGTACCGCGCCTCGCCCGGCGTCTCGTCCCCCCGGTTGAGCGCCGCCAGAAAGGGCGATCCGCGCCGCATGTCCCTGCAGTCGGCGGAGATGCACAGGTCCGCCACGTGGATGCCGTGGTTGGGCCCGCCTAGCGACACCCACGCATCCACCTTGCCTTCGCTCTCCAGGTTCTTGAGATAGTAGCGCGTGGGGAGCGCCCCCATCGAGTGCGTGACGATGTCCACCCGCGAGGCGCCGGTGGCCGCCAGGATTTGGTCCACCCGCGCCGCGATCTTTGCCGCCGCAGCCGCGTGCGAGTCGCGCGGATCGAGGGTCCAGGCGAAGAGCCGTGCGCGGCTCCACCCGTCGTCCACGAACCGCGCCATCATCGGCCTCCACTGCTCCGCCCTCCCCCGCCACCCGTGCACGAACAGGATCGGGTCGCGCGCCTGTGCGTGCGCCCCGGGCGCGGCGAGCAGAATCGCGGCTAAAACTAGCGCGTAGCGGAGCATCGTTCGTTGCTCGGAGGATCGGAGCACTTCCCCGGGTCGCCCCGCGTTCATCGCCGTGGCTCGGGACCCAACCTGGACACGGGTACGTCCATCATGAATCTCACGCTGGAAGAAGTAGGCCTCCTCGTAGCCGCCGCGAACACCGCGCGGTGGCGGGGCGGCACCGCGGACGACGAGCACACCGCCGATGCCGAACGGCGGCTCGACGACCTCTTCGCCACGCGCCACACGCTTGCGGTATACGGCACACTCGCGCCCGGCCGGCCCAACTATCACGTCGTCGCCCCGCTCGGCGGCGAGTGGACGGACGGGGTGATCGAGGGCGATCTCTTCCCGGAAGGTTGGGGCGCGACGCTCGGATACCCGGCCTGCCGCCCGCGTACCGGCGGACCCATCGTCCCCGTGAAGGTACTCTCCGCTCCCGCGCTGGCCGCTGCCTGGCCGGGGATCGACCGCTTCGAGGGCCCCGGCTATCGCCGCATCCTGGTCCCCGTCCTCTCGAGCGAGGGGCGCCTTTACACCGTCGCCAACCTCTACGCCGCCGCTGGGTAAGTTCCTCGCCTATCCGCAGCCATTCGGGCCTCCGCCTGAGCGACGCCTACCGAACGGAAGCGCGAGTCGCTCCCTCTCATACTTGTACCGCGGAACAGGGACTCGCGCGGCGAGCATCCACATCACCCCAGCCGGAGCCACCTCATGCCACACCCGACCTCCTCGTCCGACCGCCGGATCGCGATCGCGGTTTGGATCTTTGCCATCATCGAGGCGGCAGCGATCGGCGCCGCCCTCTTCCTCCGGTAGAACAGAGCCTCACACGGAGCAACAGACATGGCTAACATGGACCACGGTGGGCTCGTCACGGGGGTTCTGGAGCGGATGGACCGGCACAACCAGCGGATGCGGCTCGCGCTGCTGGCGGCCGCCGCCGTCGAGGGTCTCCTGATGGTGGTGGCGATCCTCAGGCTCGATTGGAAGGACGACACGCAGGTACTCCTCTTCCTCTTTTCGGTACTGAGCTACACCATCCTCGCATTCGGGCTCGTGGCGCTCGGCGCACACGTGTCCCGCGTGGGAGCGCAGGTAGTCGCCGCGCTGGAAGAACGGCCCCGGGCGTGAACGCCGGGGGAGCGGACCGGTCGCTGCCGGCCCTCGCGGCTCGCGCGCAGCTCGGCGACCGGGCCGCCCTCGACGGATTGCTGCGGACGCTCCAGGACCCGCTCTACCAGCACATCCGCGGCATCGTCGGAGACGACGATGCCGCGGCGGACGTGCTCCAGGACGCACTCCTCATCATCTGCAGGCGCCTCGGCACGGTGCGGGAGCTCGAATGGGTCCGCGCCTGGGCCTACCGCGTCGCCACACGTGAAGCCGTCCGCTCCGCCCGCAGCGCCCGCGCCCACCTTCACGACGCCCTCGAATCGCTCCCCGACCTCCCCGCCCCGGGTCCGGAGGAGCCTGCGATCGACCCGGAGTTCCTTGCGGAGCTCCCGGCCCGGCTCGCCGCGCTTCCACCCGCCGCCCGCGTCGTGCTCCGCATGCGCTATCTGCAGGATCTCACCCAACCCGAAATCGCCGAAGCCCTGGAGATCCCGCTCGGCACCGTCAAATCGCGCATCTCCTACGGCCTCGCCGCCCTCCGCCGCAGCTGGACGCGCAATAATCAGTAGAGCACTGACCCCACAGACCGGACGCTCGGCAGCCTTCCATCATCCTTTTAATGCGGCGCCCCTTTGGCTCACAACGGATAATCTTGATCTGCTCCGCAGTTCGCTACTTAATGTACTAGAAGTGAACCCCAGCCTTTCGCAGCCCTACGCGGAGATACTCGATGGCACAATTCACTGGCTACGTGAGGAGGGTCGACTTCGAGCGGAAGAAAGACTTCCTCGATTTCCGCGTGTACGCCCATGTATTTTTCGCACAGTCCGCACCGGGCGAGGAGGGGTTGGACGTCTACACGGACGATCCGACGTTCATAGGTGCATTCCTCAGTGCCTATGCTCGGTCGGCATCCACACCCTCCGCTGTCGAAGTCCATTACGACGACGATGAGAACGTACGCACGGTCGTCCGCGTTGTTCTGGATGTGGATTTCAGTTGATGCGAATAACGCTGGCCCTACGATCGAGGCCAGCAGGGTGGGAATTGAGCTTGGCGACGGTGTTACGGAACACCGCTAAGGTGGTGGCCGTGCATCGGACCGAACGAAATCTACAATCGATTAGCGCAAAGGACCCCTCGGGACAAATCCGGGGGGTCCTCTGCTCGACTGGGTCCCCCGACAGCTTGTTGGGCGACACGAGTTCTATCGCTCGTGCGACATGCAAGATGTCGCAGTTTTGGAATCGCGCGACACGCAATCTGTCGCAGGGCGTTTAGCAAACCTCGCTTGAAATCTAATAGCGCCTCGGACCTCAACGGCTGGGCGCCTCCGGCATTCCTGGGGCCGTTCAGATGATCCTTGACGCTCGTCGCTCCGGCCCTAAATTGTCATTTGTTGTCTTGGGCACACTCTGGGTCGGCTCCGAGCAGACTAAATCTGCCAAGGACAATTGTTCCCTACCTTTCTGAACATCAGCGTCTGATGTAGGTGGCATGGGTTCCAGCCCTGTCACGATCTAAATAGATGTCTGGGGGTGTGTTTTAGGTAGGTTCACTCGCAGGACATGTGTTACCATCACCTAGCCTTGTGCGTCCCTACGATCGGAGGGAACATCCTCAAGCCTCAGGGATAGCGAACTGCCCTGCTGACTAGTTGATTCGGCGTTGTGATTCACCGTTGGAAACCCTAACCTCCATTCCGACAAATAGGAGAGAGCAGAATGACTCTTGAGCCTATCTCGTTCATCGGCTTAGGTGAAATCGGCTACCCAGTGGCTGGGCATCTTGCTACACAGGGCAGAGCAATGATTGTGTATAACAGAACACCAGCGAAGAGCGAGCGTTGGTGTGCCCAGCACGGCGGCAGTGCTGCCAGTTCTGCCGCAGAAGCCGCGAACGGCAGCAGCGTGATCTTCATTTGCGTCGGCGATGACAACGATGTTCTGGATGTCATTTTGGGTCGAAATGGTGTTATCAATACAGTTGAGGAAGGCGCGGTTGTAGTCGACCATACCACGGCCTCGGCCTCAATAGCGCAACAAGTGGCTCAAGCCCTAGCAGAAAAGGGGGTTGGCTTCCTGGATGCACCGGTCTCAGGTGGCTCGGTTGGCGCACAGAAAGGTGTACTCTCAGTAATGGTTGGTGGTGATGAAAGTACCTTCACGGCGGTGCAACCGCTGATGCAGTGCTATTCGTCGAAGCAGAGCCTGATGGGCCCGATTGGTTCAGGGCAGATGACTAAGATGGTGAACCAAATTCTTATCGCATCGGTCGTACAGGGGCTCGCCGAGGGTATACATTTTGGGCAGACACTCGGGTTGGACATGGAACGTGTGTTGCAAGTCCTAGCAGGGGGCGCCGCTCAGTCCTGGCAGTTGGAGAACCGGGGACCAACGATGCTTCAGAGGAAGTTTGATTTCGGTTTTGCGGTTGATTTGATCCGGAAAGATTTAAGCATATGCCTGAATGAAGCTCGCCGGCGGGGAGCGACACTCCCTATAACTGCAATAATTGAGCAGTTCTACGCGAACCTTCAAGCGCGTGGCTTAGGAGGTGACGACTTTACACGGCTGCTCAGCCTACTAGAGAGTTCTAATGGATCCAAAAATGTCTGAGCCACCGGAACTGATTCAGGATCGCCAAACTGTTACCCCGGGTGGTGATTCCGTTCAGGCGCACATCCAAGGTCTGATCGTGCGCCGTCTGCGCCCAATAGAGGATAAGCGTGGAGACATCACTGAGATGTACAGCCCAGCATGGGAGGTGCATCCGGATCCGATGGTCTTCGCTTACCAAGTGACGATACGGCCGGGTGCTATTCGCGGGTGGGAGATGCACAAACTTCAAACCGACCGCATCTTCATTTCCACTGGGGCTATGCGCTGGGTGTTCTATGATCATCGTCAGCACTCACCAACACATCGCCTGCTTAACATCATGGTTGTAAGCGAATTGAATCGGTCACTGATCATTGTGCCACCTGGTGTAATCCATGCGGTGCAGAACGTAGGCAATGTAGATGCTGTCTTCATCAACTTTCCAACTGAGCCCTATAACCATGCCCAACCTGATAAACATCGCCTGCCCTTGAAGAATTCGCTGATCCCGTTCGATTTCGACGATGCACCGGGCTGGTAGGAATCCGTGGCACGACTCGTTACGTTAACCCCAGCTGATTCAGCCCCGTGGCGCGTGGGAGTATCGGCGTCGCTACGACATCCTCACTTAGATGGCATCCTGCTGGTCTTTCGGACCGATTGTGACTGCTGGGGTGTCCCAGGCGGTGGTGTGGATCTCGGAGAGAGCTTGGAGGAGGCTTGTGTTCGGGAGGTGTTCGAAGAAACTGGGTTTTCGTCGCATGTGACTGGGTTAGTGGGCGTTTATCACGATCCGACTGCTGGCGTGATGTACCCAGACGGAAACGTTTTTCGTGTTATAGCGATCCATTTTTCTGCAGAAATTGTTGGAGGGGCCTTTCACGCCTCGGAAGAAGCTCGTGACTATCGCTTCGTGACGAGGACCACACTGCACGAATTATCTCTCTTCCCCTTCCATGCTCAAAGGGTCCGGGATAGTCTGACTCAAGGAAGTAATCGGCTATGAGTAATGGACCTTGCGACGGAGGTTGAAAACGAGGATGGACGTGTTCCTGAGCTACGCGCGAGACGATGTGGCGATTGCAGAGGAACTGGAGCAGGCTCTTCGGGCTAACGGTATCCTCGTTCATCGCGATACATCTGACCTCCTCCCCGGGGATGATTGGCGGAAAACTCTTTTTGACGAGATCCGTCGATGCAGCGGATTCGTATTGCTTTGGACGCCTAATTCCGCGAAATCGGTTATCATTTACGAGGAGTTGTTAGTGGCAATGCAGTCGAATCGGCGCGTTATACCAATAGTGGTTGATGAGTGTGAGGTTCCATTGCTGTTGTCAGGGAGGCATTTCATAAAGTACTCGGGAGATGCTGAGCAACTCCGGATCGCGCTTCAGGAACTAGGACTTGTTGATGGCAACGAAACGCCACTGGTACGTGATAAGCCGGAGGCGATCCGCACGTTAAGAAGGATCATTGCGGATCGGTTCGGTTGGATGGAAATCGTTGCCAAGGGAAAGCGGGAGGCAATTGGTGACGCCTATGTTGAGGTATGGCTCGCACCGGGATTACGGCCAAGTCGGATTGGTTTGGGCGCGATAACACCGTCCCGGCTTTTCGATGACATTCGTGCAACTGATGAGAATGTGCTGATTGCTGGTCATCCCGGTACTGGAAAGACCTCCACCCTTCACTTCCTATTATACCGATGGAGCCAAGCCGAGCGTGTGGATATACCGATCTTTGCGCGCCTGAAGAGGTTTAATCATCGGTTAGGTGGAACATTTGAAGATTTTTTAAGGGAACAACTCTATACCGGCCTCCCTTTGCCTCTTCGAAAGATACTTGAGAGTTTCGATCTCTTCCCTGATCTTGACACGATCCTATTGTTAGATGGCTTAGACGAAGTGCCCATTGGTGGATATGAAAAGTTGCACGAACAGCTTGGGCAACACCTTCAACAATACCCACGAAGTCGAGCGATTCTAACCACGCGCCTCGAGGGGTTCCGAGACGTAAGGGAGAACGATTTTCTACAGTGGAGACCGTGGTCTATCGCGGCTCTCTCTGACGAGCAGATTGCCAAGTTTGTCGAACACGCAATTCCCAAAGAGGAGGATCGTGAGAACTTCCTGAAACGTTTAGAGGAGCCTCGACTCAGGGATTTGGCCGGTCGAGCGTTCCTCCTCACGCTTATGACCACTGTCTTCAACGAAGGTCATGACTTGGGGCCAAATCGGAGCGCCCTCTACGAACAGGCAACCTCTTATCTGGAGCGAAGCCGAAGTGTGGCAGTTCCTGAGGCGGATCGTGAAAAGAGACACCTAATACTGAGGGAAACGGCACTACGATTTCTGCAACTAGATGCGAAGGAGCTTGACGAAGGTATAATTGCAGCTCACATCGAAGGATCCCGCGTAATGAAAGTTCCAGAGCCAGTTGCATTCCTTGAAAGGACTGCAAAGGATACTGGTATACTCCAGCGTCACGGCGGGAGCTACTCCTTTACCCACAAGTCCTTCCAAGAGTACTATGCAGCGTTAGCGTTAGGCGATATGATCAGTGGGCGGGATCTCTTGTTGGCCTACTGCACTGTCCCACAATGGGAGGAAACCGTTCGGCTATACGCTGGATCGTTGCATCGGGGGGCTGCCCAGCAGGATTTTGTCAGTGAATTGTGGATCCGAAACCCCGCGTTGGCCCTCCGAACGGCTACCGAGTGCCACCAATTGGGGCCTGCCTTCCTTCGGGGTTTGATCAGGGAATCAGAGCCAGAATCCCGCGTCCGAA
This sequence comes from Longimicrobium sp., assembly GCA_036398975.1. Taxonomy (GTDB): domain Bacteria; phylum Gemmatimonadota; class Gemmatimonadetes; order Longimicrobiales; family Longimicrobiaceae; genus Longimicrobium. Next base: position 22,752 of record DASWNZ010000064.1, read on the forward strand.
TGCTAGACGCTGTTCGCCGTTCTTTGGGGGAAATGGAGGCAGGACAAGCAACTCGTACCGTAATTGAGACGCTCGCTCCCCTCTTTGATTGCGAGCATGATGCTGCGGTAATGTACTTTGCGTTGCGGTTGATTGACGAGTTTGATCCTTCAGACTCAGGGGAGTTGCGGCAACGAAACTTCCTCTTAGGCGCCCCTGCCCTCCACCAGGAGTTGTCATCGGATCCGGCTTACAGGTGGGAGATGGTTGAGATTCCCAGTGGGTCATTTTACATGGGTGACGATGCGGCGCAGGATGATATGGAACGCCCTGCACATCTTGTATCCGTAGGGGCGGCATTCCAGATGGGGCGCTACCAGATCACGAACCTAGCTTGGGAGCGCATTATGGGTTCTGATGCTAGCAAGCGGAATGAGTACTCTAAAGGCGATAATGATCCTGTCGTAAACGTCTCTTGGTTCGAGGCATTCATCTGTGCATTTCGTGCTGGGGCGAGACTCCCTTCCGAAGCAGAGTGGGAATATGCTGCACGAGCTGGGAGCACAGGACAGTACTGCTATGGTGACGAAGTGAACCGTCTTAAAGAGTTCGCGAATTTTGAGGAGTCCGGGTTCCATAAAACTTGGGAGGTTGGGTCAGGTAAGCCAAATAATTGGGGCCTGTACGATGTTCATGGCAACGTATGGGAATGGTGTCAAGATTGGCTAGCTCCATACTCGCCTGCTGCACAGGTCAACCCCAGGGGACCTGCAGTGGGAACGATGCGCGTGCGCCGTGGAGGAGGCCATGCCTATCACGCCCGAGGATGTAGAGCTGCGTTTCGATGGGGGAATGATCCCTACTACCGATTCAGGGACATTGGTTTCCGTGTTGCAAGGGACTCCGAACCAGTTGGTACCGAGGACCTTGAGTCGCCATGAATTTTACTGTAGTATGGAATTCCCATGCTTTTCCAATTAACAATGGAGTGTATGATCTCATGGGAAACAGTGGCAATGCGGTTTGAGGTGGCATGCGCGCCCGTGTCTCAGTCGCCTTGGGAGCCATGGCCATTGACCTGTTCGCAAAAAAAACGCCCATTCACACTGCGCCGCTATTGGACAGCCGGAGCCGCTAATCTACGATACGCGCGCTGCGCCACCCCTGCGCTGGATCTCAGGGGCAGGTGAATCTGTACTTCATCGGACGGGGCGACCAGCTCCCACGATCGACTGAATGGATGCGCGAATGCGGGACGTAGCCAGCGGCGAACTCTTGGCCTTCCACACTGAACGCACGGGTCGATTATTTACATAGTAGACAGTAGCGACGAAAAAGAGCAGGTCAAGGGAGTCGTCGTTGACTCGAGTGGGTCGACCACTGGAACGAATAGGTTTTCTGCTGAGTCCTCTACCGGCTGCGCGACCCCGACAGGCTGAAACCTAGCTCCTCCCTTCAACCGAATCTACGAGCGCGACACGCAACTGGTCGCTAGGGGGTTTTGCAAATCTGGTATAAGATGTAGCCTCACCAGAATTCAAGCAGGCAACCCTCTACGGCTCAATTCAACTCTCGCATGTAATGCGATCAACCCGTCCACCATGCGCCAGGGATGTCACCGCAGAGAATGGGATGATTTCATCCGTCCTCCATATTTTTTAGACTCTCCAGAGCAGCAAGGGTGTCCGGGTGTTCCTGACCCAGTACACGTTGACTGAGGTCGAGCACCTCCGTCTGGAGTTCGAGTGCGTTGTGGAGGTCGCCCTGTGCCCAGGTGATCTTGGCCAGGTTGCTCAAAGAAGCTATCGTGCTGGGATGCTCCTTGCCCAGCAGCTGACGCTGAGCCTCGAGCGCCCGGGTCTGTAGATCGTGGGCATCCTCGAGATTCCCCAGCGCCCACAACGTATATGCCAGGTTCGCCATGGCCGTGAGAGTGTCGGGATGATCCTCCCCCAAAACCCTGCGACGGGCATTGAACACATGTTCCTGAAGATGGCGCGCGTTGCCGATGTTGCCCTGCCGGAAGAGAGTGCTCGCTAAACTGTTGGTGGCAGTGAGCGTGTTCGGGTGCTCGTCACCGAAAAGCTGGTGGAATCCTTCTACGACTCGTTCCTGGAGCTGCTGTGAAGCGGTAAAAGCGCTCTCCGCGGCGAGCACGCTTGCTAGGTTGTGCATGGAGGTGAGGGTGTCAGGGTGCTCCTCGCCCAGCACACGCCGCCGCACCTCTAGTACCCGTTCCAGCAGGCCATGTGCTCCAGCCACGTCTCCCAGGTCCAGAAGCGTACTCGCCAGGTTGTGCATGGAGGTGAGGGTGTCAGGGTGCTCCTCGCCCAGCACACGCCGCCGCACCTCTAGTACCTGCTCCTGCAGCCTCTGCGCTCCGGTCACGTCTCCAAGTCCCATGAGCGTCGTTGCTAGGTTGCTCATGGCCGTGAGCGTATCCGGGGATTCGACGCCTCGTGTTCGGATGAATGTCTCCAGTACCTGCTCCTGGAGCTGTCGTGCACCCGAAAGATCTCCGAGCTCTGCAAGCACACCCGCCAGATTGCTGCTGGAGATGAGCGCCCGCGCGTGATCCTCGCCCAATGTGCGGCTGCTCGCCGCTAGGACGCGCTCCTGCAGCATCCTGGCGGCGCTCAGGTCACCCTGCTGCCGTAGCGTGCTAGCCAGGTTGTTCATGGAGGTGAGGGTGTCGGGATGCTCGTCACCCAGCACACGTCGCCGCGCCTCCAGTACCCGCTCCTGCAGTACGCGCGCGCCATTGAGGTCTCCCTGTGCATAGAGCGTGACGGCGAGGTTGCTTATCGATCCGAGGGTATCGGGGTGCTCCTCACCAAGCACCAGGCGCCGCGATTCAAGGACCCGCTCCTCCAGGGTGCGGGCGCCAGCCAGGTCTCCTCGCGACCAGAGACTGTACGCCAGCGAGGCCATGGACAGGAGCGTGGTCCGGTGCTCCTCGCCCAGCGAGTGACGGGCTGCCTCGACCACCTGTCGCTTCATGGCTTCGGCTCTTGAGCCGAACCCCTGTTCCTCCAGCAAGCTTCCGATCATCAGCCCCAGCCAGAGCAACGGCTCCGGCAGGGAGGAGGCTTCCCACTCCGCGCCCGCGCGGGCGAACACCTCCTCTGCATGAGGCAGGCAGAGGTTCATAAGTGGCCAGTCCCGGGGCTCACGGATACGCTCCGGCGCCATCACCTGCAGGAGGGCAACGACGATCCGCTCCATCTCGGCGGCCGGATCGACGGTCTGAGCCCGGAGAAACTCGGCTAGCAGCGGGTGCATGACACCGAAGACCGGAACCCTGCTCGCCTTCTCCGGCGCAACGAAGGAGCGGGAAATCAGTGCTGCCCGTGTGGAGGGCGAGAACACGTCGGCCCCGATCTTCTCGAGCAGCTCGTCCGGCACCGGTTCCGGAGCAAGCCATGCGAGTAGCCGCGCGGCTTCCTGTTCGCGCTCGCCGAGGCGCTCGTAGGCGAGCGCGAGCGCTTCACGCACGCCGCGCACCGCTCCTGGCGGCACTTCGGTCCGGAGGGCATCCATTTCCGCGTCCAGCGCCCGCGCGGGATTCTTCAACCGGAACCGTTGGATCAGCGCGGTGGGGGAGACGCTCTGCAGCCGGAGGGCGGCATTGAGCAGCTCGAGCGCCAGGGGTAGTTGTCCGACCCAACCGGTGATCTCTCGCCACTGCTCGGCGGCAAGCACTTCCTGGTGCGGCACGTCCCGCGTCAACAGCGTGACCGCAGCTGACTCGCCGAGCGTGTCCAGTAGGAATGAGGTGATCTCTCCCCGACCCGTGAGGGAGATCCGACTCCTGGACGTAGCGAGTACTGGTGCGAGGCCCACGACGGGGCACCAGCGTGTGAGAGGGCTTGGGAGCTGCCCGGGCTCGGGCTCCGGGACTCCATCGACCACGAAGAGCACCGGTGTATCCTCCGGGAGCGCCTGAACCGCTCCCAGGAGGTCCCGAACGATGGAGCGGGGCCGAGAGGACTCTCGATAGGCGTTGAGGGATGGGGCATCCGGATTCAGTGCCACAAGAATCTCGTAATGACGCTCCTCCAGGGCGGCCGGGTCGACATCGGCGTCGATCCAGAAAAGTCCACCCGGGAAACGGCGCGGCCCGAATCGCCAGAGGTACTCCAGCGCGAGTCGCGTCTTGCCGATACCTCCCGCGCCCTCAAGGGCGACAACCGCGCTCCCGTGGGACGATCTCCCCCCGGGTCCTGTCCAGAGCAGAGTGTCTATGCGCCAGAGATCGTCGCCTCGGCCAACGAGCGAAGAGTGGATCGACGGCGGGATCCGGGCGGGAACGAGACGGACCGCCGAAGCCGAGGTCGGGGCCGGGAGCCGTACCGCCTCGCGCAGCTCCGTCTCCAGAGCGGAGGCGTGCACCGCCTCCAGCATCTCCCGGAGCACCGTCTCGGATCGGGCGAGGCGGCTGCGCACCAGAGCCGCCACGGCTTCCGCGTCATCGATCGTCGGCCAGTTCGTCGCCTGGGCGAGTGACGGAAACCGGTCGAACTCGGGGGCGGAGCCTTCCCTGGGCAGCGCCAACACGACCGGGTTGAGCATGGCCCCGCGCTCGGACGAGGTAAGCCCTGAAGCAGTCAGGGAGTACAGGAACGGAGTGAGCGCCGTGCGATATTCGAGGAGGCAGTACCATCGGGTGAAATACGCCGGCTCCGCGAAGATCACCACCACGCGCGCGCCAAGGATGGCATCCACGGTCGAGGCGGGGAAGCTTTCCCCGGCCTCGACGTTACTCTCGTCGAGAAAGGCGAGACCCGCCTCGGCACCGCCCAACGCCTGGTAGACCGCCTGTGCTTTCTGGCGGCCAGTGGAGCGGGAGTACGAAAGAAAAACTGGAAATGTCATGGACAACGCACCTCCGCGACATACGAAGTCGAACTGGCTAGGCGGCCTGAGTCCGCCGTCGAGCCTGCCCCCCGTTCACCATTCACCATGGGCGTCCCCGCCGTCCAGTCGTCATTTCCGCCGCTGCGAGCCGAACAGCTCTTCCTGCATCTGAAGCGATTCCGTCAACCGGCCGTCCCGGCGCAGCGAGGCGGCCAACCTGGCCTTAGAGGCACGGGTGTCGGGGTGGTCGTCGCCTAGAGCCGCCCTGCGTGCCGCCAGCACCTCTTCCTCTAGCTCAAGAGCGCTGGCGACATCACCCTTCTCACCGAGAGCGCGGGCCAGATCGCTTTTCGCTGCAAGCACCTCTAACCGTAGATCGGTGTCCCCGGCATCAAGCGCGGTCTCGCACACTTCCAGCCGCCGACGAAGGAAGCGCTCGGCCGATTCGAAATCGCCGCGATCGTGATCCAGCTGTCCGATCAATCCCGATAGACGTGCCTCCTCCAGAGACGCCGCAGTTGCCGCGATCTCGCGCGCATGGACGACGTACGGCTCCACGAGCGCCGGTTCACCGCCGAACTCACCGAGGAATGACCCGAGCTCTTCCGCCGCTGTCTGCCGGAACGCGTCTCGAAGCTGCGCCTCCCGGTCCCAGAACCTCACGGTGCGAACCACCAGCGCGTGAACCACCAGCGCCATCTCGTCGTTTACGGTGCCAAGCGAAACCGACTCGATCGCCTCCAGCCCGAAAATCGTCTCCTGCCTGGGGTCGTAATCCTTTCCCGTGCCGCTCAGGCGACGGTAGATGGCAAGGATCAGTGGCTGTGGAATCGGGTGAACGGCGAGCACGGTAGCCAGCCGAAGCAAGGACTTGCCGGGGTCCGGCAGCACCCGGATGCTGCGCAGGAGCGTACCGGCGATGCTGACCTCGTGGCCGTTCGGCAGCTGCTTCGTGAGCTTTGCGGCAAACTCCATCTCGTCATTGGTCGGGTTGGTGAGAGCGGCGAGGAACTGCCCGTACGATTGGTAGCGGAGCGCACCGCGGGCGACATCCAGCGCGAGCGCATGTCGACCGAGCTCCGAGACGATCTTCACCGCGGCCCGACGCTCCGACTCCTCGCTAGGCGGCTTGTCCCACGTCAACAGATCCCATGCGTCCGAAGGGGCGAGGTCTCCCAGCTCGATGGGGACCGCCAAACCATCGTACGCCCGACTCCTGGTCGTGAACAGCATCCGGGCGGAGGGATAAGGAGCGAGCCACGCCTGCAGCTCCTGGACCGCTAGGTTGTCCGGCACGTCGTCAACGACCCAGAGACACGGCTGATTGCGTTCCTCGATTCGCCGGGACAGCAGCACCTCGATCTCGGTGGGCTTCAGCCTGCTTACATCGATTCCGATCTGCTCGGCGATAGCCCTGAACTGCTGGAGCCTCGCAGCCTCCAGCGCCTCCACCGTCCAGGGAGGATCCGCGCTGCCGTAGCCTCGCAGCCAGAAGATGCCCCCCGGGAATGCCGCTTCGAAACGGAGGGCATACTCCTCGGCAAGCAGCGATTTTCCAGTCCCCCCCAGGCCACGAATCTGAACCACGCTGCCTCCCTTCGGCACCCCGATCCCCTGCAACGTACCCACATGCAGCTTCGAGTGGATCTCCCATAACTGCCTGACCCTCCCCACGAACCGGGTCGATCCCAGTGGACGCCTCCGCCCGTACCAGCTGGCGAAGAAGGGTATCACCGTACCCAGGGCTCCTTCGAGGCTCGCGACGTGAGCCTGTATGGCGGCAGCCACCCTCTCGACCTCTCCGGGATCCTGTGGGTCCCGGAATAGGGCGTGGAGCGCGTCCCTGAGCTCCACCGGGTAGATGTGGTCAGTGCCGCTTTCCGGGTTGACCACCAGTACGCGGCGCCGGGGATCGCCTTCATGCTGGCCAGCGAGGAACGCGGTCATCAGCTCCCACTGGCAGGCACGGCTCAGCGGGTACGCCTCCGAGTAGAAGGCGAGCAGCGCCTTGCTCTGCGCCAATCCGTTGCGAATCGACTCGGTGATACTGGTGAAGGTCCGAATTCTCTCTTCGTCCACCCAGACACGAATGCCGAGCGCCCTCAAGGCTTCTACGAGCGGCCGGGCGCGTGGAGCATCCACGCGAGCGTAACTGAAGATGAGATCGTTCACGCTGGAAATTTTGTGAAGTCTGCTTCGCGACGATTCCTGTAGGTTTTGGAGAAGCGCTCGCCTTGCCCGATGTCTCCCCATTCGGGAATGTCAGTCCCCGTCAGCCGGTCACGAGCGACAAATAGGTTCCGATGTCACCCTGCGTCGGCGCCCGAGGGTCACTTCCCCGGGTTCTGGGCCCCGTTCGGCATCAGCGTTCGCGAAACTTTGCCGGGGCGCCGGGAAGCTCCGCCAGGTTGAGCTCGAGCCGTGTGCGGCCCTGGTCGGCCAGGATGCCGACCGTGAACGCTCCCCACGCCACGCGTGCCAGCCGTGCAACTCCACCGGTTGCGGTCACACTCACGACAGACGGGCGAAAGGTCGGGTGCAGGTGGAACAACACTTCGCCCTCCAGCGGAGTGTCGCCCGTGGAATTCACGGCCAGCTCGAGGTTGAACCAGCCGTTCTCGGCCTCGGTCACCTGTGCGGCGAGCCGGCGGCCGTCATCCTCGCTTCTTCCGCCGAACTGGCCGCGATGTGGATCATCGGCGTCGATGGTTGCGGTGGCCGGTTTGAGATCGAAGGACCGCGCCAGCTGGTCGACTAGCCGTCTCAGATCCTGTGCGAACGTCTCCTCGCGCAGTCGGGCCGCGGTGAACTCGCGCAATTCGGGCGGTAAATCATGAGGCTCTAGACCGTGGATGACGACAGGCACGATCGGCTTTCTTCGTGCGCGGCTTACCTCGACCTCGAGCGGCGATCCGCTCGACGATAGCCACCGTGGCCCAACGAACACGAGCACCGCCTCCGCCGCTTCGAGGCCGGACCGGAGTGCATCGGCCCATACGGCACCCAGAGGAATTCGATCGCTCCAGAAGGCGGTATCAGCACCGAACTGTTGGTCGATTGCCTCCGCGACGCGTTCCACGATGGGAATCGATTGGTCCCCGCTGGCGTAGCTCAGGAAGAACCGGCCAGCCTGGGCTTGCATTTGGGTGCGCGGGGGGGCGTAAAGCGCCTTGAGCACCTCGCGCGCACCGGGCGGGTACCTCGGCATCGCCTTGATCCGCCCCTCAGTGAGCCGCGCCGTAAGCCGCTCCATCGAGTAGAGCAGCGACGCCGACTGCTGCAGAGGATCCGCGATGGTGGCCAGCACCTCCTCGTACGCGTAATACGGGAAGTACAGCACCTCGATACTGCCCCAGTACTCGTTGCGCTGCGCGGCCGGCACGTGCCACAGGAAAGGCGCGAACCGCTCCCGCGCGGAGAACCGGGCCGCCTCCAGCCGGTCTTTCTCGGACAAGTCCACGCGCGTGGGCACGGGCCAGATGCGAAGCCCCGGCACGCCATTGGGGAGCCGCCGCTGCGCATCCGCAGAGTCCGCAGTGGCCGCCGCACCCTGGATGCTCTGACGGTTGAGCGTGAAGCAGACCACCAGCTGGTCCGGCATCTGGACCGTGCAGATGCCGGCCGTGTCGCTCAGTCCAGTGCGGCTGTCGATCAGCACATAGTCGTACTGCTCTCGGAGCTGCACCTTCATCGCCTCCAGGAAAGTGCCGCCGCCCAGCTTCTCGTAGAACTCACTCCACTGGAACGAGTTGACCCGTCCCCCATACGACGGCCCCTGCTGGCCGGCTCCGACGAAGTCCAGTAGGCCACCTCCGGGGAAATCGTGGTCGAGCGACACGGAATACCTCAACAGGTCCGCCCGATCGTAGTACCAGGGGCGTTCAAACTGGGCCGGTGTCTCCCCGGCTCGTTTCTGGATGTGAGCCGCCTCAGTGAAATGGACGAAGAAGTCGATGAGCCCCGGCGTGTCCGACAGCTCTGGGTCCGGCAGAAAGGGCCTGAAGTAGCGGTGCAACCCCGGCGCCTCGAGATCCCAGTCGATCACCAGCACGCGCTGGCTGTTGCTCGCCAGGATCCAGGCGACGTTCGCCAGTGCCATGGAGCGGCCGGTACCACCCTTGTAGGAGTAGAAGGTGAAGATGCGGCCTGGCGCGCGCGGCGCCTCCTCCAGACCTGTGTCGGTAATTCTCATGGCCGTGCCTCCCCTCCGGGGGCAGCAAGGGTCGGCTGCACGTGGATAGGGATTCCCTGTGCCGCCGCGCTCTTTGCGAGGTCGGGGTCCTCCACCCGCTCGGCCTGTGTGAGGGTCTGGAGCCGGCGCCGTGCTGCATCCACCAGTCTCTCCATCTGCTCCTTCAGCTCTCCGCTTCCCGCCGCGCGGATCAGCCCTGCCGCTCTCGCGCCCGCGAATGCCCCGGCGGGCATCCGGTCCACCCAGGCGTCGACGCCCACGGCGGGGTCGCCGGCATCGACGAGCAGCACGGCGAGGTTAGGGAGATCGAGTGCATTGATCATGCGCGTCTGGTCGTCCACCGCCGCTGTCGCGTCCGCCACCAACAGCAGCACCTGCTCCTCGTCCTGTGCCTTCTGCAGCCGATCGTCCGTACCCGCGCCCGTGTCCAACCGGCGGATGAACACCATGAGCCGCTCGGCCGTCTCGGCGGCTGCGGCGCCCACGCTGGGATCCGTCGCGCTGGGGACCCAGGCGTCGCCTCCGGGGGTGAGCGCCACCATGCACACGTCGTACGGCTGCTGCTCGTCGAAGGCGTTCACGATCTCCGCGATGTCCGTCACGGCCTCACCTGTCGGCAGCCGGTGCGGCTGGTCGAGCGTTTCGCTGATCAGCTCCACGAGCCGGTCGACCATGCGGGTGAACTGCGTCCACCGGCCTTGACGTGCGAGCCCACGAATCCCGGCGCTCTCATAGCCGGGCGGAAAATCGGCGTCCCTGTGGTGGTGCGCGACGAGCCGACTGGGCAGCGAGCGTGGGGCGGTAGGGAGCCGCCACCAGACGGGGAAGATGAAGCGTGCGTCCGCCGCCGGAAGACGCACCGCACGCTGGAGGAAGACCTCCAGCTCGCGGCCACACCATTCGCGCGTGAAGTACGTGGGCGACATCAGGCAGAGGAGCACGTCCGCCGCGCTCAGCTCGTCCGTGATGGTCTGTGACCACCGGTCTCCAGCCTTGACTCCAATACGGTCGAAGAACGCCATGCGTGTGGCGTCTGGCGCGCCTCGCGCGCTCCGTAGCTCTTCGCTGAATTCTGCGATGAACCGGTCGAGGTGCTTATCGCGGTCGCGCTGCGCATAGCTCGTGAAGACATGATAGTTGGGCATGATAGGCGTGGGAAAGAGCTTATGTGGAGGCGGCCAGGGAGGCGGCCGGGGAGGCCGGGTCGCGCACCGGCTCCAGGAGGTTCTCCCCCAGCGCGCGGAACCAGGCGTCCATGTCGACCGACTGCGAATCCGCCATGTCGCCTACGATCGCGCGCAGGAAGAGGTTGTCCCCGGTGTGCTCGCCGAGGCTGCGGTACGCCTCGAACTGCTCCTCGGTGAAGAACTGGTCGGCCGTGGAGTGGTGGGGGAACGCCGGCTCGTCGTGGCGGTAGCGCCGGATGAACTCGCCCTCGTTGCCGGTGAGCGAGAGCTTCACGTACAGCAGGTAGCCATACTCGACGGGGGAGCCACGCCCGGCCGAGGGGTAGTGGATGCGGCAGAAGCGGAAGTGCGAGCGGCTGAGACCCTGGGAGTTGAGTCGCAGGTCGTCCAGGTTGATGTCGATGTGGACGCCCAGGTCAATGGCCGCGAGGCGCTGCAGCCGGGTTAGCCCCTGGAAGGTCATCTGTGGGTCCTGCTCGCCATCCACCGCCACGATGTACTTGCAGCGCCTGCGGAGCAACTCGTACACGCCCAGGTTCTCGATGTGGCCGCCGTCGGAAACGTGCACCCACGGACGCTTCTCGTTCATTCGGCCCAGCATCTCGCGGAAAAGGAACTCCAGCCCTGGCACCCCGCCGTGGCGCTTCGCTGTCGTTTCGGGCCTCCGGACCCAGTGGCCCAAGCGGACGTTCAGCAGCGCCAGCCAGAACCGGAGCCGCGTCATCGTCCCCAGCCCCATCTGCGGCGCTGCGGCCGCGCCCGAGATGGCCATGGCGGTGCCCAGGTCGAGGTGCGCGTCGGCCGCTTCCCATTCCGTCGTCGGCTTATACCCGAGGACCGGGCTGCCGCAGAACCGTGGGCTGAACAGAAAGAAGTCGGTGAGCCGCCCCTGCATGGCGGAGTTCGCGGAGCTAGGGACGTTCAGCGCGCAGTTGACCAGATGGTAGGGCGCGCGCCGTTTGTCGCACAGCTCGGAAAGGCGAACCCGGACGGCGCTGTCGAAGGCGGCGACGTCGGCCCCACCCTTCGGCTGGATCAGGTACGCCTGGGCCAGCTTGCCCCGGTAGTGCCGGTGGGGTGAGGTGACGTTGACGTTGAACAGCACGAAGTAGATCACCCAGCCCACGACCGCCACGATCAGCTGCAGCATCACCCGCGGCACCGGACCCACGCCCAGCGGCGCAACGGGCGGGCCAGCGGCCCACTGGTACGCCGCTAGGTAGATCCCCACCACGAAGTGCGGCGCCGCAACCGCGGACAGCGCGACCAGCACGAGGCCGGCGCGCCCCAGCGAGCGCCCCGCGGTCCCCGCGAGCGCGGACACGGCCAGCAGGACCGCGCCTCCGGCCACCACCAACCAGCTCAGCTCGGTCCAGGCGACGCCCTGCAGCCGCGCGTGGACAAGGTCCAGCCCGCGCCAGGCCAGCAGCGCCGCGAGGGTCACGGCCGGAAACGCGACCATCCTGTCGGCGGCGGGCCACCACGCCTTGCGCTTCGAGCGCAGGACCAGCAGCGCCAGGGCCGCCCCGACAGCCAGGAGGCCGGTGACGAACCGCGTCGCCGGCACGAGCCCGCCGTCGAGAAGCGGCCAGCCCCGGATCAGCCGCTCGGCCGCGGCCACGGCGACCACCGGCAGCACTACCGCGAGGGCGTTCAGCACCATCCCGTAGAGCTGCGCGGACACTATGGAGACCCGCTCCCCCGACGAGCGGGTCGCCATGTACTTGCTGTGATGGCGCAGGTGCCGGAGCGCGGCCGCCTCGCCCTCTCTGCGGCGGAACGGGAGCTGGTCGGGGCAGAGCCCGATGTCCGCGTCCCTGGGGGCGTTGAGGAACGCGCTCAGGAACGACCCCAGGTACCCCCCGCCCGAGACCGTCGAGAGGTAGTCGAATTGGGGAAGCAGCCCGCGCCGGGCGAGGGCGATGAGCACGCCCAGCGAGAACGTCGCGGAGCGGATGCCGCCGCCGGACAGCGCGAGGCCCACGGCGTCCGCGGCACCCACTCGGAATCCGTAGTGCGCCCGCCTGGCCTCGATCGCCGCCTTCTCGGCCTCGTTGATCCTCTGCGCGGCATCGATGCCGCCGGTGCGCTCCGGGATCCCCCACCGGAGGGCGGAGCCCATCTCGTCCGCGATCCTGCCGGGCGATCCAGCCGGCTCCTCCAGGGGCCGGGGCGGCTCACAGCCGTCGCGGATGTGGAGGAGGAGGTCGTCGAACCGCTGCAGCACCGGCTGCAGGTCGTTCAGCTCTGCGCGGAACTCGTCGATCGCGTCGAGCGCCGCCAGCGCGCCGGCCTGGCTGGCGCGGTGCCACTTGGCGGTGAACGGCCGCACGTGGCAGTTCAGCACGGCCCACGCGACGGCGTTGAAGTGGCTGGCCGCGGGGTGCTGGTGGCAGATGTCCCGCGTCTTCTGGAAGATGGTGTACACGCTGTCCAGGGCGGTCTTCTCCACCCCGTCCAGGTAGCCGAGCCGCTGCAAGGTAATGCGCGACGTGATCTCGGTGTGGAGCTTGGCGGCGGCGGCGCGGTCATCCTCGCACGGCGCCCACGGCTCGCCGCCCCAGCGCGCCAAGAAAGCGTCGCCGACCAGCGGTTCCTTCCCGGCGCGGTACGCGCCGAGAGCCCCTTTCCACGTCCAGGGAGGCATTGCCATGGGGAGGGTGGGGTGGAGCGTACGGTGGGGATCGGCCCCGCGCAGCCTACCCGCGCGGGGGCGCCTGGATGCGCGACATGCCGACGAGCACGAGCTGGATCACGCGGTCCAGTACGGGCGTGTGGAAGAGCTCCGCGTTCTCCTCGGGTGTCAGCCGGTTGGCGCGCGACAGCCCGGACACGCCCGCTTCCCGGAACGCGTTCCAGGCGGCATCGCGGTCGACCCGGCGGTCCGCGGCCGTCCGGGAGTCGTGCTCCGCGACCCCGTCCGGGGGAAAACGGTACAGTCGGTGGACCTCCGCCGGACCACAGAAGTCAGGGGACATCGGCCTGCCCATCATTGCGTCAATGATCAGCCCTGTCGCCCCGCCCAACGCTCGAGCAAGAAAGAGCGGTGTCCCGCTCTCGACCGCGATCAGCGCTTCCTCAATCACACCGGGATAGCGACCCTTGGAGCCTTGGAGCCGCCCGCCCAGGCAGATTCGGGCGTCGCAGCGCGCGTCGAGCTGGCGCCGCAGGTGCGTGAGGGCGCGAGCGCGCAGGTAGCCGTACACGTCGGTAGAGAGGTCGGAGCGCGCTCGGCCCCGGTAGGAGGCGAGCTCCTCCGGGAGGCCGGCCTGCTCCACGCGCAGAGTCGCGGCCTGACGCTTCAGGGCGTCCTGCGCGCGGGACGGCTTGTCGGGCCACGGGATCAGGTTCTGCAGCAGCGGCTGCGTCCCGCCATCCGGCCCGGCGGAGGTCGGCGAGCCATCGACCGGCCGCATCTGGAGGGCAAAGCGGTGGACGGCCTCCATCACGCCGTCCTCCCGCCAGTCGTGGCCGAAGACCACCCCCACGCCCTGGCCGAGCAGACCGGCGACCATCCGCAGTGTCACGCGGTTCACCTCCGGCGCGGGAAAGCCGCGCACCGTGCTCTCTTCGCTCTCCGAGATCGACAGGCCCACGTGGAGCCCGGAGAGCGGACGGGGCGAGGTTCTCATGGAGCTCTGTTCTCCGTTGCGGCGAGCGTCAGAGGCGTGGCGAGGCGCACTCCCGGCGCGGCGGTGGCGACAAGCGCCTCGGCCGCCTCGAGAACGCCCGACCGGAACGGGGGATCGGGATAGAGGATGTACCGGTTCGGGACCCCCGACACGGCGGGGTCCGCGAGCGAGTTGCAGGCCCGCAACAGCGCTGGCATGCTCGGCGTGATGGAAAAGACGCGCAGCTCGTGGGGCTTGGGGATCTCCCCCGCATCCTTCATCTCCTCCACGTACCGGGCGAACAGCAGGAACCGCAGCCCCTCGCGCAGGGCGAGAAAGAGCACGCGCAGGAGGTTGCCGTCGGGGATGCGCACTGTGGGCACCCGATCGAACGGCAGCGCGCTCGCTGGATAGGTCAGCGACGTGCGCGCGTCCACGAGCACCGCCGGTGTCGCGTACTCGTCCGCCCAGCGCACCTCCTGCTGGCACCAGTCGCGGCTGTCGTAGACATCGGTGCGCAGCATCACGATGATGGAAGTGCCGACGCCCTCTTCCAGCCCGCGCTGCCAATTTTCGCCGTCCGCCAGGTCTTCCGCGTCGTAGAAGCTGCGTAGCCAGTGGATCGTGGCGATGTGGTGCTTCAGCGCCTGGGCCAGGGGGAGTCCATCGATCTTGGCGTGGCTGATGAAGATCCGCATGTAGCCGGGTTGCTGGCCGGCCACGGTGGGGAGCCCGCTGGCGAGGAGCCGGCGGGCCTCGTGGAGCGCGCGGAGGGCCAGCATGGTAGGTCGGACCGAGAACTCGCCGAGTTGCTGGGCCGGACGCACCTGCAGCGTGGCCAGCTCGGGGCGCTTCGTCGAAAACTCCCGGACCTGGCCCTCCTCCATCGTTACCACGAGCATGCCGTGTTTGCCTTTGGATTGATCCACGTGGCGCCAGCAGTCGGCCAGCCAGTTCCACAGGGCGTCGTCACTCCCGTCCAGGAAGGCCCGGTCGACCAGGACGATGGCGAGGGTATGGCAGAAGCCGGCGAGCGCGTCCGGCACCGGATTGAGGGGCGCCGCGGAAAACGCCTGGAACTGGACCTTCATGTCCTCATCCGAGGCGTCGAGATAACCCCTACTTTCCCTGCCCCCCCGGAAGGCGTGGTCGATCGCTTCGGCGAAAGGCTCGACCTTGGTGTCGGCAGGGTGCCTAAAGAGCAGGACTCGAAGTGGGTCGGTGGAAGGCATTTCGAATTCTCGAATGCAATGTGCTACTGCATCGCCCGGGGAGCCCGCTGCGCAGCGGGCTCCCCGGACCGGCGGTACGGGGAGCCCACTGCTCCTCGATGGTACCAGGTAAGGTGGTGAGATTCCCGTGGAGCGCAAGTATTTCCGCTGCGGGAACGCAGCTGCTTCCGGTCGGCGTCGGGCCGAAGCAGTCTTCTTGTAAGCGTATGGGCGACCAACTATCGTATGGAGTGCCGGGAGCGAGCCGCCGCACGACGGCATGCCGGCTTCCGCCCTCCCCGCCGGCTTCGCTCCCTCCACCGCCCTCCTTCCGACTCTCCGGCCACTCGTACGCGTGAGGCGACAATGCCAGAGAAGGTACCCTACTTCTTCTTCTCCTATGCCCGGCGTGACCACGACCGCTACCTGGAAGCGTTCTACAAGGACCTGAGCGACCAGGTGGAATCCATTACCGGGGCGGACGAGGTCAGCTTTCAGGACGTGTCGGACATCGAGCCCGGCGACGACTACGACGCCGAACTGGCAAAGGCGCTGCGCGTGAGCCCCACGCTCGTCTGCCTGTACAGCCCGTCGTACTTCACCCGCCCGTACTGCGGCAAGGAGTTCAGGGTGTTTCTGGACCGGCAGCCCGGCGTGCGCTACGAGGGTGGTGCAGCCCGCGAGTCGGAGAAGATCATCCCCGTGCTTTGGCTGAGGAAGAAGGACCTGGAGCGCCTGGGGCTGCCCCCGGAGGTCGCGAGGTTCATCCTCTACTCCGTGGGTCCGCACCAAGTACTCTACGAGGAGCAGGGGCTGAAGGGGATCCTGCGCCGGCAGGGCCGGAAGCGGACCTACGTGGACATCATTGAGACTCTGGCCGACCAGATCGTGGAGCGGACGATGCGCGATCCGCTCCCGCCCCTGCCCGAGCCGCCGGTGCTGACGCAGGTGCCCAGCGCGTTCGAGGCGCCGCCGCCCCTCAGCCCTGCCCCCGCCGCGCCGCAGGGACAGGGTGGGCCGGCCGTCCTGGTCCCCGTCTACCTGGCCGCCAGCGAGGCAGAGGTGGAGGGCTGGGAGCTGTTCCCCAGGGAGCACCCCGGCAGCCTGCGCATCCTGGTACGCGAGCTTGCGGCCGTGAACCGCGTACAGTGCCTGGACGGCTGGCTGAGCGACCAGAGCCCGTCTGCCGCGCAGGACGCCGTGGCGGTGCTGCGCTCCGCGACCGCCCGCAACCAGATCCCGCTCCTGGTGGTGAACCCCACCCCCCCGGTTGAACCCGGCGCGAAGCTGCTGCAGTACGTGCTGAGCGACCCCGAATGGCGCGGCGGGCTGCTGATCGCCGCAAACCCGTCGCACGCGTGGGCGTCGCGGGCCGTGGCGAGCCTGCAGACGGCCCTGGGGGACATCGCCTCCGACCCGGAGCGGGTGGTAGTGAAGACGTTCGTAGGTTCGTACATGGCCTTCGAGGCCGTGTTCGGCTCGCTGCTCACCGAGCTGCAGCGCCGCGTGGTGATCGGCGCGCCGGTGCAGCGCCAGGTGTCCTCGGAAGGGCCCGTGCGCAGGCCGCTCATCACCGGTCCGAGCCAGGAGGGCGCCGCATGACCGGCGGCACGCGCGACGGGCGGATCATCACCTTCTACTCGTACAAGGGCGGCACGGGTAGGTCGATGGCGCTGGCCAACGTGGCGTGGCTGCTGGCCTGCAGTGGAAAGCGCGTGCTGGCGATTGACTGGGATCTGGAGGCCCCCGGACTACACCGGTACTTCGCGCCCTTCCTCATCGACCCGGAGCTGTTCAGCTCCGAAGGGATGATCGATTTCGTGTGGGACCTCTCCACCGCCGCGCTCACGCCCGGGGAAGCGGGCCGGAGAGAGACGGGCGACCTGGCCGAGATGGCGGAGATCGGCGACTACGTGATGCGGGTGGACTGGGAGTTCCCCGGGGGCGGCGAGCTGGACCTGATTCCCGCGGGGAAGCAGGGTTCCCACTACTCCGAGCGGGTAAACGCGTTCGACTGGGACAACTTCTACGAGCGGCTGGGTGGCGGGAGGGCGCTGAACGCGGCGCGCGAGGAGCTGAAGTGCGAATACGACTACGTCCTGATCGACAGCCGCACCGGGGTGAGCGACACCTCGGGGATCTGCACGGTGCAGATGCCGGACGCGTTGGTGGTGCTGTTCACCCTCAACAAACAGGGGATCCGCGGGGCTTCCGCAGTAGCCGGCTCGGTCCGCCGGAACCGCGCGGCGATGCCGATCTTTCCCGTCCCCACCCGAATCGACAGCTCGGAGGCCGACAAGCTGAGGGCCGGGCTGCGCCAGGCGAAGGCCGCCTTCGCTCCTTTCCTGGCAGACATGGAGCCGGAGGCGGTCGACGAGTACTGGGGGAGCGTGGAGTTCCCGTATGTCCCCTATTTCGCCTTCGAAGAAGTGCTGGCGCCGTTCGCCGAGGCGCGGGGCCGCAAGTCGACGCTGCTGGCGGCCGCGACGCGGCTGGCACGCTACACCACCGGTCTGCACGTGACGGAGCCGCTCGAGCCGGACGAGGATGTCCGCCAGCGCGTGGTGTCCGCCTACGCGCACGAGGACGGCGCCCCCCTCGGCCCCATGGAGCCACCCGCTCCATCCCCCGCACGGCCCGCCGAGTGGCGCCCCATGGAGCGGCCCGCCGTTGTCGGCACGGTGGCGCCCAGGCGCCGATCTCCGTTGATGGCGATGTCCGCGCTCCTGATCGTGCTCATCCTGGCCGGAGCTGTGGGATGGATCTCCTGGCCGCGCGATCCCGCCCCCCCGAGCCAGTCGCAGAAGCTCGCCGCGCTCGGCTCGCCCGTGACCGAGGACAGCGTGCGGGTCCGCTACCTGGTGGAGCTGTACAGGAGTGGTCGGCGCGACTTCGAAGGGGTTGACCTGTCCCGGCTGAACTTGAATCGGCAGCGACTCCCGGAGATCCGGCTGCCGTCCGCCACGCTGGTGCAGACGCGGCTGGCGGACGCGGTGCTGCAGGGGGCCGACCTGTCGGGCGCCGACCTGTCGGGCGCCGACCTGCGTGGTGCGGACCTGTCGGGCGCCGTCCTGGTCGGCGCCAACCTCTCCGGCGCCGACCTGTCGGGAGCCAGCCTCGACGGGGCCAACCTGTTCCGGGCGAGGATCGAGCGGGGCGCGCTCGTCTCGGCCGTGACCACCTCCACCACCATGGGAAGCGACAGCTCGCGGGGCCCCTACCGCGCGGATGAGGACATCAACACCCAGCTCGTGGGCGCAGGCGATTCCCTGGCAAGCCCCGAGGGGTACATCTGGATTGGCAACTACGACCGGACGCAGGGCGGGTGGGCGCCGGCGCGGATCACGGCCCTGAACCGGACGCCCGTCTCGGTGGATCCCCAGCTGCTGCTGCCCGGCGCGCGCTTCCGTGTGGCCGGCAACATGACGCTTCGGCAGCTGGCGCCGAACTCTGGCCCGTCCTACTTCAGCGGGGTGGTGAGCCTAGGGACCGTGCCCCGGGGTACGGTCGTGGAGATCAGGGAGGCGCCGCGGGCATACCCGCGCCGGAACCTGACGCAGTACTGGGCGCGGGTGAGGGTGAGCCCGGCCGTCGGCGAAGCGGCGCGGGTGGACAGTGCCGCCACGCGGTCCATCCCGGTGGTGTACATCCAATTCCAGGGCTCGGTCACGCGCGAGGTGCTCAACCTGCTGAGGGAGCACCTGGGCCGGTCCGGGTTCGCCGCGCCGGGAGCCCAGCGGATCACCCCTTCCTTCGAGAGTGAAGTCAGGTACTTCCACGAGGAGGACGCGGAGGTCGCGCGCCAGGTCGCGGAGAGCACCCGTGCGTTCTTCGAGCAGCGCAACTGCCCGGTCGAGCTTCCTGTGCGGCGCATTCAGATGGAGGCGCGGCCGGGCCAGGTCGAGGTGTGGGTGAGTATCAGCTGCCTGGGCGACTGAGTGTGGGGACGCGAGGTGGGCGGTATCGCTTGGAGGTGCTTGGCTGTCGTCCGAAGCGGTGAGACCACCGGTGTGGAGTCACGGCTCGGGTATTTCATTGGACCAGAAGGTGGTCTCTCCGAAGGTGCTTCCGGGTCCGGGATGCTGGCCAGAGACAACGAAGGAATGCTGGAGGAAGCACTGACGGCCGTGATCTGCTCGATCACGGCCGCCGACACACGTCGCAAGCGAGCTGGGCTGACCACCGCCGAGCGCACGCGCTTGAAGGAACTGGAGCGAGAGGCCCGAGAACTGCGGCGAGCCAACGAGATCCTGCGCAAAGCCTCGGCCTATTTCGCTCAGGCGGAGCTCGACCGCCCACCGCGCTGATGGGGCGCTTCAACGAGGAGCACCGGGAGGAGTACGGAGTCGAGCCGATCTGCGGCTGGGAGGGTGCGCGTACACCGGATCCACAGGCCGGGAGCAGATGTGGCGTTACCGGTCCCGGCGCACCCTACCGGCAGAATCGCCGAGTCCAGAGGCGCATCAACTTCCCACCTTCGGCCGTCACCGATGACGATCCGGTCCGGCGTCGCGATCTCTGGACCTTCCCCGTCCATGTCCACCAAAATGTGGGCAACGTTGGCTTTCTTCAGCCACCGGAGCAGGGAGAAAGCTTCGGAGAAGTCGTTTAGCCTCATGAAGTCGTGGTGATTCGTCGCGAGCCAGTCAAGCATTGGCTGCAGCCTGGCCTCTAATTCCGGGAGGGGACGTCCCTCTCCCTCCGTGGAACTGCTCGCGGAGCCCTCGTCGAAAGCGAACATGGAAACCGCGAAGTGGCTGCGTGCACTTTCAATCGAGCCCACCAGAGGACCGGACGATGCGACGGACAGCATCTGCACGCGACGTCGCTGTTCCGTTCGAAGAGCTGCCAGGTACCCGCGCCCGCCTCCCCAAAGTCGATGCTGATCAGATGGGACGGCATTGGTCGACCGCCGTTGGTGAGCTGCGCCTCATCGCTCAGGTCCTGCAGGTTGTTGAACCAGAAGTCGACGCGCGCGGGAGACCAGGCGAGCTCGCGGCCGAAGAGCGCCGGGTGGAAAACGATACGCCGGGGATTCTGCTGAAGCTGCGCCAGCAACTGGACGTACTCGTTCAAGAGCGCCGGCACCGTCGCGGAGTCGCCACTGGCCCGCGCGGCCTCTAGGTGCTCCTCGAACGCCGCGGCGCGTTGTTCCAGCTCCATAGCCGCTTCCGGATCGGCGGTCGCGAACGGATCCATGCTCATCAGTGCGAGGATCTCGCCCTCCCGGAAGGCAGTGGAGCCGTAGTGTCCCCCCACAGCAGCGACACCACGGGATAGAAGCTGTCGACGAAGAGAGTTCGAGACGTCGCGATCACAGGCTGCCTGCCGCCCCCCGTTGAGCTGAACGATCAGCCGGCCGAACCGCCCGTCCTCACGGTTTGCCACCCAAGCAGCCGCAAGCGACTCAAGGCCAACGGAACCAGATACTAGAGCGAAAGCCACTCCGATGTAGAGGCGCCTGGCGAGGGAAGTGGGTCCGCGCGCACTCTACAGCAGGTAGAATTTCGCTCTAGCGCTTGGGATGTCGAGCACGTAATGCGCAACGCGAATGACACAAGTACTGCGAAGTCAGATAGGAGTTACGCAGTTGGTTGTAAGCAGGTAGCTTACAGCTATGAACGCACCCAGGGTCAAAGACCACGAGTACATCCAGTTCCTGATTGCCAGCCCGCGCATGGTGAGCGGCACGGAAGCCGCCCGTGTGCATCCG